>JBIITW010000033.1:0-29413 GCA_044340265.1 Burkholderiales bacterium | reverse complement strand
GTCGTCGCGGCCGAAGTGGCTCAGGCGCAACGCAGCGTAGGTGATGCCCATGACATTTTCCGATCTTCGAAACATGAAATCATCACCGCCCTGCGGCACCGACACATGCACGAAAAACCTCGAGCATCCTGCAAAACGCTCCGACGACCGCCTAAAGCCTTATCAATATGTTCCCGTACCCGTCCAGTTCCGCCGTCGTCCCCGGCGGCACCACGCAGGTCGAATCGTAGTCCTCGACGATCAGCGGCCCGTCGGTCTTCTTCGCCAGGTCCGACCGGCGCAGGATCGGCGTCAGCTGCCAGCCGGCCTGCGGCCCGAAGTAGACCTGCCGCGGCGGCGGTGCCGGCCGTTCGGCACGCACGTCGTGCAGCGCGTCGGGCACCAGCGCACGCTCGGGCAGGCCGAGCGCGATCACCTTGATGTTGACCATCTCGATCGGGATCGACGACGGCGAGCGATGGCCGTAGGTGCGTTCGTATTCCTTCGCGAAGGTCTCCTCCAGCACGGGCACGGTGACCCCGTCCAGCGGCGCATCGGGCGCCGGCACGGCGAGTTCATACGACTGCCCCTTGTAGTGCATGTCGGCGAACTTGCGGATGCGGATGCGCTCGGCCGGGAAGCCTTCGGCTTCGAGCTGGGCACGGCCATGCGCGATCAGCCTGTCCCACGCGGCGTTGATGTCGGCGACACCCGCGGTCGACAGCACGCGGCGGAACGTGCGCGAGTAATGGTGCTCGACATCGGCATAGAGCAGCCCGAACGACGAGAACAGCCCGGCCGACGGCGGCACCACCACCAGCTTCATGCCCAGCGACTGCGCGAGGTCGGCGCCGAACAGCGGTCCGTTGCCGCCGAAGGCGAACAGCGAGAAGCCGCGCACGTCTCGGCCGCGCTCGACCGACACCGCACGGATCGCGCGCATCATGTTCGAACCGGCGATCCTGAACGCCGCATAGGCCGCATGCTCCGGCGACAGGCCGAGCGGCCCCGCGACCTTCTCGGCCACCGCGCTGCGGCTCTTCGATGCGTCGAGCGACAGCTCGCCCTGCACCAGGTGCTGCGGATTGATGTAGCCGAGCACCACGTTGCAGTCGGTGATCGTCGGTTCGGTGCCGCCCTTGCCGTAGCAGACCGGACCGGGGAAGGCGCCGGCGCTGTCCGGGCCGACGCGTACCGCGCCGCCGGCATCGACGCGCACGATGGAGCCGCCGCCCGCCCCGACCTCGGCCAGGTCGATCGCCGGCACGCGCAGCAGATAGCCGGACCCTGTGAGCAGCCGCGAGCCGATCATGATGCCGCCGCCGACGCTGTACTCGGTCGCACGCGACACTTCGCCGTCCTCGACGATGGAGGCCTTGGCGGTGGTGCCGCCCATGTCGAAGGTGACGATCTGGGTCAGGCCCAGCTTCTTCGCCAGCGCCTGCGCGCCGACCACGCCACCCGCCGGGCCGGACTCGACGATGTTGACCGGCATGCGCGCGGCTTCGGCGTCGGTGATCAGGCCGCCGTTGCTCTGCATCAGCAGCAGCTTCGCATGGATGCCGGCGTCGTCCAGGCTCTTGCGCAGCGTCTGCAAGTAGCGCTCGACGATCGGCAGGATGTATGCATTGACCGTGGTGGTCGAGGTGCGCTCGTACTCCTTGATCTCGGGCAGCACGTCATGGCTCACGCAGTGCGGCAGGCCGGGTGCACGCGCCTCGATCACCTGCTTGATCGCATACTCGTGCACCGGGTTCAGGTAGGAGTTCTTCAGGCAGACCGCGATCGCCTCGACACCTTCACCGAGCATCCGGTCGACGACCTGCTCGACCTGGGCGATGTCCAGTGCCACCTCGACCTCGCCCTGCGCATTGATGCGCTCGTCCACCGGCAGGCGCAGGTAACGTTCGACCAGCGGCTGCGGCTTGTTCCAGACGATGTTGTACAGGTGCGGCCGGCGCAGGTTGCGGATCTCGAGGATGTCGCGGAAGCCTTCGCTGCAGATCAGGCCGGTCAGCACGCCCTTGTGTTCGAGGATCGCGTTCGAGCCGACGGTCGTGCCATGGCGCAGCACGTCGACGTCGCTGCCGACCAGCCCGTGCTCCTTGAACAGGTCGCTCAGCCCCTGCACGATCGCCAGTGCATAGTTGTCGACGCTGGACGAGATCTTCCGGGTCAGCAGCCGGCCGTCTTCCGAGAGGAACACGATGTCGGTGAAGGTGCCGCCGATGTCGACGCCGACGCGGTAGGTGGGTTGGTTCGGGATGGACATGCTCATTTCCTGGAGGCCTCGATCGCGCGGATGTCGGTGCCGTCGAAATCCGCCGGCCATGCATGGGTGACGAAGGGCAGCGGCGCGCCGCCGCGCGCCTTGCGGGCAGACTCGCGCAACGCATGCGTCGCCGCCTCGTCCACCACCCAGGCCTTGTGGTCGATGACGACACCGTACTGCGACCGCGCGAGTTCATCGGAGAGCAGCTCGTTGCGTACATCGCGCAGCACGCGCAGCGGATCGCGCTCGAGCGGATCGCCCCAGCCGCCCCCTCCGGCGAGCACCGTGCGGAACACGTCGCCCCGGTGGATCGAGCGGGTGAACTTGCCGGTGAGTGGCTCTTCCTGCGGCGTGCCCGGGTTCAGCACGTTCTCGGACGGACGCCCCGGCTGGCCGCCGTACAGCCCGAACGCCGGGAAGCGCTTGCGGTCGGCACGCACCGACAGCACCGCCTCGTCTTCCAGGAATCTATAGTCGCGCTTGTACGGCGCGCCGCCCCGGTACTTGCCCGGGCCGAACTTGTCCGGCACGAATTCGTAGGACAGGAACTGGATCGGGTACTCGGCCTCGATCGACTCCACCGCATGCGAGGCCATGTTGCCCTTGATGTGCGACAGGCCGTCGTGGCCGTCGTCGAACGCGCGTGCGCCCCACGAGCCACAGGTGAAATCGACATAGATGAACGACTTCCGGTCGCGGTAGTAGCCGCCGATCGACACGTTGGTGTTGCCGCCATCGGAGGCGGTCATGCCGTTGTCGGGCAGCATCTGCGCCAGCGCGCCGAAGGTGGCATCGGTCATCCGGAAGCCGGTCATCGCGCGCGCCGCGCAGGCACCCGGCATGATCACGTTGGCGATCGTGCCCTCGGGCGCGATGACCTTGATCGGGCGCGAGGCCCCCTCGGCATTCGGAATGTCCTGCGGCAGGATTGCGCGCACCGCCGTCCACGCCGAACCGCAGCTGTAGCTGTAGGTCGAGTTGATTGCCCCGCGTACCTGCGGGCTGGAGCCGGTGTAGTCGACCTCCATCTCGTCGCCGTGCTTCCTCACGGTCACGAACAGGCGGATCGGCTTGTCGCGGTCGACGCCGTCATCGTCGATCCAGTCCTCGAAGCTCCACTCGCCGTCGGGCAGGTTCTCGATCGCCGCGCGGGTGACCCGCTCGGCATGGATGTTGATCTCCTTCATGAAGAAGGCGACGGTGTCGACGCCATACCGCTCGACCAGTTCGAGGAACTGCTTCTCCGCGACATAGCAGGCCGACAGCTGGGCGGTGAGGTCGCCGACCACCTTGTCCGGCACCCGCACGTTCGCCTCGAAGATGCGGAAGAAGGTGAAGTTCTTCACGCCGCGGTCGAACAGCTTGATCGGCGGGATGCGGATGCCTTCCTGGAAGATCTCGGTGGAGTCGGCCGCGCTGGACCCGGGCACCCGGCCGCCGACATCGGTGTGGTGCGCGATGGTGCAGGCGAAGGCCAGGCGCTTGCCGTCGACGAAGATCGGCTGGAACACGAAGATGTCCGGCAGGTGCATGCCGCCTTCGAACGGGTCGTTCATCGCGAACACGTCGCCCGGATGGATGTCGCCCTCGAAGCACTTCATCACCGACTGCAGCGCGACCGGGATCGCGCCCAGGTGGCCCGACAGCGTCAGGCCCTGTGCGACGATCACGCCATCGCCATCGGCGAACGCGGTCGAGAAGTCCATGTTGTTCTTCACCACCGAGGTGTAGCTGGTCCGGTGCACGGTGACCGCCATCTCGTCGGCGATCGCCGCCACCGAGTTCTTGAACAGCTCGAAGGCGATCGGGTCGCGGGTGGTGGACGCGATGGTGGTCGCGGCAGTCGGTGCATTCATCTGGAGCCTCGCCCGGGGACAATTTCCGCTAGCGTACCGGCAAATGGCGGATTAAAGGAGGGGCTGACGATGCTGGTCAATGCACGGATGTACTCGATCTCGCCGGCGGCGAAGGCGGCCTGGCAGCAGCTCTACGGCTGGGTGATGGCGCGCGCCGGCGTGTCATGGACCTTTATCGACCATGCGCCGCCGCTGCTGCTGTCGGAGCTGTGGAGCCGCGAGGACCTCGGGCTGGTGCAGATGTGCGGGCTGCCGTTCGCGCGGCGCCGTCCGCCCGCGGTGGCACTGGTCGCGCCGGTGCCCTCGCTGCCACAGTACGGCGGCCGCTCGGTGTACTTCTCCTACCTCGCGGTGCGCGCCGACGCACCATACGAGCGCCTGGAAGACACCTTCGGCCGGGTCGCGGGGTATACGCTGAAGGACTCGCAGTCCGGGTACTTCGCCTTCCGCCACCACCTGCTCGAGCAGTTCGGGCGCGATGACCAGCACGCCGCGATCGTCGGCGGACTGCTCAATCCGCGCGGGGTGATCCAGGCGCTGGCCGATGGCCGGATCGACGTCGGCCCGCTGGACAGCTATGTGTTCGACCTGATCCGCGCCACCGACCCGGCCTTCGCGGCGCAGGTGAAGATCATCGCCACCACCGATCCGACCCCGATGCCGCCAGTGACCTGTTCGGCCTCGGTGCCGCCCGACGTGGTGTCCGCGCTGCGCGAGGCGTTCGCGGCCAGCATGGCGGAACCCGGGCTGCGCGAGGCCTTGCAGACGCTGTGCATCGCAGGCTTCATCGTGCCCGACCCTGCCTCGTTCGGGCTGCAGGATCGACGGGCGACCCGGGTCGAGGCGGCGGGGGAGTGGCCCTGAGCGCCCTGCGCCGGGAACGCAACCTGTCCCAGTGCACAGGTATGATGTCCGCGCGCGCATGCCCGGCTGATGCAACGCTGAACTACCGCAAGGCTGAACGACCAGCCCGACCCGTCCGCGAGAGACGTGGGCCTGCAACGATCCAAACCCCTGGAGGAGCAAAGATGCCGAACCTGCCGTCCCGTGCCGACACCGGCCGCATGAGCCGTCCTTTCCCGGGCGTGGCCGCCGCCGTCGCCGCGGCCGCTGCGGGCGCGTCGCTGGCCTTGCCCTCGACCGCCCTCGCCCAGGCCTTCCCGGCCAAGCCGGTGCGCCTGGTCGTCGCCCAGGCAGCCGGCAGCGCCACCGACGTGATCGCGCGCATCTTCACGCCGCGCTGGAGCGAGCTGCTCGGCCAGCCGGTGGTGGTCGACATCCGCCCGGGCGCGGGTGGCGCGCTCGGCGCCGAGATCACTGCGAAGGCGCCATCGGACGGCTACACCGTCCTGCTGGCGAACATCTCCACCCATGGCGTGAACCCGGCCCTGTACGCGAAGCTGCCCTATGATCCGGTGAAGGATTTCTCTCCGGTGTCGCTGGTCAGCACCACCGCCAATGTGATCGTGGTGCATCCGTCGGTGCCGGCGAAGTCGGTAAAGGACCTGATCGCGCTGGCGCGCGCCAAGCCGGGCCAGCTGAACTACAGCTCGGCCGGCCCGGGCACGTCCCAGCACCTCGCGGCGGCACTGTTGAACACCATGGCGAAGGTCGACACCGTGCATGTGCCCTTCCGCGGCAGCCCGCCCGCGCTGGCCGGTGTGGTGGCCGGCGAGATCGCCTTCATGCTGCCCACGGTCACCACCGCCCTGCCGCATATCCAGAACGGCCGCGTGCGTGCGCTCGCGGTGACCGGCCTGACCCGGTCGGAAGAACTGCCGAACCTGCCCACCGTGGCCGAAACGCTGCCCGGCTTCGACGTGGTCAGCTGGTGGGGCGTGGTCGCGCCGGCCAACGTGCCGCGGCCGGCGATCGACCGTCTCAACGCCGACCTGGTGAAGACGCTGGCAATGGCAGAGGTGAAGGCGGGCCTGCTCAAGGTCGGCATGACCGCTGCAAGCACGACGCCGGAACAGTTCGGCCAGTACATCCGCGACGAGATCGCGAAATGGACGAAGGTCGCGAAGGCGGCGAACATCAAGCTGGAGTAGGACCGCCCGTCAGCTCGACCGGTCAGCTCGACCCGTCAGCCCAGCCGGCCCACCGCCTCCTCGAGCAGCGTCCAGGCGGTGCGGCCGAAGCGCGCCTTGGCGCGCTGGTAGAAGTCGGCCGACAGCGCGCGTCGGAAGCCGGCGACATCGGCGGTATTGAAGATCATGCCGCGATCGGCGAGGCCGCGCTCGAGATCGTTGTTGAAGCCGTCGGTGTAGGCGCACTGGCGCGCGACATGTTTCGTCACCGCCCGTTCGACCAGCGCCACGGTCGCCTCCGGCAAGCGCTGGACGAAGCCCAGGTTGCCGATCAGGTTGAAGCCCGACCACATGTGGCTGGTCAGGCTCACGTAGCGGGTGACCTCGTACAGCCGGTTGACCTCGCACACCGCCAGCGGATTCTCCTGTCCGTCGACCCGTCCGCTCGCCAGCGACGAATACAGTTCGCTGATGTTGGCCACCACGGGCGTTGCGCCGAGCGCGGTGAAGGTGTCGATGAACAGCGGGCTGTCGGGCACGCGCATGCGCACGCCGGCGAGGTCGTCGACATCACGGATCGGCTTCTCGCGCATCACGATATGGCGGAAGCCGTTTTCCATCAGTCCGCCGCGGAAGCCGCGGATGCCTGCGGCAAGCATCTCGCGGCGCAGGTACTCGCCGAGCGGACCGTCATCGGCCGCGCGAACCTGCGCCTGGCTGGTGAAGGCGAACGGCAGGCCCTGGATGCCGGCGGCAGGCAACACTTCGCCGAGCAGCCCGCCCATCAGCACGATGAACTCGACTTCACCGGCGATCAGCATCTTCAGCGCGGCCGGGTCGGAGCCCGGGATGCCGGCGTTCTGCGCGTGCACGGTGATGTCGAGCGCACCACCGGTGCCCTGGCGCACCTCGTCCCACAGGTCGACCAGGAAGCCGTGCAGGTGGCTCTTCTCCGGCTGGTTGTGGAACTGCCGGCCGGTGAGCGCGGACGCCATGCTCAGAACATCACCCGGCCGCCGTTGACATCGAGCGACACGCCGTTGATGTAGCTTGCTGCGTCCGAGGCCAGCCAGAGCATCGCATTGACATGGTCGAGCGGCTCGGCCAGGCGGCGCAGCGGGATCGTCGAGGCCATCTGCTCGACCTGCTCGGGCGTGCGCAGCGCGGCCACGCGCGGGGTGAGCGTGGTGATCGGCGCGATCGAGTTGGCGGTGATGTTGTGCGGCCCGAGTTCCCAGGCGAGGAAGCGGGTGAGCTGGATCACCCCGGCCTTGGCGGCGCCATAGGCCGGCGACGAGGTCGCATGCACGGTGCGGCCGGAGATCGACGCGATGTTGATGATGCGCCCGGCCTTCGAGGCCTTGAGCGACGGAATCACCGCCTTGCACATCAGGAAGGTGCCGCGCAGGTTGAGCGCGATCACCTTGTCGAATTCCTCGACCGGCATCTGCTCGATGTTCAGCATCTTCGTGTAGCCGCCGGCGCAGTTGACCAGTACATCGAGACCGCCGAATGCGGCGTTGACCTCGGCGATCGCCGCCTGCACCGACGCCTCGTCCGAGATGTCGCAGTGCACGAAGGTCGCCGCCTGCCCCGCTGCGCGCAGTTCCGCGGCGAGCGCCTCGGCATCCGCCCGCGCGATGTCCACCAGCGCCACCTTTGCGCCCTGCGCGGCGAACTCGCGCGCGGCCACCGCGCCGATGCCCGACGCCGCGCCGGTGATCGCCACCACCCTGCCCTTCAGTTCCGGATACGAAGCCATGTGTACCTTTCGCACGGTTGGTGCGTTGAGACACCCCATATAATACGGGGTTTGCCGCAGGCAGCCGCGCGACCCCCATGGATGCGCCCTCCGAAACCAAGGACACCCGATGTACCTTTATGCCGTAACGATCTTCTTCAGCGCGTTCCTGCTGTTCCTGGTGCAGCCGCTGATCGCCAAGCAGATCCTGCCCTGGTTCGGCGGCTCCTCCGCGGTGTGGACGACCTGCCTGGTGTTCTTCCAGAGCGTGCTTCTCGCAGGGTACGCATATACCGACTGGACCACCCGCAATCTCGCGCCGAAGAAACAGGCCTGGCTGCATATAGGCCTGCTGGTGGCGAGCCTCGCCGTGCTGCCGATCATCGCCGACGTTTCCTGGAAGCCCGTGGGCGACGAGGACCCGGCGTTGCGCATCCTCGGCCTGCTGCTGGTCACCATCGGCCTACCCTACCTGCTGCTGTCGACCACCGGTCCGCTGGTGCAGGCCTGGTTCGCGCGCACCTTCAGCAACGCCGTGCCCTACCGGCTGTTCGCGCTGTCGAACCTGGCCTCGATGCTGGCGCTGCTCTCCTACCCGGTCGCGATCGAACCGTGGGTGAACACCTACGTCCAGTCGTGGGGCTGGTCGGCCGGCTATGTCCTGTTCGTCGTGCTCTGTGCGACGGCGGCCATGTACGGGCTGCGCTCGAGCACCGTGCCGGTGGATGTCGCACCGTCACGCGCCAGGCCGGCCGCCGATGCTGCCGCCGGCGCCTCGGCCCAGCCGCCGACCTGGAGCGCGCTGATCATGTGGCTGTCGCTGTCGGCGATGGGCTCGGTGCTGCTGCTCTCACTCACCAGCCACATGACGCAGAACATCGCATCGGTGCCGTTCCTGTGGATCGTGCCGCTGTCGCTCTACCTGCTCACCTTCATCCTCTGCTTCGACTCGCAGGGCTGGTATCGCCGCACGCCGCTGATGCTGATCGGCGCGGCCCTGCTGTGCGTGATGGCCTGGGGCCTGCATTCGAACGAGGTGACGCTCGAGATCAAGATCGCGATCCCGCTCTACTGCGCAGGCCTGTTCGTGCTGTGCATGTTCTGCCATGGCGAACTGACGCTGATCAAGCCGGCGCCGCGCTACCTGACCACGTTCTACCTGATGATCTCGCTGGGCGGCGCGCTCGGCGGCCTGTTCGTCGGCGTGCTCGCACCGCATGCGTTCAGCGGCTACTGGGAACTGGGGATCGCCTTCGTGCTGGTCGCGCTGCTGGCGCTGATCCGGGTGCGCAAGGCGCCGGTCTATGCGCTGGTGGTGGCAGTCGGCGTGCTGGTGTTCACCACCGTGCAGTCGGGCATCTACGTGAAGGAGAAGCTCGCCGACTCGCTGACCATCCAGCGCAACTTCTACGGCGTGGTGCGCGTCAAGGACTACGGCGATCCGAAGACCGACCCCGATGCGGTGCGCAGCCTGGTGCATGGCGTGATCCTGCACGGCGAGCAGCGGCTCGACCCGGCGCGCAAGATGGACCCGACCAGCTACTACGGTCCGGCCTCCGGCATCGGGCTGGCGATCGACAACAGCCAGGAAGGCCCGCGCCATGTCGGCGTGATCGGCCTGGGTACCGGTACGCTGGCCACCTACGGCCGGCCCGGCGACCGCTACCGGATGTACGAGATCAACCCGCAGGTGGTCGACCTCGCCTGGTACTGGTTCACCTTCCTCCAGGATTCGAAGGCCAAGGTAGACGTGGTGCTGGGCGATGCGCGCCTGCAGCTCGAGCGCGAGGCGCCGCAGGGCTTCGACGTGCTGGCGATCGACGCCTTCTCCAGCGATTCGATCCCGACGCACCTGATTACCCGGCAGGCGATGGAGGTCTACCTGCGGCACATGAAGCCCGATGGCGTGATCGCCTTCCATGTCACCAACCGCTTCCTCGACCTGCCGCCGGTGGTGCGCCGGATTGCCGACGAGATGGGCCTGAAGTCGGTGATCGTGTCCGACGAACCCAGCGATCGCAAGGACCGCTTCCTGTCCAGCTCCGACTGGGTGCTGGTCAGCCGCAGCGATGCGATGCTGCAGAAGGCCGCGATCAAGGCCGTCGCGCAGCCGGTCGACTCGAAGCCGCAGTGGCGCCTCTGGACGGATGACTTCAACAACCTGTTCCAGATCCTGAAGTGAGGGCGCGGGCCGGATAATCCGGCCCATGCCTACCGCCCACCGCCGCCGAGCCCTGAGACTCGGCCTTCGACTGGTCCTCGCCGGGGCAGCCACGCCGCTGCTCCAGGCCTGCTCGCCGATCGCCCTCCTGGAACGCCGCGTTCCCGAGGACACCTACCGGCTCGCGCCGGACATCGCATACGGCAGCCATCCGCGGCAGCGGCTGGATGTCTACCTGCCGCTGGCGAAGTCCCCGTCCGCGCCGGTGTTCGTGTTCTTCTACGGCGGGGTGTGGACCTCGGGTACCCGCGCGTTCTACCGTTTCGTCGGCGAAGCCTTCGCCGCGCGCGGCATCATCACCGTGGTGCCCGATTACCGACTGCATCCGGAAGTGAAGTTCCCGGATTTCCTGGACGACAGCGCGCGCGCGGTGCGCTGGGCGATCGACAACGCGGCGAAGTACGGCGGCGATCCTTCGCGGGTGTTCATCGGTGGCCATTCGGCCGGCGCCTACAACGCGGCGATGGTCGCCTTCGATCCACGCTATGCGAAGGCCGCCGGTTTCGACCGCAGCCGGCTGGCCGGATTCATCGGCCTGGCAGGCCCGTACGATTTCCTGCCGCTGACCGGACGGACCACGCGCGCCGTGTTCGGCTGGCCGGACACGTCTCCGGCAACGCAGCCGATCAACGTGGTGTCGACCGGCGCGCCGCGCTCACTGCTGCTCTATGCGGTCCACGACAATCTCGTAGGCCCGCACAACAGCGAGAACCTCGCTCGCCGGTTGCGCGAACTGGGCACCGCGGTCAGGGTCGTGCCCTACGAGACGCTCGGCCACCGCACGCTGGTCGGGTCGCTCGCGCGTCCGCTGAACTGGATGGGCGATGCCGCCGAGGAGATCGCGGCGTTCATTTCTTCGCCTTGAGCGCCGCGATGCGTTTCGTTTCCTCGGCACGGATACGGCCGAGCATCGGCGGGTCGGGCTCCTTCCAGTCGCCGCCGGCGGCGCGCGCCATGTGCGCGACCGCGCCGGAGAAGGCCTCGAGCGACAGGTCCGGCCGCCCGCCCCTGGCCGGCATGCCGCGAACGCCGACCCAGGCATGCGCGGTGAGTACGGCCTGTCCTTCCTTGATCAGGGGCGACCATGCAGCGCGGTCGCCGAACTTCGGCGCACCGGCCACGCCGGCGGCATGGCAGGCAGCACAGACTTCGGTATAGACCTTCGCGGCGCCCGCTGCCGGCTGCTGTGCAGCCGCTTCATGCGCTTGCACAACACAAAGGCAGATGACGGCGGCAGCAGACAGGCCGCGCATGGCCCGAAGAACGCGCTGGCGCAAGGCGGGCGCCGGCAGGACGATCGGGGACAGGGCAATCGCGGTCATGGACGGGCTCCAGTGTCGCCAGGGTGGCATGCAGACACTATACCCATGGGCACCTTAACGGCAGCTTACCGGCACCTCATTGCAGCCCGCCGGCCAGTGACCCCGGATGGCGGGCCGGCAGTCCCCGGTGCTACATTCGGTCGATGAACATGACCCAGACCCGGCCGACCTCGTCGCCCACGCTAGATATCGCCCGCTTCGCTGCGCTGCACCCGATCGGGCGCAACGCCGGCAGCACTTCCGCTGCCGCGCTCGCCGAAGCGCGCCGCGCTTTCCTCAATTCGTTCGGCTGCATCCTCGGCGGTGCCGATGATCCGGCGGTCGACCTGCTCTGGACCGCGCTGCGGCCCCATGCCGGCGCACCGGCGGCACGTCTGTTCGGCCGCGGCGTGCGCACCGACGCACTGACCGCCGCGCTGGTCAACGGCTACGCGAGCAACATCCTCGACTTCGACGACACCCACCTCGCCACGGTGATCCACCCCGGCCCAGCCTGCCTGTCGGCGGTGCTGGCGATCGCAGAGGCGCTGCCCGATGGCTTGCCGCAGATCACCGGTACACGGCTGCTCGATGCCTTCCTGGTCGGAATGGAAGTGTCGTGCCGGCTCGGCGTCGCGATCGGTCCGGGACACTATGCCCGCGGATGGCACATCACCGGCACCTGCGGCGTGGTCGGTGCCGCGGCGGCGACCGGTCGGCTGCTCGGGCTCGACCCGATCCGGATGGCCCATGCACTGGGCATCGCCGCGACCTCGGCGACCGGACTGGGCGAGATGATGGGCGGCATGTCGAAGAGCTACAACATCGCACGCGCCGGCCGCGAAGGCCTGAACGCCGCGCTGATCGCAGCCACCGGCTTCACCTCGTCGCTGCGCGCGATCGAGGCGCCGCGCGGCTTCGCGGTTGTCCTGGCCGACGGCATCGACGAGGACCGGCTCACCGGCGCACTGGGCGAGCGCTGGGAAGCGGCGCTCGACACCTACAAGCCCTATCCGTGCGGCATCGTGCTGCATCCGCTGATCGACGGCTGCCTGCAGGTGGCCGAGCAGTCCGCTGCAGCAGCGGCGGCGATCGAGCGGGTCGAAGTGAAGGTGCATCCACTGGTGATGGTGCTGACCGGACGCACGGACCCGAAGGACGGGCTCGAGTCGAAACTGAGCTTTGCCCATGCCTGTGCCGTCGCGCTGGCCGACCGGGCCGCCGGCGTCGACCAGTTCACCGATGCGCGCGCGCTCGATCCCGCCATCGCGGCACTGCGCACCCGCATCCACCCGGTGGTCGACGAAAGCCTCGCCACCGACCAGTCGGCCGTCACGCTGACGCTCGCCGACGGCCGACGCTTCGAGGCCCGCATCGAGCATGCGACCGGCAGCGTCGTCAATCCGATGACCGACGCCGCGCTCGATGCGAAGTTCATCGCACTGGCCACGCGCACGCTGGGCGAGCGTGATGCCCGCACGCTGTGCGCGATGTGCCGCAGCATCGATACGCTCGACGACCTTGCGCCGATGTTCGCGCTGGCCGGCGGCGGCTGACCGGTCCCCTTGCCCGGGGCAGGACCCGGCAACAGGCGCACGCACGACACACATGGACCCGACGACGCCCCTGGTGCAAGCCGGACCCGCCGGCCTCACGCTGCTGGCCATCGCCTGGGTGCTGTACTTCTGCCTGCACTCGCTGCTCGCTGCCACGCCGGTGAAGGCGATGGTCGCCGCCCGCCTGCCCCGCCTGGCGCCCGCCTATCGCCTGCTCTACAACGGCATCGCGCTGGCCGCGCTGCTGCCGCTGCTCTGGCTGCAATGGAAGTTGTCCGGCGCGCCGCTGTTCGAAGCCTCGATGCCGGTGCGTGTCGCCTGCGACCTTGCCGCGCTTGCGGCGGTGGCGACCTTCGTCTGGACGCTGCGCTGGTACGACATGGGCGCGTTCAGCGGGCTGCGCGCCGAGGCGAGCACCGGCGGCTTCACCCTGTCGCCGCTGCACCGGCATGTACGCCACCCGTGGTACTTCCTGGCGCTGGTGATCGTCTGGACCCGGCCGATGGACGCGGCCTGGCTGGTGGGCGCGACCGCGATCACGCTCTACCTGGTGGTGGGTTCCTACCTGGAGGACGCGAAGCTGGTCGACACCTTCGGCCCTGCCTATCGACGCTACCTCGAGCGGGTTCCCGGGCTGTGGCCCTGGCCCGGGCGCAGCCTGTCGGTCGCGGAGGCCGCCGACTGGATGCAGCGACACGGGACACCCCGACCGTCCGATTGAAGCAGGCGTTCAGTACAGCCAGTACGCGTACAGGTTGAGCGCGGCGATCGACACCAGGAGCATGACCGCCAGGTAGGGCAGGTTCCAGCGGATGTAGGTGCCGATCGGGATGCCGTAGCGCGCCTGCATGGTCAGCACCGTACCCGAGGTCGCGCACGCCGGCAGCCCGATCGCCCAGGAACAGAGGAAGGCCAGCGCGAGCAGGTTGGGCTCGGGCGACAACGGCGCCAGCAGCACGCCGACCAGCGGGATCGCCACGATCGTGTGCAACCCGGCCCATGCGACCAGCGTGCAGAACACCAGCACCAGGCTCGCCTCGATCCCGCCGAACGTGCTGAATGGAGCGCCGATCTCGAACACCGCGAGCAGCGCGGACAGCCCAGAGGCGAGCATGCCCGCGGCGAGGAACACCCAGAGTTCCCCGGCCAGCCCGGGCAACCGGGCAGGCACATGGCGCTGCAGGCGCGAACCTGCTGCAACCATGCCCTGCTTCGCGCACAGCGCCGCCGCGGTGATCGCGATCGCCAGGATCGCGATCACCGGCTGGATCGACCATTCAGGCTGCCACTCGTGGATCGCGAACACGCCCACCGCCAGCGCGAACGGAATCCACAACCCGCCGACGTCCACCGGATAGCCCTCGAACGCGCGAGCATGGTCGAAGCGCGCGGTCGACAGCCAGGCCCACAGCACCAGCGTCGCGACCACGCCCAGCGGCAGGCCCATCAGCACCAGCGTGAACAGGCTGGACCCCTCGGCCACGGTGAGCGCGACCGCCATCGCACCGAGGAACGGCGACCAGAAGGCGCAGGTCGAGAACGCGGTGCCCAGGGCCATCGCCTGCTGGCGGGTGAGCGTGCCTTCGGGCGGCACCGGATAGTCCGGCACCGGAACGCCCGGCCCCTGCGGACGACGCAGCCGGTCGGCGGCGATCAGCGCGGCGGTCAGGTTGATCACCGCACCGAACACATGCACGCCGACGATCGTGCGCAACAGCGCGAGGCGACCGCGGCGCAAGGGCGCAGCGCCAGCGCCCTCGCGCACGCTGACCAGCGGCAGGAAGGCGACGCCGACCAGCATCGCGATGATCATCGTGTTCATCGTCAGTGCGCGCGCGAGCAGCCCGGACTGCCCGTGCATCGCCCCCCAGGCCATGCCTGCGGCGCCGAGGATCACCATCACCACCACCATCAGGCGCTGGCGCTGGCTGAGCCGGTGCCAGAGCGGGAATGCGGCGGCCCATGCGACGGCACCGGGCAGCCACGCCGGCACGGCCGCCACGATCTCGGCCACGATCGCCAGCCCCACCACCGCCATCAGCAGCCAGCCGCTGAGCCAGTGGCGCCCTGAGGGTTGCGGGTCGGTCACGGGAGACGGTCGGAGGGCGATCTGCACGGCATTCCACCGACTATAGCAGCCGGTACTGCGCGTTCGCCTGCCGCGCTTGCCTGCATGCTGGCGCGCGGGCACTCTCCAGCCATGGGTTCGCTCTTCCTGCTCAAGCTCGCGACGATGCCGCTGGTGATCGTCACCGCGACGCTGGCCGGCCGCCGCTACGGCGCCGGCGTGGCCGGACTGATCCTCGGGCTGCCGATCGTCTCGGGGCCGATCTCGGTATTCATCGCCGTTGAACAGGGCGTCGACTTCGCACGCGAGGCCGCGTCCGGCACACTGCTCGGGCTGATCGCGCTGGCGACCTACTGCCTGTCCTACGGCTTCGCCGCACGCCGCCTGGCATGGCCGGGCGCGCTCGTCTGCGGCCTGGGCGCCACCGCATCGATGGTCTGGCTGCTCGAAACCCTCGCGCTGCCGGAAGCCCTGGTGATCTGGGTCACCGCATCGGCGATCATACTGGCGATACTGATCTGTCCCGCACCCGGACCCGCCCTGCAGCGCAAGCCGCCGCCGGCCTGGGACCTGCCCGCGCGCATCATCGTGTCGACCACCTTCATGATGACCGTCACCGTGTTCGCCGCCTCGATCGGCCCGACGATGACCGGCATGGCGTCGACATTCCCGGTGATGCTGTCGGTGATGGCACCGTTCACCCACCGCGTCGAAGGCCAGGCGGCCGTGTTGTCGATGCTGCGCGGCTGCATCGAAGGGCTGGTGACCTTCGCGCTGTTCTTCCAGTTGCTCAAGCTGACGCTGGGCACCTGGCCGACGCCGCTTGCCTACGGCTTCGCGCTGGTGGCGACGCTGATCGTCGCAGCCGGCGTGCTCACCCTCCAGCGCCGCCGCGGCTGAACCCCGGTACGGAAATCCGGGTCAGAGACGATTTTCCCGCCCGGTACGTGCCACTGGCCAGGCCTGGCCGGGAAAATCGTCTCTGACCCGGAGTTCCGCAAGCCAGACCTCGCCGGGAAAATCGTCTCTGACCCGGATTTTGGGCGACTAGCGGGAGATCGTCTTCCAGGCGGCGTCGGCCGCCAGCAGCACGGTGCTGTCGCCGCGATACGGCCCGACGAACTGCACGCCCAGCGGCAGTGCCTTCTGGCCGATGCCGGCGGGTACGGTCACGCAGGGCAGGCCGAGCGTGGTCCAGTTCTTGTTGAACAGCGAGTTGCCGGTGTTGGTCAGGCCGAACGGCGCCTCGCCCGGCGCACTCGGGGTGAGCAGCACGTCGACGGTGCGGAACGCGTCGATGAACATCGCTCCGACCTCGAGCACCACGTCGATCGCGCGCTCGTACAGGTCACGCGAGGTGCCGCGGCCACGCTCGACACGC
The DNA here is from genome assembly GCA_044340265.1 of Burkholderiales bacterium. Classification (GTDB taxonomy): domain Bacteria; phylum Pseudomonadota; class Gammaproteobacteria; order Burkholderiales; family CAIKXV01; genus CAIKXV01. Next base: position 13,008 of record JBIITW010000033.1, on the reverse strand, counting down.
GCGCGCAGGTCTTCGCTCAGCAGTTCGCGGTGGTTGTCGTATTCGTAGCCGAGCGAGAACGCTTCCTCGAACTGCATGATGGTCGCGTTGGCATCGTAGATCGCCACCGCCTGTGGCGGCAGGTCGGCATCGACCACCGTCCAGCCGGCCGCGCGCAACTTGTCGGCGACGTTGGCGAGCAGGTTGCGCGTCGGCTCGTCGGTCTTGTCCCAGTGCGGTGTGCGGTACAGGCCGACCCGGGGCTTCATCTTGTTGCGCGCGAAGTCGGGCAGCGGCCGGCCCGAGGTGGCGCAGGCGAGCAGCGCCGCATCCTCGACCGTGCGGGCATGGGTGCCGATGGTGTCGAGCGATTCGGCGACGATCTTCAGGCCTGCACGGTTGATCGTGTTGAAGGTCGGCTTGTAGCCGACCACGCCGCAGAAGGCGGCCGGACGGATCGTGGAACCGCCAGTCTGGGTGCCGAATGCGAACGGCACCATCTGGTCGGCCACCGCCGCCGCCGACCCGCTCGACGAACCGCCGGGCGTGTGGCTCAGGTTGTGCGGGTTGCGCGTGCGCGCCGGATGGTTGTTCGCGAACTCGGTGGTCTCGGTCTTGCCGAGGATCACCGCACCGGCGCGCCGCGCGGCGGCGATGCAGGCCGCGTCGGCCCGCGGGCGATGGCCGCCGTAGATCGCCGAGTTGTAGGCCGTGGGCATGTCGGCGGTATCGATCACGTCCTTCACGCCGACCGGCACGCCATGCAGCACCCCGCGGCGCGGCCCGCGGTCGCAGGCACGCGCCTGCTCGATCGCCAGTTCCGGATCGAGGAACGCCCACGCCTGGACCGTCGGTTCGCGTTCGGCGATCCGCGCGAGGCAGGCACGCACCAGCGTTTCGCTGGTCAGCCGTCCCGCTGCGATCTCGCGTGCAGCCTGGGTTGCGGAGAACTGGTTGGCAACGCTGGCCATCGGGCTTTTCCTCTTCTTCGGCGGGCTCTGGAAGGATGCATCCGGACGGGTCGACTGTATCACGCGACTGGCACCCGGCTGCTCTATGATCTGCCACTGAAAGCGTCCGCGCTCCTGTCGCAAACCCCAGCCAAGGCCTCCATGCCGACCCTGCATCGCCCCTCCCGCCCGCGCGGCGTCAGTCGCGCCTTACACACCGCCCGACAAGTGTTGACGGCGCTGGCGGTCGTGGCCGCGTCGCTGTTCGCTCCATCCGCCGGCATGGTCGCCGGCACGACTGCGTTGCTGGCTGCAGCCGGTTCGATCGCCACCGCCCCGGCCGCCGCACAGTCGGCCCCGCCGAAACTGCCGCCCGGTGTCACGCGCGGCCCGAGCGTGGAGGGCATCACCGAGTACCGGCTCGCCAACGGGCTGCAGGTCCTGCTGTTCCCGGACGAGTCGAGCGCCAACTTCATGGCCAACATCACCTACCTGGTCGGCTCGCGCCACGAGAACTACGGCGAGCGCGGCATGGCGCACCTGCTGGAACACCTGATGTTCCGTCGCACGGCGAACATCCCGAACATCTCGAAGGCGCTGGCCGAGCGCGGCGCCTGGTCGAACGGCACCACATGGTTCGACCGCACCAACTATTTCGGCACCTTTTCCGCCAGCGAGGACAACCTGCGCTGGGTGATCGCGATGGAAGCCGACCGCATGGTCAACGCGCAGATCACGCGCGCTGAACTCGACCCCGAGATGTCGGTGGTGCGCAACGAGTTCGAGCAGGGCGAGAACAATCCGGTACGCGTGCTGATGCAGCGGGTCGCCTCGACCGCCTACCTGTGGCACAACTACGGCAACAGCACCATCGGTGCGCGTTCCGACCTCGAGAACGTGCCGATCGAACGCCTCGAGGCCTTCTACCGGATGTACTACCAGCCGGACAACGCCTCGCTCCTGCTCGCCGGCCGCTTCGACGAGACGCTCGCGCTGGAGCTGATCGCGAAGCACTTCGGCGCGATCCCGGCACCGAAGCGCGTGCTGCCGCGCACCTACACCGTCGAACCGGTGCAGGACGGTGAACGGCAGGTGATGCTGCGCCGTACCGGCGACGTGCAGGCGGTGATCGTCGCGTATCACACACCCGCAGGCCCGCACCCGGACTCGGCCGCCATCGACATCCTGACCGAGGTGCTGCGCACGCCGCCTGCGGGCCGGCTGTTCCGCGCGCTGGTCGAGAAGAAGCGTGCGGTCTCGGTGTTCGGCTTCGACCAGGCGCTGCGCGAACCCGGCATCGCGATGTACGGTGCGCAGCTCACGCTCGACCAGTCGATCGACGCCGCGCGGGACACGCTCGTCGCCACCCTCGAAGGCCTGGCGAAGACGCCGGTGACCGAGGCCGAGGTGGAGCGCGCGCGCACCGCACTGCTGCGCCAGTACGACGAGATCATGGCCAACCCGCCGGCACTGGGCCGTGCGATGAGCGATTCCATTGCCACCGGCGACTGGCGCCTGCTCTTCCTGCACCGCGACCGCCTGCGCAAGGTGTCCGCCGCGGACGTGAACCGTGTCGCGGCCGCCTACTTCAAGCCGTCGAACCGCACGCTCGGGATGTTCATCCCCGATGCGAAGCCCGACCGCGCGGAGATCCCGCCGGCACCGGATGTCGCCGAACTCCTGCGCGACTTCAAGGGCGACACCGCACTGGCCGCCGGCGAGACCTTCGACCCGACACCCTCCAACATCGAGAAGCGCACGGTGCGGCGCAAGCTGCCGGTGGGCCTGGACCTGGTGATGCTGCCGCGGCGAACCCGCGGCGAGACGGTGAACTTCCAGCTCACGCTGCGCTTCGGAGACGAGAAGTCCGTGTTCGGCCGCGGCATGCAGGCGAGCTTCACCGCCGCGATGCTGATGCGCGGCAGCGAGAAACGCGACCGCCAGCAGATCCAGGATGCGTTCAACAAGCTGCGCGCCCAGGTCTCGGTCAGCGGCGGCCCGACCTCGGTCAGCGTGACCGGGCAGACGGTGAAGTCGCAGCTGCCGGCGGTGCTGGCCCTGGTCGCCGAGGTGCTGCGCCGGCCATCGTTCCCCGCGCGCGACCTGGAAGAGATGCGCGCCGAGTCGCTGGCATCGATCGATCGCCAGCGGCAGGATCCGGCAGCACTGGGATCGCTCGCGTTCAACCGGCATTTCAACATCCATCCGCCCGGGGACATCCGTCACTCGAGCACGCTAGACGAACAGACGGCGCAGGTGAAGGCGGTCACCCTCGACGGCGTGCGGTCTTTCCATCGTGAGTTCTACGGCGCGAGCAAGGGTGAGTTCGGCGTGGTCGGTGACTTCGACGACGCAGAGGTCGCGGCGCTGATGCAGAAGCTGTTCAACGACTGGAACAGTCCGCGTCCGTACCAGCGCGTGCCCAACGTGCATGCAGAGGTCGCACCGGCGCGCATCGTGATCGAGACCCCGGACCGGGCCAATGCATTCTTCCGCATCGGCATGAACCTGCCGCTGCGCGTCGATGATCCCGACTACCCGGCGCTGCTGCTCGGCGAGCAGATGCTCGGTGGCGGCTTCCTCAGTTCGCGCCTGGCGCAGCGCGTGCGCCATGACGAAGGCCTGTCCTACTCGGTGTGGGCGCAGATCGCCGCCGGCAGCCTGGATGCCAGTGGCGCGTTCATCGCCGGGGCCATGTACGCCCCGGAGAACGCGGCCCGCCTCGAAGCCGCGGTGCGCGAGGAACTGCAGCGTGCACTGGACGGCGGCTTCACCGACAAGGAAGTGGAGAGCGCGAAGAGCGGCTACCTGCAGTCGGTGCGCGTCGCCCGTTCATCGGACGCGCGCCTCGCCGCGGCGCTCGCCTCCAACCAGTTCCTCGGCCGCACCTACGCCTTCCAGGAGGGGCTGGACGCGAAGGTCGCGCAGGTCACGCCACAGCAGGTGCTCGACGCGCTGCGCAGGCGGCTCGACCTGTCGAAGCTGACCACCGTGATCGCCGGCGACTTTGCCGGCGCCGCGAAACGGCCGGTGAGCCTGCGCACGGCCCCCGGCGGCGCAAAGCCGGCGGATGCTGCCCCGGACACCCCCCCCGCAGCAAAGAAACCTGCCGTCGCGCCTTGATCGCATCCCTGTTCGACCGCCCGGCCGTCCTGCTCGACCTCGAGACGACGGGCGCGTCCCCAGCACGCGACCGGATCACCGAGATCGGACTGGTCGAGATCGGGCCGGGCCTGCCCGATCCGGCGCGCGGCGAGCAGCCGCTCACCTGGAGCACGCTGGTTCGCCCGGGCATTCCGATCCCGCCGTTCATCGCCGGCCTGACCGGCATCGATGACGACATGGTGGCCTCGGCCCCCGCCTTCGCCGACCTCGCCGCGGATCTGTTGCGCCGGCTGGAGGGCAAGGTGCTGGTGGCACACAACGTCCGCTTCGACTACGGCTTCCTGTGCGCCGAGTTCGAGCGTGTCGGCATCCCGTTCGCGCTGCCGGCGCTGTGCAGTGCGAAGCTGTCGCGCAAGCTGTATCCGCAACATCCGCGGCACAACCTCGACTCGCTGATCGCGCGCCATGGCCTGCACTGCAGCGAGCGCCACCGCGCGCTGGGCGATGCACGGGTGATCGGCGATTTCCTGGTGGCGGCGGTGACCGACCTGGGTGCCGAGCGGGTGCGCGACGTGGCGAAGGCGCTCACCGCCCCTGCCGGCACGCCGCGCGAAGCCGTGGCGCTGGCCGACGAACTCGCGGATGCGTCCGGCTGTTTCGTGCTGCGCGCCGCGGATGGCAGCGCACTGTATGTCGGTGCCGGTGCCAGCATGCGCGGCGAAGCACTGCGGCTGATGCAGAAGTCCAGTGCGCTCGGCCGTGCCCTGCTCGCGGAGGCGGCGAGCGTCGATCCGGAACCGCACCCCGGCGTGCTGGGCGCAGCGCTCGCGCAGCGCACGCTGATCGAGCGGCTGGCGCCAAAGCACCAGCGACGGGTGGCGGCCGAACCGTCGCGCGAATCATGGAGCCTCGCCTGGTCGGGAGACGCCACGGCAGGCTTCGTGCTGCGGGAGGCGACCGATCCGTCCGTCACCGATGCTGCAACGGCGGGGTCGCGGGAGAGCCGCTTCGGCGATTTTCCGGACGAGCACACCGCACGACGGGCGCTGGTCGCCTTCGCGCGGGAACACCGGCTCTGCCCGCCACGGCTCGGATTGACGGCGGTCCAGTCGCCGTCGCAAGAGGCTCCGCACGCCTGCGCCAACCCCTGCAGCCACGCCGCCCGCCGCGAATGCCTGGGTGCGGGCCTGCCGGCCGATCCGTCCCGCGAAACCGCGCTGGCCCACCTCGGGCGCACCTTGACCGCGCTGGCCCGCCTGCCCAGGCCTACCCCGGCGGCCACCGCCGGCCGCACGGCATTCCGGGAGACCGATGCCGACGGCCGCAGCGAACTGCATGTGTTCGATGGACCGCACTACCTGGGCAGCGTCGAGGACGCCGAGGCACTGGCCGATCTCGACGCGCGGGCACGTGCATTCGCCGAGGGCAGCCTCGCGCCTGATCCGCAGCCGCTGCGCATCCTCACCCGGATGCTGAAGACCGCAGGGCTGCGCATCGAACGCATCCGTCTCTGACGAAGGCGGCGGCACGCTGCGGTATCATCCGCCGCTCGACAATCTCCAGGTGCTGAACATGCCGCCCGTACTGACCGGCGAACACGAAACCGCCTTCAACCAGCTGATGGACGAGACCACGGAGGCGCTGGCACTGGCCAAGGCGAGCCCCGACCTGGACGACCTGGGCGCCTGTCTCGCGGTGGCCGTGCTGAAGGTCAGCCTGGCGATCCACTTCGTCGAGCAGCAGAATCCCGGCTTCGCGAAAGACGTCGAAGAGAAGCGACAGCGCGTGATGCAGGCGATGCAGGACTGGCACTGACCGGCAGCGTCAGTACTGCAACGTCGGTACCGCAACGTCAGTGCATCACCACCGGCAACGTCATCAGCGGCTGGAACCCTTCGAGGAACTCGTCGATATGCTCGACGGAGTCGTCCTGCCGGGCAGCGACGGTGATCGAGTTCCGGAAATGCAGCGCGATCTCGCCCTGGATGAACGCCCCGCGGCCCGTGTGCTTGTTCACCAGCTCGTAACCATGCTGGGCCGGGTACTCGAGGACATAGAACGTTTCGCTGTTGTAGACCAGGTTCATCGTCGTCACCTTTGCCAGGAGCATCCGGGACTGTCACGGGACATCGCGTCGGGTCGGGAAAGGCTCCCTCCCTGATGCTTTATCGGCAGTCCCCCGCTCGAGTTGAATCTGGGGATGAACCCGCAGGTTTCAAGCCTGCCTTCGTTTCCATGCCGACTGGGCGATGGCAACCCCCAGCAGGATCAGCGCCATGCCGGCGAATGCATTCCAGCCCGGGCGTTCGTCCAGCAGCACCATGCCGAGCAGCACCGAGATGCCCGGCGTCAGGTAGTTGGTCAGGGCCATGAACGTGGCACCCGCCATGCGGATCAGCTGGAAATAGACGATGGTCGCCACCGCGGTCGGGAAGATGCCCATCCAGATCACCGACCAGACGGCCTCCGGCGGCGGCGTGGCAGAGAACGGGTCCTCGAACCAGAAGGCACAGGCGACCATCAGCACGGTGGCGATGAGCAACGTCGCCAGCGCGACCGAGATCGAGTCCATGCGCGGCATGCGGCGCGCGGATACCGCGTTGCCCGCGTAGAGCAGTGCACCGCCGAGCACGGCCAGCTGGCCGAGCACATGCAGCACAGAGGAGTTGTCCAGGTCGAGTGCATCCGGGCCGATCAGCACGACCACGCCGGCGAAGCCGAGCACGAAGCCGGCAACCCTGGCGCGCGTGATGTGTTCGCCGGCCAGCGCGAAATGCGCGAGCACCAGCACGCCCAGCGGCATCACCGCGACCAGGATGCCGGCGAGGCCGCTTTCGATGTGCTGGGTGCCCCAGGTGATGAAGAAGAACGGCAGGCAGTTGCCGAGCAGGGCGAGCCAGAGCATCCAGCCCCATTCGACCCGGGTGCGCGGCAACCGGCTGCCGGCCGCGGCCGCGATGCCGAGCAGTACCAGCGAGCCGAGTACCAGCCGCGCAGCGATGACCGTGAGGGTGTCGAAGCCGGTCAGCGCCACCTTGATCGCGAGGTAGGTGGTGCTCCACATCGTCACCAGGCAGGCGAGCAGCACCCAGTGCGATGCGGGGTGCCTGACCCGGGTGGTCACCGCGCGCGGCGTCCGGCCGTCGCCGCGCCGGCACCCGCGGCGCCAGCGGCCCCCGCGGCCAGGGCGCGCCGTGCCGGCGGGATGCGCCGCAGTTCCGAACTGTGCGGCACCGCGCGCAGGTCGCGCACCCAGCGCCGGAACGGCAGCGACAGCCGCGCCTGCCAGCGGATGGCGCGCGGCCGCAGCGATTCGATCGTCGGTTCGGCCAGCGCTTCGCCCAGCGCGAACACGACGAGGTTGTCGTCCGGCGGTGTCGGCACCGCCCAGACACGCCCGCCGAACGCCTTGCACAGGTTGTCGAGATAGCCGCGCAGCTCGGGCTGGTCGGCGATGCAGTTGACCACCAGCACGCCTCCCGGGCGCAACACCGCCCTCACCCGCTCGTAGAAGGCGCGCCGGGTGATCGCAGGCACCTGGCGCCCGCCGCAGTAGGCATCGAGCAGCACGACATCGTACGAAGCCGGTGCAAGCGTGCCCACCACCTTCGCGCCATCGCCGAGCAGGGCCTTGAACCGCTTGCCGTCCTTCGGCACGCCGAACATCGTGCGCGCCGCGATCAGCACCTGCGCATTGATCTCGACCGCTGTCACGCGTGCGCGAGGCAACCGTCGGTGGATGAACTTGGCGAGCGAGCCGCCACCCAGACCGATCATCAGGAAATCGCGCGCCGGCGACGCATGGGGCAGGAACATCAGCCCGCCCATCATCGCCCGGGTATACGCGAGCGACAGCTCGTCGGGACGATCCAGGCGCATCCGGCTCTGGATCGCATCGTCGCCCAGGTGCATCAGGCGCAGGCCGCGCGTTTCGCTGATGTTGACGGCGGTCCGGGCAGGTGACGGACCGCGGGAAGGGCGCCGGGACGCTTGGCTTATACTCTTCGGGATTGCAGGCATGGACTGAATCATTTACCGGAGGAAAGCGTGAAGATCAAGGCAAACGGCATCGACATGAACTACGAACTGCATGGCGACCTCGCCGGCAACGCACCCTGGGTCACGCTTTCCCACTCGCTCGCCTGCAACCTGCACATGTGGGACGCACAGATCGCCACGCTGTCGAAGCACTATCGCGTGCTCGCCTACGACACGCGCGGCCACGGGCTGACCGAAGCCCCCGCTGCCGCCTACACGCTGGACGAACTCGCCGACGACGCGAAGGCCCTGCTCGATGCGCTGAAGATCGGGAGCACGCATTTCGTCGGGCTGTCGATGGGCGGCATGATCGGCCAGGTGCTCGAGCTCAAGTACCCCGGCACCTGCCGAACGCTGGCGCTGTGCGACACCACCAGCCGTTATCCCGAAGCCGCGATCCCGATGTGGGCAGAACGGGTGAAGACCGCCAGCGCCCAGGGCATGGAGCCGCTGGTCGCCGGCACCATCTCGCGCTGGTTCACCGACCCGTTCCGTGCCAAGGGCGACCCGCGCATCGACAAGGTGACCGCGATGATCCGTGCCACGCCCCCGCTCGGTTACGCCGGCTGCTGCGAGGCGTTGCCGAAGATCGACACCACGGCCCGGTTGAATGCCATCAAGTGCCCGATCATGATCATCGTCGGCGAGCAGGACGCCGGCACGCCGGTCGCCCTGTCGCAGGTGATGCACGCGGCAGCGCCCGGTTCGGAGATGGTGATCATCCCGAATGCATCACACCTGTCCAACGTCGAACAGCCCGAGGCGTTCGACAAGGCGCTGACCGGCTTCCTCGCCCGTCATTGAGCCGGCCGACGCGGGGAGACCTCGGTCGCCCCGCGTTGCCGGCAAGTCGCCATCGGCCCGGCCTCAGGTCACGCCCTTCGTGTGGCCGCCGTCGACGGTGACATTGGTGCCGGTGATGTGGCCCGCCACCGGCGACGCCAGCCAGGCCACGGTGCGTGCGATCTCGTCGGCTTCGCTGACGCGGCCGCTCGGCACCGCAGCCGTCATGTCGTGCTCGACCTGCTCGGCCGTCTTGCCGGTGGACTGTACCTGCGCGGCGATCCGCTCCTCGAAACGCGGCGTGCGGGTGAGTCCGGGGCTCACCGCATTGATGAAGATGCCCTGGGCGGCGACCTCGTCGGCCGCACCCTTGACGATGGCCAGGAGCCCTGCGTTGGCGAATGCGCTGGGCAGCCCGCGCGGCAGCGGCTGCCGGCCGAGGTTGCCGGCGATGACCACGATGCGGCCGGACTTCTGCTCGCGCATCGGTGCCAGCGCTGCACGCAGGGTGCGCACCGTGCCCATGAACTTCAGCCGGAAGCTCGCCTCCCACACTGCGTCGGGAATCTCCCAGAACACGCCGTTGGCCGAGGCCCCGGCGCTGCACACGGCGACGTCGAGGCGCCCGAACCGGCCGCAGGTCGCGGCCACGGCACGGTCGGCGGCATCGCCTTCGGTGAGGTCGCAGGCAAACACGGCCGTCTCGACCTTGAACGTCGATGCGATCTCTGCAGCGACCGCATCGAGCTTCTCCTTCGAGCGCGCGACCAGCATCAGTTTCGCGCCCTCGGCCGCGAGTACCCGGGCGGACTCGCGGCCGATGCCGGAACTGGCGCCGGTGACCATCGCGACCTTGCCATTCAGACCGAGATCCATGTGTGCCGTCCGTTGAGTGTGCGGGACGCGGATTATAGGGCCGGCAGGGGGGCGATCCGGCCGACCCGGGCGATCCGCACGACCAGCAGCAACCCGCCCGCGAGCAGCGCGAGCGACGGCGGCAACGGCACCACCGCAGCCGGGGCCTGGCCGAGCGGATCGCCGGTGACGCTGAGCATGTCGAAACGCCAGGTACCGGTCGTCGAGTAGGCCGCACTCCCCGACAGCGCCTGGTAGCCAGCGGTGCCCGGCGCAAACACGCTGACCACGCGAAAGCCGAACCGCGGATTGTCCGAGACGCCATCGACCGCCGACAGGTCGAAGCGGCGTCCGATCGCCCACGGATCGGTGGCGGTGGTCGCCAATGGCGCGCCCCAGTCGATGAAGCTGACCCCGTCGAGCGTGTACTGGAACTGCTGGTGGCGCGCGCTGCCGGCCGTACCCCGGAAGTCGAAGGTCACACTGATCGCGCCATGGCCGCGGGTGTCGACCAGGCCCTGGATGCCTGCACTGCCCGCGTCCGCGCCCTGCTGTGGAAAGCCCGAGACCTGCCATGCCTGGTCAGGCGGATGGCCGACGACGGGATCGGACGAACCCCGACCGACCTCGCCACTGGCGAACAGTGATGAGCCGACACCGACCGCATCGAGCCGGCCCGCGCCGGAAGTGGGCTGCAGCGTGCCGGTCAGCGGACCATTGAAGTTCCATTCAGCGAGCACTGCGGCCTGCGAGGCTGCAGCGGTGAACGCCAGCACGGCCGCAATCGAGAGCGCGGCAAGGTCGCTGCCGCGACGGGCTGCGCATCGGGAACGAGGGATGTCTCGGCGGTGCATGGCCGCGTCTTTCGGTTCGAACATGTGGGCACTCCGTCTGCAGTCGATGGGGATGAACGGGGATGGATGGCAGGGTGCCGGGTACACGCCAGCGCGCCGCTGGCGGGGACGGCCGTGGCAGCAGACGCGATGCGCAGACGAAGGTCGGAGGAGGTTGCCTTCATCGTTGCGACCGCGTCGCCGGCCTGCACTGGCGGTACCCGACAGACGCGACGTTACGCAGGCGCATCCCCGACGGCGCGCGCGGGAAGCAGCGGCAGCGAGGCGATAGTCGACCCGGGCCCGTCCCGGGCAGCGCCCGGTCCTGCTCAGCCCGCGGCGGGTTCGTCTCCGTCGTCGCCAGCCACCCGTTCATCGGCGCCCCGCGCGGCCGCATCGCGTTCGCGCAGCCCCTGCAGTTTCTGCGCGATGCCGGCCTCGAGGCCGCGCGCGACCGGATGGTAGAAGCGCCGGTCCTCGAGCCCGTCGGGCAGGTAGCGTTCGCCCGCGGCATAGCCATCGGCTTCGTCATGGGCGTAGCGATAGCCGTCCCCATGGCCGAGCGACTTCATCAGTTTCGTCGGCGCATTGCGCAGGTGCATCGGTACCGGGCGCGTCTGGTCCTGCGCGACCAGCGCGCGCACCTCGTTGAAGGCGCGATAGGCGGCATTGCTCTTCGCGGCGCAGGCAAGGTAGACCACGGCATTGGCCAGGGCGAGTTCGCCTTCAGGAGAGCCCAGGCGCTCGTAGGTATCGGCGGCATCGAGCGTGATGCGCCAGGCGCGCGGATCGGCCAGTCCGACGTCCTCGACCGCCATGCGCACGATGCGCCGTGCGAGGTAGCGCGGATCGGCGCCGCCGTCGAGCATGCGCACCAGCCAGTAGAGCGCCGCATCGGGCGAAGACCCGCGCACCGACTTGTGCAGCGCCGAGATCTGGTCGTAGAACTGGTCGCCGCCCTTGTCGAAGCGGCGCACGCTCTGCGCCAGCGTCTTCTGTGCGAACGCCTGGTCGATGGATGCCACGGCCGACCCGCATGCCACGGCGACCACCTGGTCGACCAGGTTGATCAGCCGGCGCGCATCGCCGTCGGCATGGCCGATCAGCAGTTCGCGCGCCTCGTGTGCGATCGGCGGATGCGGTTCGAGCGCGCTCGAGGCCCGCTCGACCACCTGCACGAGTTCATCATGCGACAGCGGCTTCAGCACATAGACCTGGGCGCGCGACAGCAGCGCGGAATTCATCTCGAACGACGGGTTCTCGGTGGTGGCGCCGATGAAGGTGATCAGGCCCGATTCCACATGTGGCAGGAAGGCGTCCTGCTGCGACTTGTTGAAGCGGTGCACCTCGTCGACGAACAGCAGCGTGCGCCGCCCGCCGTGCGCGGCCAGCTGTGCCCGCTCGACCGCCTCGCGGATGTCCTTCACGCCGGACAGCACGGCGGACAGCGCGATGAAGTCGGCATCGACCGATGCGGCGATCAGCCGTGCGAGCGTGGTCTTGCCCACGCCGGGCGGCCCCCACAGGATCATCGAGTGCATCCGCCCGGATTCGAGCGCCGACGACAGCGGCATGCCGGGCCCGACCAGGTGTCGCTGGCCGATCACCTCGGCCAGCGACGCCGGCCGCAGCCGTTCGGCCAGGGGCGCATGCAGCATCGGAGCCTCGCCCCCGGTGCCGCCACGCCTGCCTGCTGTCGCGCTGCCTGCTGTCGCGCTGCCCGAAGCCGACTTGCCGGGCACGGCCGGCGCCGCCCCGAACAGGTCGCCGGTCATCGTCCCGGCTGCGCCGCGCCGCGCATCACTCCGCCCGGATGCCGGCAGCCTTCACCAGCCGCGTATAGGCGTCGATCTCGGAACGGATCAGCGCGCCGAACTGCTCGGGCGTCCCGACCGCCTCTTCCATGCCCTGCTGGTGAAGCGTCTCGGCCATCGCAGGCAGCTTCATCGTCGTCGACAGGTCGGCGTGCAGCTTGCGCACGATCGCCGCCGGCGTCTTCACCGGCACCACGATGCCCTGCCAGTTGGAGACCTCGAAGCCCTTCACCGTCTCGGCCACCGTGGGCACATCGGGCAGCGACGGCGAGCGCTTCAGGGTGGTCACCGCGATCGGGCGCAGCTTGCCCGCCTTCACCTGGGCCAGCGCCGGCGGCATGGTGCTGAAGATGAGGTCGACACGTCCGGTCATCAGGTCGACGATGGCCGGTGCCGCGCCCTTGTACGGCACATGCAGCATGTTGATCCCGGCCGTGCGCAGGAAAAGCTCGCCGGTCATGTGCAGCGACGATCCGGCACCGGCCGAGGCATAGCTCAGCTTGCCCGGGCTCGCCTTCGCCAGGGCGATCAGCTCCGACACCGTCTTCACCGGCAGCGCCGGGCTGGCCGCGATCAGCATCGGCGAGGTCACCAGCAGCGCCACCGGCGCGAAGTCGCGCGGCGGCGAGTACGGAAGGTCGGGCTTGAGGG
>JBIITW010000032.1:0-29440 GCA_044340265.1 Burkholderiales bacterium | reverse complement strand
AGCAGATTAACTAGTTTGCAGATATCATTGGGCCCCTTCGAGCTCCACCACACTGGACGACTTCATCCCATGCCGACCCTGAACGCCGTAGAAAAGCGCATCGCTGCACTCCAGAAACTCGCTGAAAGCATCAAGCAGAAAGGCAAGGCTCCCGCGGTGAAGGCCATCCGCAGATTGATGGCTCTGCACCATGTGAGCCTGGAGGATCTGCGCGATCCGGCCAAGGCCGCTGCACCGAAGAAGAAGGCGGCCGGCACCCGAGCAGCCCCTGCCGTCGGATATCTCGATCCCGTCAGCGGAAAGCGCTGGACCGGGCGCGGCCGGACGCCGACCTGGATCAAGACCGCAGAGGCGGGCGGCAAGTCGCGCGACCAGTTCCGGACCGGCTAGGCGCCGCTCCGATGGCAGGAATGCGAATCCCGGCACGCAAGGCTTGCATCCGGGATCGAAGTGCCGTAAAACACATTTGCGCACTTCGCGCATTTTGGTAGCATTTTATCCGGGAGATGTGTCGTGTCCGTAGTGCACAGGTTCGTCGCCGAGAGCGCATCCGCAGCACGCCAGAAGGTGGGCGCGGTCCTTGGCCGCGATGCGTTGCTGCTGTCGTGCCGAGACATCCAGGAAGGCGTGGAGATCATCGCTGCGCCCGGTTCTGTCCTTCCCGCCATGGGCGGCCTGGCAGCCCGTTTCCTGCCGCGCCGCGCCGTACCCGGCAGATGGTCTGGCTACGACCGGCCCGACACGAACAAGCGGCGCATCTCGACGCTCCACGAACTGGCGTGATGGCTGTGCTGCACGCAGGGCGCATTCGACCGCTGAGGCAACAACCCGCCCGGCGCGCGCCGACTGCGCGTGTGAGACCGCGCAGGCCGTGAAACCCACCATCACCTCCGGGAAGCGCGCCGCGACGGTTGCCTCGTTGTTTGCGCCCGTGCTCGCACTCCTCATGGGCCTGTTGTCGTCGACACTGCTGCCCGGGGCGGGCCTCGCCAGCAACGATCGCGGGCGCGATCAGAAGGACACGCGCTGCACCGAGGCCTTCTGCGTGGAAGCCCTGCAGGACGCGCCATCGGCAAGATTGCCATCGCCGTCGCCGTCGCCGTCGCCGTTGCCCTCGCGCCGCAGCGGCACCGCCTGGCTCAGCGACACCGGCTACCTCGTCACCTCTCTGCACGTGGTCGATGGCCAGGACGGGATCCTGGTCATCAGTGCCCTCGGCGCGCGGTACAGTGCGCGGCTTGTCGCCTCGGATACGGCGAACGACATTGCCATCCTGGCGTTCCCCGGCAATCGCCGGATCAGCGAGGGTATGCGCACCGCTGTCGAGCCTGCCCGGCTCGGTGCTGCCGTGTCCTTCATCGGATATCCGATGCCAGCCTTGCTCGGCCGGCAACCCAAGGTTCAGGCCGGGATCATTTTCGGCAGAGACGGTCCTCGGGACGATCCACGCTACATGCAGATCTCGGCCCCTGCGCTCGCCGGCCACAGCGGCAGCCCCGTGCTGGACGCAGAAGGTGCAGTCGTGGGAATGGTGGTCGGTCGTCTGACGCTCTCGAACGGACAGGACATTCCGCAACTCGCCCTGGCCGTCAAGGTGGCGCATGTTGCAGCCCTGCTCGGCCGCCTGCCCGAAGCCGACCCCGCGCCCGGGCGCACCAGCATTGTCGATGCGCAGGCAGCGCGCCGGATCCGACCGCAGGGGGTTGTCACCGAATCGGTCTATCTGGTGCTGTCCGAGGCTCCCAGAAAGGAGCCCCTGCCATGAAGCAGGCTCTCGCCAGTGTCACCCGCACGGCCGGTGACCCGGAACACGACGGTGAAGGCAGCCGCTTCGGGCAACTGCTGGGCGCCCTGGTTTCGCGCACACCGGACGGCTTGCTCTTCGTCGATGACGAGGGCCGTGTGGAGTTCTCGAACGCAGCGTTCTGCCGATTGATCGGCGCAGACGGGGAGAGCCTGCGCGGCGCAACCATCGAAGAGATAGAGGCGCGCCTGAAGGCCCGATCGGATCCGGGCATGCCATGGCCGGCGCTCGCGGAACTGCGAATCTGGAGCGCGGCGTATCAGGGGCAGCCGACGAACGGCATGATCATGCAAGAGGCCAGGGACCGTCAGTGGCTTGTGCTCACCCTGCCTCAGGAGACCGTCCTCGAGCGGCGCCGACTGGACCTGAACCCGCCACCCGGCGCGGGTTCCCTGTTCATCTTCCGCGACATCACGCAAGAGGCGCGCGTCTCGCGCACGAAGAGCGACTTCGTCAGTGCCGCGGCACACGAGATCCGCACGCCGCTGTCCACCGTGGTCGGGTTCTCCGAACTCCTCAAGACCGGCGTGGCCTCGCAGACCGAAGCCGCGGAATACGGTGCGCTGATCCACCGTCACGCGATGGAACTGACGAATCTGCTCGACGAGTTGCTCGATCTGTCGCGTATCGAAGCCTCGGGAATGCGTGCGTTTCGATACGGTCACAAGGCACTCGGCCCGCTGGTCGAATTCCTGTTGGCCGGTTATGGCCAGAACGAGCAGCGCCGACGCATCGTCGTGTCGAATACCTGTCCAGACGCTTTCGAGCTTTTCGTGGATGCGGAAAAACTGATGCAGGCGTTGCGCAACATCCTCAACAACGCCCTGAAATACTCCCCGTCGCACGCGGTCGTCGACCTGCAACTCGCGCCCTTCGTGCAGGCGGGAGACCTGTTAGTCCGGATACAGGTCACCGACCGGGGCATCGGCATTGCGGACGCTGACCTGCCGCGGATCTTCATGCCGTTTTCGCGCGGCAGCAACGCACAGCATCTGCCGGGGACGGGGCTGGGGCTGTCGCTTGCAAAAGACATCATCCGGAACCACGGCGGCACGGTAAGCATCGACAGCACGCTGGGACAGGGAACGACGGTCACCGTGGTGCTGCCGACCACCGAAAAGCAGCACGAATCCGCCCTTCAGGAGCGTTGAAGTATCGTCAGAACAGGCGGTGCACGAACCCCTGCTTGTGCACCGCAACGGTGCGTGTATTGATCAAACGTCATATTGCTGCTAAATTGCCACGGTTTTGTCTATCTCAGCGGATAGTCATTGACCGGGTGTGGTTTGTATATCGGAGAAGGTGATGGCGTCGAAAGCAGCGCAAGAAGATGCAGGCTCGGACTATCTCAGCACAAGAGAAGCCGCGGCTCGCCTGGGCGTATCTCTTTCCATGGTGCAGCGCATGGTCGAAGCGGGTGACCTTCAGGCATGGAAAACGTCGGGCGGACATCGCCGCATCCCGACCTCCGCCGTCGAGGCACATCTGAGCGCACGTGAAATGCCCGCAACGGTTCGCCGTGCCACACGGGGCCGCAACGATGTCGACTACACCATCCTGGTCGTCGAGGACGATCCGGCGCTGCTGAAGCTGTACGCGGCACGCATCGCGGCGTGGAAGTTGCCGGTCAAGCTCGAGATCGCCGAGGATGGCTACGAAGCGATCCTCAAGGTGGCCCGCCAGCTGCCCGACCTGATGATCGTCGACCTGGTGCTGCCCAAGCTTGGCGGCGCCGAGGTGATCCGCAAACTGCGTGCCGATTCGACTTTCGATTCGATGAACATCATCGTGGTGACCGGCGTCGATGCCGCGGAGCTTGAAAAGAAGTTCAGCCTTCCGTCCGATGTCACGGTCCTCGGAAAGCCCGTTCCCTTCGCGCAGCTTCTCGGCTTCGTGCAGGCCGGTATTGCCGCACGCCGGCGTGTGGCATGAGCCAAGGCAAGCCAAGGATGTCATGACCGATCCCACCCTGCGCGCGGCCCCACCCCCGCCGCGCGTGCTTGTCGTAGAAGACCACGAACATATCCGCAAGCTGGTGAATGCCTCGCTGAGGCCGCTGGCGATCGGTGTCGACGAAGTCTCCAGCGGGGACGCAGCACGCGCGCAGATGCATGCGAACCCGGGCGCGTACACGCTCGTCATTCTCGACATCATGCTGCCAGGCGGCACCAACGGCCTGCAACTGTGCCGCGAGATCGTCGCGCGCCGAAACGAGCTGGGGCAGGCCTGGCCCTACGTCATCGTGCTGTCCGCCCGTGCCCAGCAGACAGACCGGCTTCTGGCCAGCGAGAGCGGCGCCGATCTGTTCATGTCCAAGCCATTCAGCCCGCTGGAGCTTCTGTCGATCGTCAAGGCGAACATGTCGGTGTCGCAGGTCCCCGGTTGACCGCATGTTCCCGGCACGCCTGCATCCCGAATCGCTCGACCCCCTCCCCCCCGGGCAGGATGAACTGCTGGACCAGCTGGGCAGGGTCTCGACCGACCTGGCGGAAATCCTGGTGCAACGTGAGCGGGCATACACCCTGCTCGAACAGGCCCATCGCGACACCCTCCATCGTCTGACGGTTGCAGCCGAGTTCAGGGACAGCGATACCGGCACTCATCTGGTGCGCATGGGGCGTCTGGCCGCCCTGCTCGCCCGACTCGCCGGCTGGCCACAGGATCAGGCCGCGATGCTCGAGGAAGCAGCGCCGATGCACGACGTGGGGAAGATCGGGATTCCCGACGCCGTCCTCAAGAAAGCACAGGGCCTGACCGATGAAGAGTGGCAGGTGATGCGCCGCCACCCCGAGTTCGGCGCGCGCATCCTCGGCGGCAGCGGCATCCCCGTGCTGGAGCTGGCCGCCGAGATCGCCTACTGCCACCACGAGAAGTATGACGGCACGGGTTACCCGAGGGGGCTCAAGGGTGATGCCATCCCCCAATCCGCACGCATCGTTTCGTTGATCGATTACTTTGATGCGTTGACCATGGACCGCGTCTACCGCAATGCATTTCCCGATGACACGGTCATGAAGATGATCCATGAACAGGCAGGCCTGCATTTCGATCCCCGGCTCACCGGAATCTTCCTTGCGAACACGCAGCCCTTCATCGACCTGCGCGATCGGATAAACAGCGAAGCGGCACCGGCCGCGGATTCGCTTTCCTGAAGATCCGGAGAAGCACCTCCTGATGGCGCTTCGACCGTTCGAGGGTTGGAAGCCTTCATCGTTGTCGCTGAAACCGGCACGGGTCGCCGCGATCGTTGGCATCGCCCTTCTGGCGATGCTGTGGGGAACCCTCTTCAGCGCACTGCGCGCCGACGAAGCCAGGCAGGTCGACTACGCGAAGAAGCAGCTGTCGACCATCGCGCGCCTGCTCGCCGAGCATTCGGCACTGGGTTTCGAGGCGGCAGAGCGCCTCGCCAGGCTCGTCGCGACCGACTTCGGGAGGAACGGCAGCCTGCCGGTGCCCGAGACATTGCTGCGATTCAACGTCGGTGGAGACCATATCGTCCAGATGGCCATCGCCGGCCCGGACGGGCGCGTGGTCTATTCGAACCTGGGCCACGGTAATGTCTCCATTGTCGACCGTGAAAACTTCCAGGTTCACGCGAAGAAGCTCACGGAGGGCACCTTCGTCAGCGTGCCGTTGCTGGGAAGGGTCTCGAAACGCTGGACGGTGCAGGTCACGCGGCGGGTCGAGACTGCAACCGGTGAGTTTGCAGGCGTCGTCGTGGTGTCGGTGGATCCCTTCTACTACACGCAGATCTTCAAGGGCGTCGACCTGGGCGCCGACGGCAGCATCAGCACGGTGGGTCTGGATGGCGTGGTGCGCGCGCGCACGGTGGGTGGCATGGAAAGCCGCACCGGGGCGAAGGCTGATCGAAGCGCAGTGGTGCAGGCGATGCAGACCGCCGATGCCGGCACGCTGCTTGCCCGAAGCGCGCTGGACGGGAAGAATCGTTTCTATGCCTTCGAGCGGATTTCCGGCTTCGACCTCGCCGTGGTGGTGGGCAAGGCGGTATCGAACGCACTGCAGCCGCATCGACTCCAGCGCGCGAAGTACCTGCTGCTCGGCGCGCTGCTTTCGAGTGCGATCGTCTTCGGACTTGCCGTTCTCGTCGTCAGCATCAGGCAGCAGGAGCAGCTGCTCGCGCAGCTGCGCGAAGAGCGGCAGCGGGCGAACTCGATCAACGAACTCAAGGCGAAGTTCGTTGCAATGATCTCCCACGAGATCCACACGCCCCTGACAGGCGTGCTCGGGTTCTCCGAGCTGTTGGCGCACGCGGCGATGGAACCGGAACTGAAGGACTACGCCACCGCCCTGCACGCGTCTGCCCTGAAGCTCAGGGACATCGTGGGCGAGATCACCGAAATGCAGAGCGCCGGCGAGGGGCAGATGCCGCTCACGTTGGGCACGGTGGACATTTCGGAGCTTGCGCAAAGCGTCGGCCGACGACATGCAGCCGCGGCCCAGGCGAAGGACCTGCGTCTGCTGATCGATGCCAGCCCCGACCTGGGCTCGATCACGACCGATCGGCGCCTGCTGGCGAAGGCCCTGGGAAATGTGCTCGAGAACGCCATCCGTTACACCGATTCCGGCGAAGTCAGACTGCAGGCGGCGTGGGTCGGCCCGGCGCTGCGCATCGACATCTCCGATACGGGCGACGGGATCGGCGATGACCTGCGCTCGGTGATCTTCGACCGCTTCATGCCGAGCGCCCATCCGTCGGCGCCGGAGGGCGGGGGTCTGGGCATCGGCCTGTTCCACGCGAGGATGCTGATGCGGGCGATGGGCGGCACACTGGAACTCGAGGCGTCGAACCGCACCGGTTCGACGTTCCGGTTCGTCCTGCCGGCGGAACGCCGATCAATCGGCGATGCCGTCTGAACATCTGTATACTTTTGAGTATCTGAACCATACAGGTGAAAATGGCGTCTTTCGGGAGTCCGCATCCGGAGGCTCCCGATGCGCCAGCTCACGAACATGCGCACCAAAGGTATGTCGCGCACCAGGAGCACGCCCCGGACGCCCGCGCCAGCGGTAATCGCTGCCTGCCGCCCGGCCATCAGCGCACTGGCCACCACAGGGGTGCCGGCGTGGGGATGGCTGCTGGTCGCGGGCTGGCTCGGCTACGGCTTCTTCGAACCGCTGCTGTCTGCCGGAGCGCTGACCGTGGCCTTGAATGCACTCGCCCTGCAGACGGCGGTGGTCGTCGCACTGCTGATCGCCGTCTGCGGGCGGCAGCGCTCAGCCCCGGCGCGACAGCGCACCCATACCCGCATGCTGACCGTTCTGGTCGTCCTGCTGTCCACGGCAGGGGTGATCTCGATGGTCAAGGGCGAGCGCCCGTCGCTGGAGCGACGGGCCACGCTGGCCCTGGTGAGGGCGGATTACGAGCGGGCGCTGGCGCTGAGCGCGAACCACGCCGCTCGCGGCGATGCAGGCTTCCAGTTCCTGATGTATCGGGTCTATTCCGAGAGTCCGCGCATGTACGATTCCTCGCACGCGCTCATGTGGCTCGAGCGGGCTGCGGCGGCAGGAGATCCCAGGGCGGTCCGGGTGCTGCAGTCGCATCCCTCTCCCCTGGCACCCGCGCCCTAGGTCGCCTCGCCGCCTTCGCCTTCGCCATCACCCAGCGGGTCCGCAACCGCGCTCGCATAGAGGATCTGCGGCAGCGCCACCGAGATCACCGTGCGCTCGCCGAACGTGCTCTCCAGCCGCACGGTCCCGCCATGCAGTTCCACGATCTGCTTGACCACACTGAGCCCGAGCCCGGTGCCGCGCACGCCCGCAGTCGACTCGGCCCGATAGAACCGGTCAAACGCATGTCGGGCTTCGTCCGGCTTCATGCCGATGCCTTCGTCGGTCACGGTGAACACGACGGGTCCGACGGGATCTGCATGCACGGCCAGACTGACCGGCGAGGGTGCAGTCGAGTACTTGAAGGCATTGCTCAGGAGGTTACGCAGCACTTGCCGGATTTTCTGCGGATCCACCGACACTGAAACCTCTGCGGCACAGGTCACCTGAAGCTGGACGCAGCGCGGATCGCCGGTGACACGCCATGTCCGCGCCAGCTCGTTCGCGATTCCCGCGGCCGACTCCGGCGCGAAGTGCAGCGCGCCGGCGCGCTGCGCTTCCATGCGCGCCAGATCGAGCAGGTCGTCCAGCGTGCGGCTCATCTCGCTGGCCTGCGCGTAGATGAGGCGAGCATGCTCGGGCGCCTCCTCAGGGGTCGACAGCCCCTCGGCCAGCATCTCGGCGAAGCCCAGGACGCAGGCCATCGGCGTACGCAGTTCGTGCGTGGCGGTCGACAGGAACTCACTCTTCATGGTGTTGAACGCATGCTCGCGGGTGATGTCCCGGAGGTAGAGCACGTATTCCGTATCCACCGCGGTGGTGATCTGCCTGACGCTGCATACCAGCACCCGCGTCGGATGCTGCAGGTGCAGCGTATGCCGCTTCGACTGACGCCGTTGCTGCGGATGGTCATCGACGTACGGCACGACCGCTGGCACGCGCGGCAGACCTTCCCACGCCTCGCCCGGGGTCGCTCGCAGTTCCATGTGCCTGGAAATCTCCTCCAGCGAATGACTGACCACCTGCTCACGGTCCCGGCCCGAGAAGCGCAACAACGCATCGTTCGCCATGAAGACGTGGCCGTTGGAATCCAGCAAGGCCAGCCCGTCCGGACTGACCGCGAACATGTGCGAAAGCCGGGCTTCACGTTCATGGAGCGCATTCGCGGCCTCTACGGCGCGATCGACATCTTCGTACACCGCGATGAATCGCACGATTCCCGGGTTCTGTGTATCTATCGGCGCAATGCTGACTTGCTGCCAGAAGCGAGAACCATCCTGCCGCCACGCACGGTGCAATGACGCGCAGCCCTTTCCCGTGTTCATTGCAGCCAGCAGCTTTGGGTGAGTGTCGCCCGCGTCCTGCACGTCGAGAATGCGCGATGGCTTGCCGATCAGATCCTCGCTGGTGAACCCCGTCATCCGGCATTGCGCCGGATTCACGTACTGAACCCGGAAACCCGAGTCCCGGCCACTGATGATCTCGACGCCGTTCTTCGACACAGCGAGCGCGCGGTCGCGAAGCCCGAGTTCCGCGTCCAGCGCAGCGCGGTTGGCCTCGAGCAGCATGTCGTCGGTAGCATCCCGGACCAGACAGACGGCGGTATCGGCATCGCGGTCTTCCGCCTTGCGATAGCGAATCTCGAGCCAGCGTGTGAGCCCCCCTGCATCGGCACTTCTTGCGGCAGGCGCACGGAGGACCGCCGGCATCCCCGCGGCAGCCATGCCGATCATGGCATGCATCAGCTCGCGGTGGGATTCGGAAAAGAGCGATAGCAGACCTTGGCTGTCGGCCATCAGCTCTTGCGGCGTGCGATCGGTCAAGCGCAAGGCCGCATCGCTGATGAACAATATCCGCCGCCCCGAATCGGCCACGCAGGCCAGCACCTCGTCCGGATTCGACATCGCGGCCCGCAGATAGCTCTCATCCTCGTGTTCCCGGTCCAGCCGCGTCGACGGCCCGGGGCCACACCCATCGGAATCGACGCGGGGCCCGGCTGCAGTGGGAGGCGTGCCTGGCGGCATCGATGTCGCTGCGCGCAACCACCGCAGGAGGGCAAGCACGGCGATGGCCCAGAAGCCCGACAGGACGAGCGCGGAGAGATAATCCGCTGCCACCCACGGCTCGGGCCTGCCAGCGGGGTCCCGCTGCGCCTGGACATGGAGATCAAGGAACTGCAGCGCACCTTCCGTCCGCACCGGAGTGTCCAGGCGGCCTGGGTGCTCCTGTGCCCCGCGGCCCCCGCCCCCGATCCGAAGCGACCATTGCGTCCCTTGCGGCAGCACCTGCACCACGCGCGCAAGCAGTACGTCGAGATCGATGGACGACAGCAGCCGGCCCACGGCGATTCCGGTCGCAGGATTGACCAGAGGGAAATTCAGCGCGAGGCGGCGACCCTCCACCGCCGCATCGATCACGCCTGCCTGGGGCGCGATCGGACCCGGAATGCGGGCCTGAGCGTCCACCCGGTCGGTCTGTGCCCGCCCGCCCGCAGCGGCATCATGCGCACTGCTCTGGACCAGAACGCTCGCCGAGAAAAGCTCGTGCAGCGCACTGTGTTCGAGCACCTCTCGCAGGCGTGGATCGGCTGCGACGGGTTGAAGCACGGCGGCAAGCGCGGTGTCCCCACTGGCCAACCCGGCCGACGATTGCTGGAATTCATCGAGCAGCCGTCTGTACTCGCCCACGACGCCCTGCGCCTGGTGCGCCAGCACTTCCTGCGCGACATTTCCGGCCGATTGACGCATCACGACAACCGTTGCGAGGCTCGACCCCAGGAACATCAGGAGGACCGCAGCGCTTGCATGGCGAAGTGCTACAGGGCCGGATACAGTTCGAGCGGACTCGACCCCCTGTCCATGAAGCCACTTCAAGAGCACGTTTTCGACTTGCCCTAATGCATTTCTGATGACACTCACGATTTGAACCGGTGATCCCGATCGGCAACAGGGCGAAGGTTGCACGGACGTCAGGAGTGGTAGCGTACTGCAGCAGAGAGAAACCTAGCAAAATGGGCAAGGAGACTTTGCTGTAGTAGACATTTCAACACTGCGCAGGATACGCGCATTGCTCGATGCGCGAGCGTTACTTTTGCACGGCCCAGATCTCGCCCACGATCTGTACCCGATTCACGCCGCCGGCTTTCTGCCCGCCGATAACGGAATCTTCAGGCCTGCCTGCAGGCCGCTGCCCGGGGACTCGAAGTCAACCGCGGCCGCCCTTTGCGGGCGCGCTTCATGATCGACGAGCGACAGCGACCTCGAAAGCAGGCGTGTCTGCACACTCGTGCCGGTAACCTGCGCATGCCTCAGCCGCAACACAGCGGCAGACTGGCGCATGGCGCGGCCGCGAAGCGCATGCTCGACATGCAGGTCGAGGCCTTGCTCGATGCGCAGCCGCGGCACGATGACGACAGCATCCTCGCGCGCCGCGCACGCCGCATGCGCGAGGTTGGCGCCACCGGAAGGTATGACGACCTGTGGCACGCCGGCACGCAGGCAGGCCGACAGCAGGCCATGCGTGCCGTCATGGATGCACAGGTCTGCATCGGGAAGCACACTGTCGAGGCAGATCGCGCTGCCGATCCACCGCACTGCGGGCCGGGCCTGCTGCAGCTCGACCAGGCGCGCACGCGCTGGAACACCCCAGCCGATGACATCCGCCCCCGCCAACGCGGGTATCCCCGCCGCCTGCTGGGCCAGCTTCGGCTGCGCAAGGTGCAGCAGCACGCGCGGGCCTCCCTCGTTCCAGACCATCGGCAAACCGACATCGGTGCGCACCAGGGCGCCTTCATAGACCGTCCCCGGCCGTGGCGCGAACGGATCGAGTGCGGCGTCGGTCAGCATCATGCATTCCGACGGATCGAACAGCTGCGTACGGGCAGGCGGCGGGCGTCGGCCAGCAGCCAACCGCATCACCCCGGCCACCGTCTCCGCCACCCGCCGTTCACTGGACCGCAGCTGAACCGTTCGCCCATTACTGCCGTCGCCCTGCCGCAGGTGGACCCGGGCTGACGCGGACCATCCCAGCGTGCTCGGCAACGTGTACCCGTCGCCCACGACCAGTCGTGGCAACCCGGACAGACGGGCGGCGACGAGCGCCGACGGGCCATTGTCGATCACCAGCGCGTCGGGCTTGAACAGGCTGAACAGGCCCTGCCAGGCGTCCACCAGCCCGAGCAACGCCACGCGGTCGCCGAGTCCCGCGCGCACCAGTTCATCGGCGTAGCAGAGGTCATGCTCTGGCGGCGGCGCGAACGCATCATGTGCCTGGGGCACCGGCACGAACGCCAGGCCGTGGCGGGACAGCACGCTCGCACCCGCCTGCACGTCATGGATGGCGAACAGGACCTCGTGGCCGAGCGTGCGCAGTTGAAGGCTGAGCGAGAGCAGGCGAAACAGGTGGGTGTGCCTGTCGCCGAACTCCCAGCACAGCAGGAACCGGCTCACCGGCCATCCTCGCGCGAGGCGTGTCTGCCACCCTCGACGATCATGAGGAATCCGGCCGGCAGGCACGCGGCGTCGCGTGGTTGACCACGACGCCAGTGGCGGGATAGTAGGTCACCGCGCACAGGCTGTCGGCCGTGGGCATCCGGGTGAAGTAGACGGTGCCATTGCTGTTCATGTGGACGTTGAAGCCGTGGCACCGCTTCAATTCGGGGCAGTCCAGCAATCGCCCGAGACCGACGGGGTCGAAGGCAGGCGATCCTGCTGCCGATGCTTCCGCGCCCGACTCGGCCTGACGATTGCGCAGTTCATTCACGCGCAGCTTCAGCCGTTCGGCGAATGCAGAGGTGGCCGCGACGTTCATCTCGGGCCCGGCATTGAAGAACCGCGGGATCGCGGTGAGCAGCAGGATCCCGAGCACGATCACCGTGACCATCAGTTCGACCAGCGTGAACCCTGCATCCCGGCGGAAACGGCCTGCAGCGACACTCCGCCTGCCGCTCGATGCGTGCGCCCCTCGCCCGGCGGCGTCTGCCTGTGCATCCTTCGTGTGCTGCGTATCGTTCTTCACGAGCCTTCTTCCGCTTCCTCCACATTGATTCTCAGTATGCTTGGTCTCGTCTAAGTCGTCAATTTGATCTTTTAGTGTGACTGCATGGAATACAGGCTGCAGAACTGGAGCAGCTGGCTGCCGCCTACAGCCCCTCTGCCCAGGAGATCTGTCGCGGCAGGCACACGGTATGAAGGTCGTAGTTCGCCACCGCCCGCTCGCGCGCCGCCGAACCCAGCCGCGCTCGCCCCTGCGGATCGTCGAGAAGGTCGGACACGGCGTCCGCGAGGGCGAGGCCGTCGAAGAAGTCGACCATCCGCCCGGTCACGCCATCCTCGATGACTTCTCGCACCGGCGCCGTATCGCTCGCGACGATCGCACAACCGATGCTCATCGCCTCGAGCAGGCTCCAGCTCAGCACGAAGGGATAGGTCAGGTAGACATGTACGGTCGAGACCTGCAGCAAGGCCACGAACCGGTCGTATTGCACGCGACCGACGAAATGCACCCGCGCCCAGTCGGCGTCGGAAATCGCGGGGCGCACCTCTGCGGCAAAGATGTCCCTCCAGGAGGACGCGCCGTGGGTCTGCCGGTTGGGTGGACTGCCATAGCTGACGCCATCGCCCCCGACGATCACGACCTGGGCATCGGGCCGACTGCGCAACAGCCGTGGCAGCGCACGCATGAACACATGGTACCCACGGTACGGCTCCAGGTTGCGGTTGACGAAGGTAAGGACCTCGTCGTCTCTGGTCAGGACCAGAGGTTTTCCGCCCGCCGCTTCCAGATGGACCTCGGCCTGTGCGTGCGGCTGCAGCCGGCGGGTATCGATACCGTCATGGATCACCGAAATACGATCCCGGACCCGCGACGGAAAGGTGCTGGCCTGCCACTGCGTGGGACTGACTGCCGCATCGAGGCTTTCGAACTGCGCGAGGTTGTTCAGGTTCTTCATCGCCAGCCGGCAGCGGTCTGCATGAACACTGGCCACCGGAAACTCCGGATCGAAGCCCGAGTCGGCGCCCTCCGGGTTGTAGAAGAACTCGCAGTAGACGCCCAGCCGGGCGCGCGGCCACAGCACCTTGAGAAACAGGCTTTCGCCCCAGCCCGGATGTGCAACGATCACATCCGGCTCGAAGCCGCCCGCTTGAAGGCGCGCTGCGGCAGCCAGGCAGGCCTCGCCGCGAATGACCTTGGTTTCCATGTCCGCCAGCCACGGATGGATCTGCTGCGACGAACCCCGCGTCGCGGCATACCGGACCACGCGTACACCCTGGACAAGGGCGTCAGACGCCGCGCCCCAGCCCAGCGCGACGACCTCGTGTCCGCGCTGCGCCAGCGCAGGCGCCAGGTGCTTGAACTGCCCGGGAAAGTTCTGATGGACGAAGAGGATGCGCATGGATTCACAGAAAAAGGAAAGGCGGAACGGGGGACGACGGCCCCTGCCCCGCCACTCGGGACCCGTATCGCTCGACGCGTCAGCTGGTGATCGTCAGCACACCTGCGGACAGGTCGATGCCGAACACCGAGGTGACGCCGGACAGCTGCACGACGACATCGTTTCCGGTGACGCCCCCAGTGCCGTCGGACACCATCATCCGGTAGTTGCCGGTCCGGTTGACCTGGAACAGCGCGAACTCGCCCGCCGTCTGGGCACCATCCGCACCGAAGCTGGTCGCGACGTCGGCCAGCGCATCGGCCAGCGTGGTCCCCGACCCGGCAGCGAAGGTCGCCACCCCGGTGCTCTGGCTGATCGCTGCCCGAGTACCCGTCGCCGCGGTGACTACACCACCGACACGCAGCGCGCTCGAGTACTCGATCGCATCTGCGGTGCCCACGATACCCTTCACGTAGTCCGTGACGGTATCGAAGCCGGTTGCCTGGCCTGACGCCCCCGCCGCGAACACGAAGGTGTCCCGACCTTCCCCGCCGGTCAACTGATCCGCACCGTTACCGCCAGTCAGTACATCGTCACCCGCGCCACCCGTGAGCACGTCGTTGCCAGCGCCACCGATCAACTGATCGACGCCGCTGCCGCCCGTCAGGGTGTCGCTGGCCGCGCCACCGTCGAGTATGACCGACTGCGTCGCAGCGCTGGCATCGAGCGCGTCGGTCCCGCCGGCGGCCTGCCACCAGCCGCCCGTGGTGATGGCAAGGGTGTCGTTCGCGCCGGTCAGCACGGTAGCAGCACCATCGTCGTTGACGATGGTGCCGCGCGCGACACCGCCGGCGATGACCAGCGGGCCCGCGGGATTCTCGAGGATGACCTGGAACGTCTCGTTCGCTTCCAGCGTGGTGTCACCCGCGAGGCCGATGCGGATGACCCCGGTCGTCGCGCCGGCGGCGAACACCAGCGTTCCGCTCAGCTCACCCGAGAAATCGGCGCTCGTCGCCGCATTGCTGCCACTCGACACCACGCGCCATCCCACCGACTGTCCCACCTCCGCCTGTGCACTCAGCGACACGGTGAATGCCAGTACCGGTGCGGCACCGACTGCACCTTCGTTGGTCGATGCATTGGTCGTGGTGAATCTCGCGCTGGTCAGGGGCGCATTGATGACCAGCGCCCGGTTGCCGGCGAGGCTGTTGGCTCCGGTCGGAACGGTCGTCGACACCATGGCATTGCCCGCCACGTCCTGCACCGCGGTGGCCTGGATGGTGGTGACGTTCAGGTCTGGCGAACTGTCGCCCGATCCGACGACATAGGTTCCAGCGAGCGTAGTGCCGTTGGCCGCCGAGGTCAGCACCACCGTGTCTCGAGTGCTGAGCACGACCGTCATCTGCGAGCCGGCGCGCACGGCTTCGCTCATCGTCGCGCTGATGTTGATCGAGCTGGACGTGCCATACGTGCCGTTCGCCGTCGTGGACGTGAAGCGGTTGACGACGGGCGCCGTCGCATCGACCAGCAGTTCCCCTGTCGTCGTGTCCGCCGCCGTGGCGCCGGCGATATCCGTCACCCGGACCACCACGTTATAGGTGCCCGACGTCAGCACGACAGGCACAGGCAGCGCAGCGAGGTCCAGAGACCATTGACCGTTGCCTACGGTCCAGCCCGGAGCGCCCTGCGCATACGTATGGGTCGCGCCAGCCACCGTCACCGTGAACACATCGAGCGGGTCGAGGACGACGTTGCCACGGATCACCGGACTGCTGCCAACGCCCGTGCCGGCCACGGTCACCGTCGGCGCGATCGGTGCCACCGTATCGACCGTCACCGTGTACGGCGTCGACGTAGCGCTCAGGTTGCCGGCCGCATCGCTTGACTGCACGGTGAAGACCTTCGTACCGTCGGCGAGCGCAATCCCCGGAGTGTAGGTGAAGAGGCCCGGCGTTCCCGTCGCCGTGGCGTTACCCAGGTAGGTCCCGTTGCTGTAGACGGTGACCGTGGTCCCGTCCTCGGCCGAAATAGCCAGCGTCGGCGTTGCATCGTTGGTACCGCCGCCCGGCGCGATCGTCGTCACCGGCGTCACCGGCACATTGTCCGAGACGCTGTTGAGGGTCGGCGTCGTCGGAGCCTCGGTATCGATCCGCAGATCCTTGCTGACCACCAGGCTGTTGCTTCCGCTGGGCAGGGTGAGGTCGGTCATCACGTTGCCAGCGATGTCCGTCGGAACCGTGCCACCGGTCAGGGTGAAACCGGTGATGCTGAGGTCGAGCGAGTTCTGCCCCGCGCCCACCACGTAGTTGCCGCGCAGGATGTTGCCCGCCGAGACCGTGCTGAGCACGACCGTGGTCCCGGAGTCCAGCGTGACGGTGATCGCCGATCCGCCCCGCAGCGTTTCGCTGACCGTGGCGCTCAGATCGATGGTCGCGCCAACCTTGTAGGCCCCGTCGGGCGTCGACGACGTGAAGCTGGTGATCGTCGGCAGCACCGTCTCGATCGTCAGTTCATCCGCCGTGGTGTCGGAGGTGGCGTTGCCGGCTGCATCGGTCACCACGGCCGACACCGGATAGGTTGCGTTGACGGCGAGGTCCGGCAACTGCAGGGACCAGTTGTAGGTGGCCGTCGACCCGACTTGCACCAGCACCAGCGCGGGCGAGGTCGAGGTGGTGTACGTCACGTTGTCGACCGTGACGGCAAGTGTTTCGCCGCCCAGCAGCACTGCGCTGCCGGTGAGCAGCGGCGTGCTGTCATTGGTCACCAGCGTGTTGATCACCGGCGTCGTGGGCAGCGTCGTATCTACGCGGATGGTCGTCGTGCTTCCGGTCGAGTAGACCGGCGAGGTTTCGCTGTTGCCCGCCCGATCGGTGACGGTGACGTAGAACTCGTAGGTGCCGTCGCTGATCGGATCGGCAGGGATGAAGGTGTAGAGCCCGGATCCCGCGACGGTCTCGGTCGCCACGCCGAACAGGATCGGTGCAGACGGGTTGGCATAGACCCGAACCGTACTGCCGGTATCGGCGGTGATCGAGAAAGTGGGCGTGTTGTCGTTGATGTTGGCCGTGACTGCGCCCGTCGACGGCGACACGTCGTCTTCGATCAGCGTCAGCGACGGCACACCGGGCGCCGTCGTGTCGACCACGATGTCCAGGCCGGTGAAGTTGGCCTGGGGCATCGTCGCCGACGTCATCGGCGTACCCGCCAGATTCTTCGGCACCGAGGCACTGACGCTGCCGTCGGTGAAGCTGAAGCTCTCGACCGTCAGGTCCGCAGACGTCTGGCCGGCAGTCACGGTATAGGTGCCGGTCAGGGTGCGCGAGGCAGCGTTCAACGTCGGCGTGGTGAGGATCACGGTAACCGGAAGCGTCGTCACCGTATCAAGCACATTGAGCGTGACCAGAAGCTTCGAGCCGGGCAGCACCAGTTCGCTGAACGTCGCGGTGATCTCGATCGGCTGATCGACGCGATAGAAACCGCTCGGGGTCGAGGCACCGAATGCGATCACCTCCGGAATCGTATTGCTGACGACCAGTTCGTTGTCAGTGGCGTCCAGACGGATATTGCCTGCCCGATCGGTGACCGACGCGGCCACCGGATAGGTGCCCGGATCGAGGTCGGAGAGCGCGACGTTCCAGGTCCGCTCGACGAGATCCACCGACAGGGCCGGGTCGGAGACGGTCAACAACCCGCCCGGCGCTGCCTGGCTAGGCAGCTCGTCGACGGTCGCGGTGAACGTCTTGCCGGCCACGCTCACCGTCAGGACATCCCCCAGGCCAAGCACGGCTGTTCCGCTGACATCCGGCGCACTCAGCGCCGTGACCAGCGGCGTCACCGTCGGCTGTACCGGAGGGGTGAAGTCAACGATGACCTGGCGCGCCGCCGAGGCAGCGCTCTGGTTGCCGGCAGCGTCGATGACGCGTGCCACCAGGTGATAGGTGCCTTCGGCCAGCGAGAAGGCCGGGGTGAAGGTGAACTGGCCTTCTTCGCCCACCGTGGTGGACTCGACCGCCTGGCCCAGGTAGCGCGTGTTGTTGTACACGTAGACCGCCGCGCCCGGCTCGGCCGTGATGCTGAGCGTGGGCTTGCGGTCGTTGGTGTAGAGGGTCACATCGCCCGTCACCGGCGTTACATCGTCCGCGATGGCGTCGATTGTCGGGGCCAGGGGCGCCGTGGTGTCGATCCGGACGAGCTTGGTGCTGTCGAACACCGCCGTGCCAACCTCGATCGTGTTCCCGGCGAGGTCCGACGCGCCGGGCAGTACGGTGTAGCTCACCACCGCGAGCTGTTCCGCATCGACGTCAGGACCGACGGTGTAGTTGCCGCGCACCGAGGTCGATTCGACCGAAGTCCTCAGGATGACGGTCTCGCCAGTATTGAGCACGACCTGGATCGAAGAGCCCGCCGCCACCACCTCGGACATCAGCGCCGTGATGATCAGCACCGAGCCCGCGCCGTAGGTACCGTCGGCCGCCGTCGTGCTGAACGACGCGACGTCCGGGGCTTCAGTATCGATGGCGATCCGATGCGAATCGCCGATGTTCACGAGCGGGAGCGTGGTGTTGAACAGCGCATTGCCCGCCAGGTCGAGTACACCCGCGCCCTCGGGCAGGAATCCGACGACCGTCAGGCTTTCGCTGAACTGCCCAGGTGCAACGAGGTAGGGACCCGTCAGCAGGTCGCCGTCGGTGGCCGCGGTCAGGACCACTTCGGCGCCGGTTTCGAGCACGACCCTCAGGCTCGATCCGGCCCTGACTGCCTCGTCCATTCGAGCAGACAGGGTGATCGTCCGACCCGCGTTGTACCCACCGTCGGCCGCCAGCGTGCCGAACTCGAGGACGGTCGGTGCAATGACGTCGCTCAGCGGAAGCGAACCCACCGCGACATCGCGATTGGGCGCCGTGAAACGCACGGTCTCCACGTCGATCAGCATCGAAACGAGGCCGTACTGGCCGTTGCTGAACTGTCCACGCACGGCAATGTTGCCGGTGCCCGGGTCACGGAAGAACGAGTAGTCCTCCATCGCGCCACTGAACACGGCAATGTCGGTGCCCGCGCCACCCATGAGCGTGTCGTTGCCCGCCGTGGCGATCAGCATGTCATTGCCGCCTGCGCCGTCGAGCACGTTGGCATTGCCATCGCCTTCCAGGACATCGGCAGCATCGGTTGCGGTCAGGTTCTCGATGCTGATCAGTACATCGTTGCCGGCACCGCCGCTCACCAGTCCCGTGCGCAGGCTGGCCGACACGGCGGTCCCGGTCCCGGCAAACGACGCCGTGTCGCTGCCGGCGCCGCCGTCCAGCGTATCGATGCCCGCCCCGCCGATCAGCGTGTCGTTGCCTGCAGCCCCTTCCAGCAGGTTCGCAGCCGTGTCTCCGGTGAAGGTGTCGGCGAAATCGGTACCGCGAAGATTCTCGATGCTGACCAGGTTGACGAGGCCATTGGTGACGTTCTGGTTGCTGCCTTGCAGCAGCAGCGATACCCGGACGCTGGCGCTCAACCCGCTGAAGTCGACCGTATCGTTGCCTGCACCGCCATTGAGCGTGTCTGCCGCGCTCAACAGGTTGTTCAGGGCATTGGTACCGCCGTTGACCAGCACGTCGTTGCCGTCGCCGCCATTGAGGCTGTCGGCACCAGACGTGCCGACGATGCGGTTATCCAGCGCATTGCCGATGCCGGTGAACGTCGTGCCGAGCAACTGCCCGCTACGCGTCGACGTCAGGTTCTCGACCTGAGCGGCCAGCGTGTAGTTGTTGATGGAGCCGCCCGTAATGACGGTATCGACGCCACCACCGGCCGCTTCGACCACCACGTCGGCCACGACATTCACGCGGTAGGTGTCGTTGCCGGCACCGCCCGACAGCGTGTCAGTGCCGGTGTCACCGTCGAGGACGTTCTCGCCTGCATCGCCGGTGATCGAATCGTTCCCGGTCCCGCCGGTCACGTTCTCGAAGCCGGCCAGCGTATCGCTGCCGGCGCCTCCGGTCGCCGCTCCCGTCGCGAGGTTTACGGTAACGGCGGTCCCGGTGCCTGCGTAGGACACGGTGTCCACGCCTTCGCCGCCGTTGAGCGAGTCGTTGCCCGTGCCACCGATGAGGGTGTCATTGCCAGCGCCACCCGACAGAGTGTCGGCACCGCTGCCACCGGTCAGCACGTTGCCCAGTGCATTGCCGGTACCGGCGAAGGCACCGGTGCCGGTGTTGGTCAGGTTCTCGACATGGTCTCCGATCGTGTAGCTGGCGAGACTCGCGACCTGTACCAGGTCGGTGCCCTCGCCCGCAAGTTCCACGACGACATCACCCGCGTCCTGTACGACATAGGTGTCGTTGCCGCCACCACCGGCCAGGCGGTTGTTGACGCTGGCCGCACCGGTCAGGGTGTCGTTGAATCCGCTCCCGATCACGTTCTCGATGCCGGACAAGGTATCCGTACCCGCGCCACCGGTGGTGCCACCCGTGGCCAGGTTGATGTTGACCGCGGCGGTCGCCGTTTCGTACGAAGCGGTATCGATCCCGTCGCCGCCCACCAGACTGTCATTGCCGGCACCGCCGACCAGCGTGTCTTCACCCGCCCCACCCGAAAGCGTGTCGTTGCCGGCATCACCCATCAGCAGGTTCGCCGAGCCATCCCCGGTCAGTACATCGGCAAACGTGCTGCCGACCAGCGTCTCGATGCCGGACAGCCGGTCATTGCCAGCCGCGCCCGAAGCGATGCCGGTGGCCAGGCTGACGTTCACGGCCGCGGTGGCAGTGATGTACGAGGCGATGTCGACGCCCAGTCCGCCCACCAGGCTGTCGTCGCCCAGCCCCCCGACCAGTGTGTCATCGCCATCGCCGCCGGCGAGCGTGTCGTTCCCGGCGCCACCATCGACCAGGTTGGCCTGGGCGTCGCCGGTCAGGGTGTCATCGGACGCGCTGCCGACCACGTTCTCGATGTTCGCCAGCGAGTCGCTGCCGTCGCCTCCCGTCGCGGAACCCGCGCCCAGGTCTACCGTCACCGCCGCGGTAGCGTTGGCATAGGAGACCGTATCGACGCCTGCGCCACCGTCGATGGAATCGTCACCCGTACCGCCGATCAATGTGTCGTTACCGTCTCCACCCATGAGGGTGTCATGGCCGTCACCGCCTTGCAGCTGGTTGGCGGCCGCGCTGCCAAGGATGTAGTCCGCCCCACTGCCGCCGATCGCGTTCTCGATCGACACCAGCGTATCGGCACCCGCAGAACCCGTCGCCCGTCGGGCACCCACGGTCGAGCTGCCCACGGTCGCTGCAGTACCGCCCAGGTTCACCACGACGGCGCCGGTCGTGCCTTCATACGACACGGTGTCGATGCCTGCCCCACCATCGAGCACGTTGTCGCCCGCGCCGCTGACCAGGGTGTCGCCGTTATCGCTGGCGACGACGTTCTCGATCGAGACCAGCGTGTCGCTGCCTGCGCCGCCCGTCACGAGCCCGGTGCGCAGGTTCACGGTGACCGCCGAACCGGCATTCGAGTAGGAGGCGGTGTCGGTGCCGAACTCTCCATCCAGGCTGTCGTCGCCGCTGCCGCCGGTGAGGGTGTCGTTGCCGGCGCCGCCCCGCAGCGCGTCGTTGCCGCCGCCACCGTCGATGTTGTCGTTGCCGAAGCCACCGTCGATCCGGTTGCCGGAGCCATTGCCGGTCAGACTGTCACTGAAGGCGCTGCCGGCGAGGTTCTCGAAGTTGTTCAGGCGATCGGTGCCGGCGCCCTGGGTGTTCTGGTTGGAGAACAGCGTCGTGCCCTGGATGCCGAGAGACACGACCACCCGTGAGCCAGCGCCCGCATAGGAGACCGTGTCGCTGCCCGCCCCGCCATCGAGCGTGTCGTTACCCGAGCCGCCCTCGATCACGTTGGCCTGGCCGTCGCCGGTGATGAGGTCGGCGAAGGCGCTGCCGATCACGTTCTCGATCGAGATCAGCGTATCCACGCCAGGTCCGCGCGTGACCTGCAGCGTAAGCAGATTGACGGTGACCGCGGAACTGGCCGTCTGGTAGGAGGCGGCATCCTGCCCCGCACCGCCGTCCAGGAAGTCATTGCCGAGTCCACCGATCAGGGTGTCATCGCCGGCCAGGCCGGACAGGTTGTCGGCACTGTCCCCGCCCGTGATGAGGTTGCCCAGTTCGTTGCCCGTACCGTTGAAACCGATCAGGCCCGATGGGCCGATGTAAGTGAGGCTTTCGACGTTGCTGACGAGCACGAATGTCGTCAGGTTGGTCTCGATGGTATCGAAGCCCTCGCCGACCGCTTCCTGAACCTTGTCGGCCTGAGGATTGTCGATCCGATAGACGTCATCGCCCATGCCACCCGCGAGCAGGTTGGAACCCTGTCCATCGGACAACAGATCGTTGCCCCAGCCGCCGTACAGGGAATCATTGCCCAGACCGCCAGTCAGCGTGTCGTCGCCATCCTCGCCGTACAGGCGGTCATTGGAATCCCCACCGACAATCCGGTTGGCAAAGTCGTTGCCGGTCCCGTTGAAAATGCCCGAACCGATGAACACCAGATTCTCGATGCTAGTACCACCGAGCGTATAGGTACCGATCGTGGTGATGACCGTATCGTTACCCTCGCCCGGTGCCTCGAGCACCTCGTCCTGCTGCTCGTCCACGAGGTAGGTGTCGTCGCCCAGCCCACCCTGCAACGTGTCCACGCCCCGACCGCCATCGAGCAGGTCGTTACCATCAGTGGCCACGATCAGGTCTCGGCCGTCGCCTCCGACCACCCGCTCGATCGAGATCAGGCTGTCGTTGCCGAAGTAGCCGGTAGCAGTACCGAGACGCAGGTTCACCTGGACGGGGCCTGCCGCGCCGGCATAGGACACCGTGTCGATGCCCGCCCCGCCGCGCAGTTCGTCATCGCCGAAGCCGCCGATCAGCGTGTCGTTGCCTGCACCCCCGACGATCGTGTTGCTGCCGGCATTGCCGACGCCGTAGAAATCGATCGGACCGGTATAGATGAGCCGTTCCAGATTGTTCGCCAGCGTGAACGAGGACAGGCTGGTACGCACGGTATCGATGCCTTCGCCCGCGCTCTCGGTGATCACGTCTGCGGCCGAATCGACGAGGTAGGTGTCATCTCCCGCGCCACCGACCAGCGTGTCGTTGCCCTCGCCGCCCTCGAGCGTGTCATTACCGGCCAGCCCGACCAGGCTGTCGCCGCTCGCGCCGCCCAGGATCAGGTTATCCAGCGTGTTGCCGGTTCCGTTGAAACGACCGGTGCCACTGAACCGCAGGTCTTCCACATGGTCCGCCAGGGCCAGCGTCGACAGGGTCGAGACCATGGTGTCTCGCCCGGCACCGGACACTTCCACCACCACGTCTCCGATATCGTCGATGACGTAGATGTCGTCGCCGGCACCGCCAGCCAGGGAGTCGGCACCCGCCCCTCCGTCCAGGCGGTTTGCACCGTCGCTCCCCGTGAGGGTGTCATTGCCCGAGCCGCCAATGGCATTCTCGATGGAGATCAGCGTGTCCACCCCGGAGCCGCCGGCCTGCGTGCTGCTCGATGCGGTGCCGTTCGCCAGATCGACGGTGACCGCCAGGGTATTAGTGGCATAGGAAGCGGTATCCGAACCGTCTCCGCCATCGAGGGTATCGGTCCCCGCGCCACCCAGCAGCGTGTCGTTACCGGTGCCGCCGGCCAGGCGCTGGTTGCCTGCACCGGCGGCGATCAGGTTGTCGAGCGCGTTGCCGACGAAACCCGTGCCCGTGCTGTTCGCCGTACCGGTATAGGTGAGGTTCTCGACGTTCGCGGTGAGCGCATAGGCCGTCAGGGCGGTTTCCACCGTGTCCAGGCCTTCGCTGGCCAGTTCGAGCACCGTGTCCCCGGTCGCCACCACGTAGAGGTCGTTGCCGATCCCACCGGCGAGGGTGTTGGTGCCCACACCGTCGCGCAGCACGTCGTTGCCGATACCCCCTTGCAGCAGGTCGTTGCCGGCAGCACCGCCCAGCACGTCGTTGCCGGCACCGCCCACCAGCGTATCGTTACCCCCGCCGCCATCCAGGTTGTCGTCGCCCGTCCCGCCGTCCAACACGTTGTTGCCGGCAGAGCCTGCGACGGTGTCGTTGCCGCCCCCCCCGGTCACGTTCTCGAGATTGCTCAGCACGTCCACGCCGGCCGCGCCAGCCGACCGGTTGGTCGCCACGTTGCCCAGGTTCGTCGCGAGCAGGGCGCCGGACAGGTTGACGGCCACCGCGCCGAGCGTGCCCTCGTAGGACAGGGTATCGACGCCCGCGCCCCCGTTGAGCGTGTCATTGCCAGCGCCGCCGATCAGCGTGTCGTTGCCACCGCCGCCCAGCATGGAATCGTTGCCGGCACCACCGTCCAGCCGGTTGGCGACGGTGACGCCATCGGCACCGCCGCTAAGCGTATCGTTGAACAGGGAACCGACCGCATTCTCGATGCCGGTGAGCGTGTCGAGCCCGGCATTGAGCGTGTTCTGGGCGGTCGTGACGCTCAGGTTGACGTTGACGCCGGTCACCCCCGGCGTGGCGCCGACCACGGCCGTGCTGTTGGTGCCCGAATAGTTCACCGTGTCGACACCCGCGCCGCCGGTCAGCACGTCGTCGCCGCCGCCGCCGATAAGCGTGTCGGCGCCGTCCCCGCCAATGAGCGTGTCGTTGCCGGCGCCAGCGTCGAGCAGGTTGGCCTGCGCATCGCCAGTGAGGCCGTCATTGAACGCGCTGCCGATGACGTTCTCGAACCCGGAAAGCAGGTCCCAGCCGGCGTTCACGGTGTTCTGGGCATCCACCACGCTCAGGTCCACGGTGACGCCCGTCACGTTGGGCACAGGCCCCAGTCCGGTGACCGGGTCCGGCTGCGCCGTGCTGGCCGCGGTCGCGTACGACACCGTGTCGACGCCCGCCCCGCCGATCAGCACGTCCATGCCGGGGCCTTCGACCGCCGGATCCCAGGTTCCGCCCACGTAGGTGTAGGTAATGCCGTCGGGATTCAGCGCCCAGCCCACGTACGCATAGCTGCCATCGGGCTGCAGGAGGAACTGCCCTGTGCCGTCACCGCCTTCGACCGTGTCGTTGCCGAGCCCGCCGTCGATCTTGACCGTGTAGGTCCGGAACAGCGGGAACTCGACAGTTCCGAAGTTGATCGGTCCCCCGACCGGGTCGGTGATCAGGCCCAGAGACAGCGGCACGCTGCCGCCGCCGCGGATCGAATCGTTGAAGTTCGAACCGATCACCTCCTCGACATCAAGGAACAGGTCGCCGGGCGGCGGCGCACCGACGGGAGCCAGGATGGGCGCAACCGGATTGAGGTCGATGGTGATGCCGGTGCGCAATTCGCCGGTTCCGGAACCGGTACCGATGCTCGCCGAGTAGTCGACGATGTCATGATCGACGCCCCCGTCGATGATGTTGCCAAAGCCGATATCGGAGGCGTCCATCACGAATACGTCGTTGCCGAACGCGCCGGCCATCAGATCGAATCCGAGCCCACCGAAGATGAGGTCGTTGCCCTCGCCGCCGTCGAGAATGTCGGCATCCCCGCCACCGAAGATCGTGTCGTTGCCCAGACCTCCGGCAAGGACGTCCGGCGAACCATCCCGGTCCATGACCTCGACGAGCACGCCATTGACGAGCTGAAGCTCGATTGCGCCGCTGTCGCCGAAGATGATGTCGTTGCCGGCAGCACCATCGATCGCGTCGGCACCCAGGCCGCCGTACAGCTGGTCATCGCCGTCGCCACCGAAGATCTGGTCGATGCCGCTACCGGCGTCTATCCGGTCGTTGCCTGCATCACCCCAGATCAGGTCGTCTCCCTGCTGGTCGGTGATGACATCGTCACCGTCACCGCCGCGCAGGAA
Organism: Burkholderiales bacterium; assembly: GCA_044340265.1. Lineage (GTDB taxonomy): Bacteria > Pseudomonadota > Gammaproteobacteria > Burkholderiales > CAIKXV01 > CAIKXV01. The sequence goes on along the minus strand of JBIITW010000032.1, from coordinate 3,859 downwards.
GTCGTTGCCGCCCCCGCCCTCGAGCGTGTCGTTGCCGCCATCCCCATAGACCGCGTCGTTGCCGCCCAGCGCGTTGACACGCTCGGCGTTGTCCGTTCCACCGATGACTTCGCTCACGTTGCCCTTGAGCGCGGCGGAGTTGTTAGGGCCGAATACGCCACGGGCATCGAGGTAGTCGCCAGGGTTGCCGTAGAACGTCCACCCGGTGTTGTCGTTGCCGACCCAACCTGATCGGCCGACCTGGCGTGGCGTGCCGAGGACGTCCACGACGGTATCGGTCGCACGCACCAGCGCACCCAGGCTGCCGAAGGTGCGGTCCGCCGCGCCCGGCGTACCAATCTCGATCGACGCATCAGGGACCGAGAAGATATCCACGTACAGGTGCGACACGCCGGTGTTGCGCATCACGATATCCGCGAACAGCTGTGCCTCGATCTCGCCGAGCAGGTCCGTGCCGGCCAGCCGGGCAAGGTAGTAGAAACGGTCGGCGTTCTGAAGGTCGATCATCTGCATGGCGAACAGGAAATCGAACGTCGATCCCAGCATGCCGCCCGGGACCTTCTGTTCGGCGAGGCCACCGATCCAGAAGTCGACCGCATTGAGGCCGATCGCCCCGTTCATGAAGGCTTCATCGCCGATGGCCGACTGCGCCGCTGCCCGCAGGCCATCGGCATATCGCTGCCGCGCGACCGGATCGCTGCTACGCTGCAGGGCATCCCAGAACGCGAGGCTTCCGATCTCGATCTGCCCGGTCACCGGGTCGGTATCGCCATAGCTGGACAGGACTGCATCACGGGCATAGGCCATGATGAAGTTCTCAAGGGATTCCGGATGCAGCAGATGGGCACCGAACGCGTCCCAGTTCTCGTACGGCTTGAGCGAAGCCAGTCCGGTCTGGGCATAAAGGTCCGCACGGACCTGGTTCAGGCTGCCGATGCCGGTGTCGCGCCCGCGGACGATGTTCAGCGTAGCCAGATCCAGCGGGAGCCCGACCAGGTTGTTTCGCAGTGCGTCCGTCACCCAGACATCGATCGCATTGCCGACCTGGTTCGACATGCCGATCGCGACTTCGCCCGCAGTGGTCTTGTCGTAGGCAGCGGGGTTGATGAAGGCCTGGATCAGACCCATGGACTTGTCGACGCCAGTCGACAGGCCAGTGACCGGATCGAACGCGGTCAGGCCCACGGTCTCGGTCAGCATCGAATGGCCGAACCGGTACACCGCATGGGCGAACTCGGCGCTCACCGCCGGGTCGATGGTGATGTCATAGCCGGCGAAGACGTTGATGTTCGGGCTGAGCTTGCGCGTGAACTCCCCGAACACCAGGTGCTGGTACTCCATCTCGGTGACCAGCTTCGCCGCCTGGAACAGATCCTCCCCGGTCCAGATCCGGCCGGTGGCCGTTTCGGTCCAGGTGCCGTCGACGTTGAACGTCATGCGTGACGTGAGCTGCTCGAGGACGGTGTTGTGTTCGGAGTGGAAGATGTCATGGATGGCGGTCAGGCCGATGTTCTCGTTGGCTCGACCGTCCCCACCGATGAAATGCTTGCCGAGCAGCAGTTGGGCATCGGGATCGGCCAGATCGCCGGTCGCCGAATTCAGCGTGCGCAGAATACCGTGCGCCATGTCGTCGAGGAACGCATGACCGACCGTCTGCAGGATCAGCTTCGAGATCACGCTGCTGTCGGTCACCTCGGACGTCGTCCCGTCTGCGTTCAGGCGCAAGGCGACGCTGTTGGCGCTGACAAAGCTGTCCTGTACGTAGTAGACCTGCCCGGTGACCGGGTGCCGCGTGACCAGCCACATGCCGCTCGCGTCCAGGAAAGGCACGCCCTCCGCGGTAAGCCGCACTTCCGGGATGCCAAGCACGTCCTTGTCGTGCAGGATGACGCCCACCAGGGCGGCGTTGGCCTTGACGTCTGCCCAGGTCGCCATGCCGTCCATGCGGCCGTCCTGGTCCTTGTCTTGTGTGCCGCTGACCAACCGCCCGGTGATGATGAACCGGGTCACGCCGTCAACGACCGCGGTGTCGTACTCGCGTATGAACGCGGTATGGCTCGCCACCGATCCGTAGGACTGGCTCAGGTCGATGAACGGCGAGATGGTGTTGTGACTTTCGCCGACCGCATAGTCGAGGATGAGCTCGTTGGCACTGCTCAGCGATGCGGTGACCCCGGTCGTGGCCGATACCGCATTGATGGCAGCGACCGCTTCGGCGATCGTGGCGCCCGGGCGGATCTCGATCACGGTCCGGTTGAGGATCAGCACCCCACCATCGGCCAGCCCCGCGCCGATCGGCGCCAGCCCGGTGACGCGCCCGCTCTGCGCACCCGGTTCGCCCACCGTGTAGCGATCTTCACGCAGACCGAGCGCGGCAACGAGCGAATCGGTGCTCGATGCAGCGATATCGACGTGCACCGTGTCCGTGCGGGAGGCAATGATGAAATTGTTATAACCGACCACATCGCCATTGACCTTGATGGCGTTGTCGGGATGGTTGTACAGCGGGTCGTCCGGCAGCAGGGGCACCAGGATGGCGCCGTCGGCGCCCTTGCGCACGAAGTCGAGACCGTGGTCGAAGAACTGTCCGAACAGCGTCAGGAAGGAGCTGTAAGGCAACGGGTTCACGGCGGTGAAGGTGATGGGCGAGATACGCCCGCCTGGCGTCGCGGACGGATCATCCATCACCACCAGCTTGCGTTCCCCCGGCGTCTGGTACCCGATCGCGGCAAGCGACGCGTCGTCCTGGCTGGCCACGAGGTTGCTGATCGTGCGAGCTGACGTGTCAACCAGATTGACGTCCCGCACCGCGTAGCTGGTCGGGGTATTGACGATGTTCAACCCGGTCTGACCGAACGTGAAAGTTCCGCTCGCGTCTCGCCAGTGAGCGGCGGTCACTCGCGGGAAGAGTTGGTCTACCGCGCCGAAGAGCGGGTTGGTGACGTTGTTGCCGATGCCTCGAACATCCCGGATACCGAATGAATCGAGGATGGTGCCCAGCGGCGCGTTGAGCGGGTTGTTGCCCGGGAGCCGAAGCTGTGTCCAGAGGAAGTCGATGTCGGCCTGAGTCAGGATCAGCTTGCGGATGTTCGCCACGATGGTTTCCTTCGGTCAATCGCACGCAGACGCGCGCAAAGAGAATGTGTGGGCAATCGGCACGGCTCGCGTGCACTGATCACCCTGCGGGGCATCGGGCCCCGAGGTCCAGACTGTCCATGTGATTCGCCCAGAGACGACTGCCACCGCCAGGACCGGCGGCGCACAGGCGAACGGGGCAAGGGCGACCGTGCACACGCACCCTTCGGCCGGGCAGCAGTCGTCGGGACGGAGCAAGACGCCAGAAAGGGTGCTCGCGCGCCGGGGCGCGGGAGACTCGAGCGTAGCGACGGCAGGTGCGAAGAGGCACCACCGAGCGCCAGAAGGATCGAGATCTCTGGCGGCCTGTTCAGCGCCGCCAGAGGTTCCGACACAGGGAAGCGTACGACCACGCCGTGGAAGCGAGTACACGAAGGTTCCTGATCCCATGGCGCAGTCGCCGTTTCGTCCGTCCGATCAGGCGGTGATCGTCAGGACACCCGCGGACAGGTCGATACCGAACACTGACGTGATGTTCGACAGTTGCACCACGACATCGTTTCCGGTGACGCCTGCCGTTCCGTCGGAGACCATCATCCAGTAGCTGCCGGTCTTGCCAACCTGGAACAGCGCGAACTCACCTGCCCTCTGCGCACCGTCGGCACCGAAGCTCGTCGCGATGTCGGACAGCGCATCGGCCAGGGTGTTCGCCGATCCGGCGGCGAATGTCGCCACCCCCGTGCGCTGGCTGATCGATGCCTGGCTGGCCGTCGCTGCAGTCGCC
>JBIITW010000203.1:0-8548 GCA_044340265.1 Burkholderiales bacterium | reverse complement strand
GGCCGGTGCGCGGCAACGGCAAGATCATCCAGGAGCTCGAGGCCGACTTCCGCGGCACCGGCTGGAACGTGATCAAGGTCATCTGGGGCTCGTACTGGGACCCGCTGCTGGCCAAGGACAGATCCGGGCTGCTGCACAAGCGGATGGAAGAATGCGTCGACGGCGAGTACCAGACCTTCAAGTCGAAGGACGGCGCCTTCGTGCGCGAGCATTTCTTCGGCAAGTATCCCGAGCTGCGCGAGATGGTGTCGACCATGTCCGACGAGGACATCTGGCGCCTGAACCGCGGTGGCCATGACCCGCACAAGATGTACGCAGCCTACAAGTCGGCCACCGAACACAAGGGCCAGCCGACCGTGATCCTGGCCAAGACCATCAAGGGTTACGGCATGGGCGAGTCGGGCGAAGGCCAGAACATCACCCACCAGCAGAAGAAGATGGGCACGGTGTCGATCCGCGCCTTCCGCGACCGGTTCAACATCCCGATCCCGGACGACCAGCTGGACGAGGTGCCGCTGTACAAGCCGGCAGAAGACAGCGCGGAAATGAAGTACCTGCGCGAACGCATTGCCGCGATGGGCGGCTCGGTGCCGCAGCGCCGGCGCCATGCGGCGCCGCTCGAGGTGCCGCCGCTGTCGGCCTTCGAATCGGTGCTGAAATCGACCGAAGACCGCGAGATCTCGACCACCATGGCCTTCGTGCGCATCCTCGGCACGCTGGTGCGCGACAAGACGCTGGGCAAGCTGATCGTGCCGATCGTGCCCGACGAGTCACGCACCTTCGGCATGGAAGGCATGTTCCGCCAGCTGGGCATCTACTCGTCGGTCGGGCAGCTGTACAAGCCCGAGGATGCCGACCAGCTGATGTTCTACAAGGAGGACAAGAAGGGCCAGATCCTGCAGGAGGGCATCAACGAGGCCGGTGCGATGTCCTCGTGGATCGCCGCAGCCACCGCGTACAGCGTGCACGGCGTCACCATGATCCCGTTCTTCATCTTCTATTCGATGTTCGGCTTCCAGCGCGTCGGCGACCTGTGCTGGGCGGCCGGCGACTCGCGCGCCAAGGGCTTCCTGCTTGGTGGCACCGCCGGTCGCACCACGCTGAACGGCGAGGGCCTGCAGCACGAGGACGGCCACAGCCACCTGATGGCAGCGACCATCCCGAACTGCATCACCTATGACCCGACCTTCGCCTACGAGCTCGCGGTGATCATCCAGGACGGCCTCAAGCGGATGTACGCCGACGGCGAGGACATCTACTACTACATCACCGTGATGAACGAGAACTATGCCCATCCGGCGATGCCGGCGGGCATGGAGGCCGACATCCTCAAGGGCATGTACCTGTTCCGCGAAGCGGCGGTGACGAAGAAGGACAAGGCACCGAAGGTGCAACTGCTCGGCAGCGGCACCATCCTGCGCGAGGTGATCGCGGCGGCCGACCTGCTCGAGAAGGACTTCGGCGTGAAGGCCGACATCTGGAGCGCGACCAGCTTCAACGAGCTGCGCCGCGATGGCATCGACGTCGAGCGCTGGAACATGCTGCACCCGGTCGAGACGCCGCGCGAGTCCCATGTGCAGAAATGCCTGAAGGACCGTGCCGGCCCGGTGATCGCCGCGACCGACTACATGCGCGCCTTCGGCGACCAGATCCGGCCCTATGTGCGCGGCCGCTACGTGGTGCTCGGCACCGACGGCTACGGGCGTTCCGACACCCGGAAGAACCTGCGCCGATTCTTCGAGGTCGACCGGCACTACGTGGCGGTCGCGGCCCTCAAGGCCCTGGCCGACGAGGGCACGATCTCGATCGAGAAAGTGACCGAGGCGATCGACCGCTACGGGATCGACGTGAACAAACCGAATCCGACGACGGTGTAGGCGCATGGCAAACACGATGGAAGTGAAGGTCCCCGACATCGGCGACTTCAAGGACGTTCCGGTGGTCGAGATCCTGGTCTCGGCCGGCACGTGGGTCGAGAAGGAAGATCCGCTGATCTCGCTCGAGTCGGACAAGGCCACGATCGAGGTGCCGGCCCCGGCTGCCGGGACGGTGAAGTCGATCGAACTGAAGGTGGGCGACAAGGTGTCCGAAGGCACGCTGGTGCTGATGCTGGCGCTGGAAGAGGCGGCCCCTGCCGCTGCCGGTGCCGCCGCTGCACCTGCCCCCGCCGCTGCACCTGCACCTGCACCTGCACCCGCACCCGCACCTGCAGCTCCGGCCGCATCCGCACCGACAGCGGCTGCCGCCGAGCTGGCGCCCGCACCGGCACAGCCTTCCGCTGCGCCGTCGGACGAGGCCGCAGGAGCCCCCCCGGGCAGCGGCCTGCATGCGTCGCCGTCGACACGCAGGTTCGCACGCGAACTGGGCGTCGACCTTGCCCGTGTGCCGGCGAGCGGCCCGAAGAGCCGCATCCTGAAAGAGGATGTGCAGGCGTTCGTCAAGAAGGCGCTGTCCGCCGGGCCCGTACCGTCGACTGCCACCGGTGGCAGTCTGCCGTTCAGCCTGCCGCCGCTTCCCCAGGTCGACTTCGCGAAGTTCGGCCCGGTGGAGACGCTGGCTCTGTCGCGCATCCAGAAGCTGTCGGGCCCGAACCTGCACCGCAACTGGGTCAGCATCCCGCATGTCACCCAGTTCGACGAGGTGGACATCAGCGAACTGGAGGCCTTCCGCAAGGCGCAGGTCGAGGCGATGAAGAAGCAGGGCGTCCGGCTGACCGTGCTCGCCTTCCTGGTGAAGGCGGTGGCCGGCGCGCTGCGCGAGTTCCCCACTTTCAACGCCTCGCTGGCGCCCGGTGGCGATACGCTGGTGCTGAAGAAGTATTTCCATGTCGGTGTCGCAGTGGATACCCCCGACGGCCTGGTCGTTCCCGTCATCCGGGACTGTGACCGCAAGGGCGTGGCGGACATCGCGCGCGAACTGGCTTCGCTGTCCGAGGCAGCACGCGAACGCAAGCTGAAGCCTGCGGACATGCAGGGCGGCTGCTTCTCGATCTCCAGCCTTGGCGGCATCGGCGGCACCGCCTTCACGCCGATCATCAACGCGCCGGAGGTGGCGATCCTCGGCGTGTCCCGCTCGACGATGAAGCCGGTGTTCGTCGACGGCACCTTCGTGCCCAGGCTGATGCTGCCCCTTTCGCTGTCCTACGACCACCGCGTGGTCGATGGCGCCACCGGCGCGCGATTCATCTCCCACCTGAACGGCCTGCTGGCCGATGTGCGCAGGCTTCTGCTCTGATGCGTGACCATGCATGCACCGGCCGGTGCCGTCGTCCTTGAAACCGATCGGCATCCTCGGGGGCACCTTCAACCCCGTCCATTTCGGCCATCTGCGCATCGCAGAGGAACTGGGCGATGCCCTGGACCTTGACGAAGTACGGCTGATGCCGGCAAACCTGCCGCCACTGCGCACTGCGCCCGGGGTATCCGGCCAGGAGCGGCTGCACATGGTGCGTCTGGCGATCGCCGGCAACGACCGGCTGGTCGCCGACGAGCGCGAGGTGGCCAAGACCTCGCTCTGCTACACCGTCGACACCCTGGCCGAACTGCGCGCCGAGTTCGGCCCGGAGCGCCCGATCTGCCTGATGCTGGGCGCCGACGCCTTTGCCCGACTGCACCGCTGGCACCGCTGGCGTGACCTGTTCACGCTGGCCCATTTCGCGGTGGCCGAACGTGGCGGGCATGCATCGATCGCCACCGCCCCGCTCGACCACGAGCTGGCTGCAGAGCTGCGCGCACGCCGGGTGTCCGAGATCGGCATGCTCGCCGAGCAGCCCGCCGGCTCGATCTACCTCGCCCCCACCAGCGTACTGCAGATATCGGCGACCCGGATCCGGGGCCTGATCGCGCACGGTGCAAGTGCGCGATACTTGCTGCCGCAGCCCGTGCTCGACTACATTCATGAGCGTGGCATCTACCGGCAGGCTGAAGACCAATGATCGAGTGCGCATGAGAATAGACACTATGAAGCGCGCGGTGATCGACGCGCTCGAAGACGTGAAGGCAAAGGACATCGTCGCGTACAACGTGACCAAGATGACGACGCTGTGCGACTGGGTGGTCATTGCGTCTGGCGATTCGAACCGCCAGACCCGGGCGCTGGCCGTCAACGTGCGCAACAAGCTCAAGGAAGCCGGCGCGGAAGTGATCGGCGTCGAGGGCGAAACGGTGGGGGAATGGATCCTGGTCGACCTCGGCAAGGTGATCGTGCACATCATGCAGCCGACGATCAGGGCCCACTACAACCTCGAGGAACTCTGGGCGCCGCCGCCGCGCACCCGGCGCAAGGCTGCCGCGTCGGCCGAGCCGGCGTCCTGAACGCCGTCACCGGCAGGGGGCAAGCTTGCGATTCCGCGTGATCGCCGTCGGGGAGCGTGTCCCCGCCTGGATCGGCGCCGGCATCGCCGATTACCGCAGCCGGCTGCCGCGGCTGTACAGGCTGGAAGTGACGACCGTGAAGGCGAGCCCCCGGACCCAGGGCAAGCCGGTCGCCGTGATGATGGACGCGGAAGCCGAACGGCTGGAAGCGGCAGTGCCGCCCGGCTTCATCCGGGTAGCGCTGGACGAGCATGGACGCTCGCTCGACACGCGCAGCTTCGCCGCCGCGATCGAGCGCTGGCGCGCGCAGGCGCCCGGCATCGCATTCTTGGTCGGCGGTCCGGACGGGCTTGCGCCGGCCCTGGCCGCACGCGCCTCGATGACCCTGGCGCTGTCGGCGCTGACGCTGCCGCATGCGCTGGCACGGCTGGTGCTCGTCGAGCAGCTCTACCGCTGCGTATCGCTTATCGAGCATCATCCGTACCATCGCGAGTGAACGACCGCACCTCACCCGAGTGAACGCCATGACCAACGGCCGCCCCCTGCTCTACCTTGCATCGCACAGCCCCCGTCGGCGCGAACTGCTCCGTCAGATCAACGTGCGCTTCGAGACACTGCTGCTGCGCTCCGACCGGATGCGCGGCAGCGACGTGGAAGAGATACCGCGCGAGGGCGAGGCGCCGGTCGATTACGTGAGCCGCGTCACGCTGGAAAAGGCCCGGGTCGGTGCGATGCGCGCCCGGGAACGCGCGCTGGCGCCCGGCGTGGTGCTCGCCGCCGACACCGAGGTGGTGATCGACGGCCAGGCGCTGGGCAAGCCACGCGATGCGGCCGCCGCCGCGCAGATGCTGCTGCGCCTTTCCGGGCGCAGCCACGAGGTACTGTCGGCCGTGGCCCTGGCCACCAGCGACACCCAGATCGACATCCGCCTCACGCGCAGCGTGGTCGGCATGAAGGCTCTCGACCCGATCGAGCTTCGCCGCTACGTGGCCAGCGGCGAGCCGCTCGACAAGGCGGGTGCCTATGCGATCCAGGGCCTGGGCGCCCTGTTCGTCACCCGCCTCGAAGGCAGCTACTCGGCGGTGATGGGCCTGCCCCTGTACGAGACTGCGGAACTGCTGCGCAACTGCGGATTCGAACTGCCATGAGCGAAGACATCCTGGTCAACGTCACGCCGCAGGAGACCCGCGTCGCGGTGGTCGAGCAGGGTAGCGTGCAGGAACTGCACATCGAACGTACCCGCAGCCGCGGGCTGGTCGGCAACATCTACATGGGCCGGGTGGCGAGGGTGCTGCCCGGCATGCAGTCGGCCTTCATCGACATCGGACTGGAGCGCGCCGCGTTCCTGCACGTGGGCGACATCTTCGGCCATCGCCATGGCGCAGTGCCGAGCGAGGTGGCACGACCGATCGAGAAGATCCTGCAGGAGGGCCAGCCACTGCTGGTGCAGGTGATCAAGGATCCGATCGGCACCAAGGGCGCGCGGCTGTCCACCCAGATCAGCCTCGCCGGCCGGCTGCTGGTCTACCTGCCGCAGGACCCGCATATCGGCATCTCGCAGCGCATCGAGAACGAGGCCGAACGCGACCACCTGCGCGAGATGGTCGAACGGGCGCGTCCGGCCGAAGAGCACGGCGGCTTCATCATCCGCACCGTGGCCGAAGCCGCAGCCGAACATGAACTCGCCGACGACGTCGCCTACCTGCGTGCGCTCTGGGCGTCGATCCAGGAGACGGTCGGCACCGCCGCGGCGCCGTCGCTGGTGCATGAAGACCTCAGCCTCGCACTGCGCGTGCTGCGCGACATGTTCAACGACGACACCAACCGCGTGATCATCGATTCGCGCGAGACGCACCAGCGGGCCCGCGCGTTCGCCGAGCGGTTCATGCCCGACATCCTTACCCGGGTCGAGCACTACGCGGGCGAACTGCCGCTGTTCGATGTCTACGCAGTCGAGACCGAGATCGAGCGGGCCCTTTCCCGCCGGGTCGACCTGAAGTCGGGCGGCTACGTGATCTTCGACCAGACCGAGGCGATGACCACCGTCGACGTGAACACCGGCGGCTTCGTCGGCGCGCGCAACTTCGACGACACCATCTTCAAGACGAACCTGGAGGCCTGCCTCGTGATCGCGCGCCAGTTGCGCCTGCGCAACCTGGGCGGGATCATCATCCTCGACTTCATCGACATGGACAACCTGGAGCACCGGGAAGCCGTGCTCGCCGAACTGAAGAAGGCGCTCACCCGCGACCGCACCCGGCTGACGGTGAACGGGTTCACCAGCCTGGGGCTGGTCGAGATGACGCGCAAGCGCACCCGCGAAAGCCTCGCGCACATCCTGTGCGAGCCCTGCCCGAACTGCACCGGCCGCGGCGAAGTGAAGACCGCGCAGACGATCTGCTACACGATCCTGCGCGAACTGCTGCGCGAGGCGCGCCAGTTCAACGCGCGCGAATACCGGATCCTCGCCTCGCAGCCGGTGATCGACATGTTCCTCGACGAGGAATCGCACAACCTCGCGATGCTCGGCGACTTCATCGGCAAGCCGATCTCGCTGCAGGTCGAGACCGCCTATGGGCAGGAACAGTACGACGTGATCCTGAAGTAGCGCCGGCACCGATGGTGTCGGGGCGCCCTCTGGGCTCAGGCCACCCGTGCCTGCCGGGCGGGTGCAGGATCGGGCAACCGGGCAGGGGATTCCGCGGGCGGCAGCAGCACCTGCCGCACTTCATCGAGTTCCTCGACATGCCGGCGCAGTGACACCTCGAGACGCTCGAGTTCCTTGGTACGCGTCTCCAGTGCCCGCACGTTGTCGGTGATCTTGCGCAGGCTTTCCAGCCGGCGCTCGAGCATCTCTTCATGCTCCTTCAGCTGCATGGTCAGCGGCGACAGTGCGCGGTTGAGCCAGGCATCGACCTCGGCTGAAACCTGGCTGAAGATCGACTTCGCCTCGGCCACCAGCATGTCGTAGAACTTGCGAATGACGATGCCCTGCGGCTGCATCACCGTGGTCGGATTGGCGCAGAAGGCGATCGTGCCCTGCTTGAGCTGCAGCATCTGCTCGCTGAACCGCGCCAGCGAGAACTGCGGCGGCGACAGCGGAGCAAAGCCGTACTTCTCGTGGAAGCTCACGTAGACCGTGTCGACCAGGCCCTTGATCTGGTTGGCGAAGCCCATGATCTTGCCGGTCTCCTTCTCGAAGTGGTCGAACAACTGCTGCATCATGCGCATCAGGCGCACGGTGAACAGCTGGTCGTTCAGCTTCTTGCGGTAGTCCTGGCAGATGGCTTCGATCAGGTCTGAGTCCAGGTTCGACTGCAGGATCATGCCCTGCTTCATCACCACGCTGTGCGTGTTGCGGAAGTTCTGTACCGTGTGCTGGTAGGCCGCGCGGTCCTGCTCGAGCTTGACCAGCATCGCCTTGACCATGCCCTGGTTCTTGCCGCTCAGGCTGGCCAGTTCGGCGAGCTCGGCATGCGTCGAGCGCAGCTTGGCCATCACCGTCTCGTAGGATGTGTCGACCAGCACGCCGAATTCGCGCGACACACGCTCGGCGATGATCCGCCGGCGGTCGGGGATCATCTGCGCCAGCAGCACTTCAAGCGCCTGCACGCCGCTGCGCTCGAGCAGGGCCTGGTCGCCGCGGATGCGGCCGATCAGCGCCTTCTGCGCGGACATCGGCAGCACGTTCTGTCGCGGCAGGTTGAGGATGCGGGCGGTCGCCTCGAGCTGGCCATTGACCGCCTGTGCGATCTCGCTGTCGCTCTTGAGGTCGTCCCAGATCAGGTCGACCTTGTTCAGCACGGCCACCGATCGCGCGGCGTTGTTCTGCACGTGGCGCTGCCAGAGCTCGAGGTCGCTGCGCGTGACGCCGGTGTCCATTGCCAGCAGGAACAGCACGGCGTGCGCGTTCGGGATCATCGACAGCGTCAGCTCCGGCTCGGTGCCGAGCGCATTGAGGCCGGGCGTGTCGAGGATCGCCAGGCCGGCCTTGAGCATCGGGTGCGGGAAGTTGATCAGCGCATGGCGCCAGGCGGGCACCAGCACCTCGCCAGGCCCGACGCCGAGCGCGGCCGACAACTCGGGGCTGGCGTCGTTGTACAGGCCGAGCCGGCGCGCATGTTCGATGCCGACCTTCTTGCTCTCGACCACCTTGGCCAGGATCGCCGCGAGATCGTCGGCATCGTCGAGGTTGAGCGAAATGCGGATCCACTCGATCGGCTTGCGCTTGAGCA
>JBIITW010000202.1:0-8557 GCA_044340265.1 Burkholderiales bacterium | reverse complement strand
GGCCGTGTGCTCGACGTCCATGCCTTCCGCCGTGACGAGCTGTACCAGTGCCGGTTGACGCTGGCCGAGGCCCCGCTCGATACGGCATGGCTGGCGGTCGACGCGGGCGCCGCCCCTGAAGCTGTCGCCGCGCGTGCCGCCTGGCTCGGCGGCGCCGCGCCGCCGAAGTAGCGCGCGCCGCCGATGGACGTCGACCGGCGTCTGGGCGAGAACCGTGCGCTGCGCGAGCGCCTGGAATCACTGCTTGCCGACGGCCGGCGCAACGAACAGATCTTCAGCCGGCACCGCCGCATCGAGCTCGGGTTGATGGAAGGGTCCACCTTCCAGGAACTGTTCGACATGCTGTTCAACGAGTTGAAGCGCATCAACGACTACGATGCGGTGACACTCGCCCTGTGCGACCCCGACCATGAATTGCGCCGCCTGTTCGAGGCCCTCGAGATCGATGTCGACGACTATCCGGACCTGATCCTGCTCGGCGGCTTCTCCGAACTGTTCCGCGTGCTGGAAGGCGGCGAGCGCACGGCGCTGGGCGCGTTCGTGAAGCCGCTGCACGGCGCGCTGTTCCCGCTCGAGACGCAGCCGCCGCAGAGCGTGGCGATCCTGCCGCTGCGGCGCCGGCGCCGGCTGATCGGCAGCCTGAACCTGGGCAGCGGCGATTTCGCGCGCTTCTCCTCCGGGATGGGCACCGACTTCGTCGAGCGGCTGGCCGGCATCATCGCCATCTGCTTCGAGAACGTCGCCAACCACGAGCGTCTGAAGCATGTGAGCCTGAGCGATCCGCTCACCGGCGTGCACAATCGTCGCTACTTCGACCAGCGGCTGCATGAGGAAGCCGACCGCGCCCGGCGCAGCCGGCGCCCGCTGTCCTGCCTGTTCGTCGATGTCGATCGCTTCAAGTCGATCAACGACCGCTTCGGCCATCCGGCCGGCGACGAGGTGCTGCGCGGCATCGCCGGGCGCATCAAGGCGGAGCTGCGGCTGTCCGATGCGCTGGGTCGCTATGGCGGGGAGGAGTTCGCCGCGGTGCTCACCGATGGCGATGCGGCGATGGCGATGGCCGTCGGTGAACGGGTACGAGCGGCCGTGGCCGCATCGCCGTTCCCGGATGGCGCGGGCGGGCGCATCCCGGTGACGGTGTCGCTGGGCATCGCCACCGCGCAGCCGGAGCGGTTCGACAGCAGCGCCGCACTCGCCGCGCACCTGGTCGGCGCCGCGGACCGTGGCGTCTACCAGGCGAAGGCGGACGGCCGCAACTGCGTGCGGGCGGTGGACTGAGACGCGAGGTCAGGTCGGCGCGGTACCGCTGACCCCGCCGCGGCGCATCGAGGACAGCCAGGCGATCGCGATCAGCACCGCGAGCACGAACGGCAGCGAGCCGTAGTTGATCGCGTGCCAGCCCCAGCCCGCCTGCGACAGCATCGCGCCGGAGACCAGCGAGGTCACCGCCATCGTGGCGAAGGTGATGAAGTCGTGCATCGACTGGGTCTTCTCGCGCTCGGACGGCTGGTAGGTCTCGGTGAGCAGCGTCGAGCCGCTGGTGAACAGGAAGTTCCAGCCGACGCCGAGGATGGCCAGCGACGCCCAGAAGTGCCAGACCGATTCGCCGGCCAGCGCGATGCCGATGCAGACCAGGTTCAGCACGGCACCGGCAGTCATCACCTTCAGCGCGCCGAAGCGGGTGATCAGGTGGCCGGTGAAGAACGAGGGCGCGAACATGCCGATCAGGTGCCATTGCAGCACGAAGGCGGTGTTGCTGAACGGATAGTCGTGGTGGTGCATCGCGATCGGTGTGGCCACCATCAGCAGGTTCATGATGCCGTAGCCGACCGCCGAGGCGGTGACCGCGACGATGAACGTCGGCTGGCGCATGATCTCGCGCATCGGCCGGCCGGGCTCGGCCCTCTCGGCGGCGGTGAGCGGCGGGATGCGCAGCGGCATCAGCGCCAGCAGGGTGAGTGCCGAGAGCACGCTGATCGCCACGAAGGAGGCGCCGAACTCGAGCCCCGGGAATGCATCCTTGGTCCAGTTGGCGAGGTTGGGCCCGAGCACGCCGCCGACGATGCCCCCGGCGAGCACCAGCGAGATCGCCTTCGCCTTGAACTCCTTCGGCGCGGAATCGGCCGCGGCGAACCGGTAGGCGCGGCCGAAGGCGACGAACACGCCCAGCACCGCGGTACCGATGCACAGCACGAGGAAGCTCTGCAGCCAGAGTGCGGCGGCGCAGACCAGCCCGCCGATGATGCCGAAGGTGGCGCCGAAGGCGAAACCGCTGCGCCGTCCGTGGCGCTTCATGAAGGTGCCCGAGGGCAGCGTGGCCAGTGCCGAGCCGATCACGTAGATGGTGATCGGCAGGGTCGCCCAGGTCTTGTCCGTGGCAAGGGCGTATCCGGAAAGGCCGGCGATGGCGATCAGCATCGACATCTTGACCTGGGTGAGTGCCTGGCATCCGGCCAGCACGACGACGTTCTTCTTCTGCGTATCCATGTGTTCGCCTGCCCCGTTGCGAGCGCTGTCCAGCCGTGCGTGTGCGACCTGCTGCGACCTGCGGTTCGACTCGAACCGAGTTTACTCGCATAATGGAAGCCGATCCGATGCACACCGACCGGCTTACCGCGCATACGCGCCGCCCATGAGAGGGACTCCGCGCCCGCTGAAGCTCATCGTCCTGATGAGCGTGCTGACCCATGTCGGGTTCGGGGGCAGTCGCGTCCTGTCCTCGCTGTTCGCGCTCAACCTCGACGCCAGTCCGCTGATGATCGGCGTGGTGGTGTCGCTTTACGCGCTGCTGCCGCTGTTCCTCGCGGTCTGGGCCGGGCAGGTGGTCGACCGCGTGGGCATGCGCCTGCCGCTGGTGTTCGGCGCGGCGATGGTACTGGTCGGCCTGCTGATCCCGTGGTTCTTTCCGAACGTGCTCGGCATCTGCGTCTCGGCGAGCGTGCTCGGCGTGGGCTTCATGGCCTGGCAGGTCGCCGCACAGACGATGACCGGCTCGCTCAGCGGTCCGGAGAGTCGTGCGCAGAACTTCGCGCTGCTGGGCATGGGCTTCTCGCTGTCCGGGCTGCTCGGCCCGCTGGTCACCGGCTTCTCGATCGACCTGATCGGCTATCGCGCAAGCTACCTGGTGCTGGCCTCGATGCCGCTGATCGCGCTGGTGGCGGTCTGGTGGTTCCCGGGGTGGATCCCGCAGCGTCGGGCCTCGGTCAAGCGCGGCGGGCCGAAGACCAGTTCGCTCGACCTGTGGCGCATCCCGGCGCTCAAGCGCACGTTCTTCGCCGGCGGCGTGATCGCGACCGCCTGGGACCTGTTCAACTTCTTCCTGCCGGTGTACGCACGCTCGATCGGCCATTCGGCCTCGGCGATCGGCGTGATCATGGCCACCTTCGCCAGCGCCACCTTCGTCGTGCGCCTGGTGGCGGCGAAGCTGGCGTCGAGGTACGGCGAAGGGCCGGTGCTGGCCTGGGCGATCTTCACCACCGGCATGGCCTATGCGCTGCTGCCGTTCTTCACCGGCGGCTTTGCGCTGGCGGTGATCGCCTTCGTGCTCGGGCTGGGCTGCGGCTGCGCGCAGCCGCTGTCGATGACGCTGATCTACAACCTGTCGCCGAAGGGCCGGGCCGGCGAGGGCACCGGCATCCGGGTGATGATCAACCAGCTCACCCATGTGACCATCCCGATCGCGTTCGGCGCGATGGCCAGCGTCACCGGATACATCCCGGTGTTCCTGGGCTGCGCGGCGATGCTGTTCGGCGGTGGCGAGTTCTATCGACGCTCGTCGAAGAAGGATCCGCCCCCGCCACCGCCCGGCCCGCCGCCGTCGACCACCGCGGGTTGACCGGATACTCAGCCCGCCGCGAAGCCGTACAGCCGGACCGGGTTTTCGACCAGCACCTGCCGGCGTATCGCGGCATCGGGGATCCAGTCGGCCAGCAGGTCGACCAGGTCGGCGTCGTTGGGCATGGGGCCTGCGAAGTTCGGATGCGGCCAGTCGCAGCCCCAGACCAGTTGCGCCGGGTTGGCGGCCACCAGCGCACGCGCGAACGGCGTCACCTCGGGGTAGCCGGGATGCGACTGCGACATCCGGTAGGCGCCGGACAGCTTGACCCAGCAACGTCCGTCCGCGAGCGCGCGCAGCAGGGTGCGGAACACCGGTGCGTCGACGCCTGCGCCGACATCGGGCAGGCCCATGTGGTCGATCACCACGGTGCCGCCGAGGGTGGCGAGAAGGCCGTCGAGATCGGGCAGGGTGGCGGTCTCGACATAGACCTGCACATGCCAGCCGAGCGGGCGCACCCGCGCGGCCAGGCGAGCGGCATCGTCCAGGCCGAGCAGTGCGCCGCGGGTGTGCAGGTTGAGCCGCACGCCACGCACGCCGGCGCCATGCATCGCCTGCAGTTCGGCGTCGGTTTCATGGCCGGAGATCACCGCGATGCCGCGGAAGTCGAGGCGGCCCGAGCGCAGGGCATCGAGCGTGGCCGCGTTGTCGGTGGCATAGCAGCTCGGCTGCACGATCACCGCACGCGTGCAGCCGATGGTCGAGAGCATCCGGACATAGTCGTCGGTGGTGCAGTCGGGCGGGGTGTAGCTGCGGGTGGGCGCATACGGGAAACGTGCCGCCGGCCCGAACACATGGGAATGGCAGTCGCAGCTGCCCGGGGGCAGCGCCAGCGCCGGGCGGCGCGGCTCGCGGTCCGGGCCGCGCGTGGGCGGTATCGACGGGGGAACCTGGGCCAAGCCTGCCTCCGGTGAAAGGTGCGCGCCTGTGCCGGCGTGCTTTTTCGTAGAATAGCGGGTTATCCCATTGCAGGCTTCCCTCATCATGCTGGACATCCAACTGCTGCGCGCCGACCTCGATCGCGTCGCCACGCGGCTCGCCGACCGTGGCTTCACGCTCGACCGCGAGCGCTTCCTCGCACTCGAAGCCGAGCGCAAGCAGCTGCAGATGCACACCCAGGACCTGCAGGCGCGGCGCAACCAGGTGTCGAAGCAGATCGGCGAGGCGATGAAGAAGGGGCAGGATGCGGGGGATGTCGCCGCGCTGAAGGCTTCGGTTGCGAGCTTCGCCGATGAACTGGCGGCCGACGAGAAGCGGCTGGCCGCGCTGCAGGAAGACATCGAGGCCTTCCTGTCCGCCGTGCCCAACGTCCCGCATGACAGCGTGCCGGCCGGCCGCTCGGCCGACGACAATGCCGTGGTGCGCACCGTCGGCACGCCGCGCAGCTTCGACTTCCCGGTGAAGGACCATGTCGACCTGGGCGAGGGCCTGGGCCTGCTCGACTTCGAGACGGCGACGAAGATCGCCGGTGCGCGCTTCTCGCTGATGAAGGGGCCGCTCGCGCGCATGCATCGCGCGCTCGCCCAGTTCATGCTCGACATGCATACGCTCGAGCACGGCTACACCGAGGTCTATGCGCCCTACCTGGTGAACGCCGACAGCCTGCGCGGCACCGGGCAGCTGCCCAAGTTCGAGGAAGACCTGTTCGCCGTTCCCCGCGGCGACGAAGCGAAGCTCTACCTGATCCCGACCGCCGAAGTGCCGGTGACCAACATCGTGCGCGGCGAGATCCTGGCCGCGGACGCGCTGCCGCTGAAGTTCGTCTGCCACAGCCCGTGCTTCCGCAGCGAGGCAGGGTCCTACGGACGCGACACGCGCGGGATGATCCGCCAGCACCAGTTCGACAAGGTCGAGGTGGTGCAGATCGTCAAGCCCGAGGACTCGTACGAGGCACACGAGGCGCTCACCGGGCATGCCGAGGCCGTGCTGCAGCGGCTCGGGCTGCCGTATCGCACGATGTTGCTGTGTACCGGCGACATGGGCTTCGGCTCGGCCAAGACCTATGACCTCGAGGTGTGGTTGCCGGGCCAGCAGGCCTATCGCGAGATCTCCTCGTGCAGCAACTTCGAATCGTTCCAGGCGCGGCGAATGCAGGCGCGCTACCGCAAGGATGCCAAGGGCAAGCCGGAGATCGTGCACACGCTCAACGGCTCGGGGCTGGCGGTCGGACGCACGCTGGTGGCGGTGATGGAGAACTACCAGCGCGCCGATGGCGGCATCGACGTGCCGGAGGCGCTGCAGCCCTACATGGGCGGGGTGAAGGTCGTCGGAAAGACCTGATCGTTCCTGCCCCGGCCGGGGGTTTCCGTCCGGGCCGGACAGGTGCATCATCGGCGCAGCCTGAGAAGGTGCATCGCATGGATCGGTGCGTCCCAGGCCTTCTGGAGGAGATCCCATGCAGCCTTGCCTGTCGCGCGCTTCACGCGTCCTTTTCTCGCTGGCCGTCCTGTCGGCGTTCGCCCTGCCCGCGGTGCCCGTCGCGGCCCAGCAGGACTACCCCAACCGGCCGATACGCGTCATCGTGAGTTCCGCCGCCGGCGGCGGCTCCGACTTCATCGTGCGCCCCGTGGTCGCGAAGATGGGCGAGAGCATGGGCCAGACCTTCGTCGTCGACAACCGTGCGGGCGCCTCCGGCATCATCGCGATGGAACTCACCGCGAAGGCCGCCCCCGACGGCTACACGCTGCTGCTGGGGACCATCGGCAATTTCGCATCGAACACCGCGCTGCATGCGAAGCTTCCGTTCGATCCGATCCGCGATTTCCAGCCGCTGTCCAAGCTCGTCGACTCGCCGTTCCTGCTGTCGGTGCATCCGTCCGTGCCCGCGACCAACCTGAAGGAGTTCATCGCCTGGGCGCGCGCCAACCCGGGCAAGGTCACCTTCTCCTCGTTCGGCATCGGCAGCTATCCGCACCTGCTCGGCGAATACTTCAACCAGCGCACCGGCGCGAAGATGCTGCACGTGCCGTACAAGGGCAGCGCACCTGCCATCGCCGACCAGATCGCCGGCCATGTGCAGGTCGGGTTCGACTCGACCCAGTCGCAGGGCGCGCACATCCGGGCGAAGCGCCTGCGCGCGCTGGCCATCGGCACGCCCTCGCGCGTGCCCAGCCTGCCCGACGTGCCGACCTTCGCCGAGGCCGGGTTGCCCGACTTCGAGACGCTCGCCTGGTTCGGGCTGTTCGCCCCGGCGAAGACGCCGATGCCGATCGTGCGCCGGCTGCATGGCGAGATCGTCAAGGCGCTCGCGCAGCCCGACGTGCGCGAGCGGCTGGAGGCACTGGGCGCGATGCCGGTCGGCAACACGCCCGAAGAGTTCGCCGCGCAGATCAAGGCGACCATCGACGTGCAGGTGAAGGTCGCGCGCGCCGCGAACATCCGCGCCGAGTGATGCGTTGAATCCGGCCCTCAGCGCCCCTTGAGGGCCGGGGGCCGTTCCCCGGGTGGGACCAGTGCGATCTCGTCGCGCAGGCTCTCGAACGCCGGCCGGTGCGGCGCCTCTATCCGCTGCAGGATGTCGAAGTACTGGCGCACGTTCTCGGTGAGGATCACCGCTTCGCCGCCGCGGGCATAGCCGAACTTCGTGACGGCTGAATGTTCCGGCCGCATCAGCAGCGGCAGCACCTGCTTCATGTTCACCCACACGTTCGGGTCGAGCTTGAGCGAGCGCGCGATCGACCGCGCATCCTCGAGGTGGCCGAAGCCGATGTTGTAGGCCGCCAGCGCGATCCAGGTGCGGTCCGGCTCCGGGGCGCGCTGCAGCAGGTCGCGCAGCATTGCGAAGTAGCGCGCACCGCCCAGGATGTTCTGGCGCGGATCGAGCAGGTTCTTCACGCCCATCTGTGCCGCCGTGTCGTCCTGCATCATCATCAGGCCGCGTACGCCGGTCGGCGACACCGCGTTCGGATCCCAGTGCGACTCCTGGAAGCCGAGGGCCGCGATCAGCCGCCAATCGATGCCGGTCAGGTCCTGCGCATCCTGGAAGTGCTTTCGATAGAGCGGCAGCACCGTGCGCACCCGGCTCATGAAGTGCGCGAAGTCCGCATCGGTCAGGCGCTGCAGGTGGCCGTAGTAGCGATCGATCAGCCGGCTCAGCGTGGCATCACGGCGGATGCGCCCGAAGAAGGCATCCAGCTGCTTCACCAGCTCGGGATCGACATCCTTCGGCAGCGCCCAGGCGAGCTTGCGCGGCTGGCCGATGGCGAATGCGGTGGCGATCGTCGGATGGAAATTGCGCGCGACATCCACCGCATGCGATTCTGCGACTGCGTAATCGGCGAGGCCGCCTGCGACGCGCCCGGCGATGTCCTCCGCATCACGCGCGACGACTTCGTTCCATGCGAGCTTCTCGAGCTTCGCCTGTATGCGCTGCAGCTCGGGGATGGCCAGCGAGCCGGCGAGCACGTCGACGCGCCTGCCGACGAGGTCGTTCAGGCCGCGCGGTCGCTGCACATCGGTGTCGTAGATGACTTCGAGCGAGACCTCCTGGTAGCTCGGGCCAAAGGTGAACAGCTTCGATGCATCGGGCGTGACGATCAGCCCTGCTGCTGCCATGTGGCCTTCACCGCGTTCGAGGGCGGGCAGCACCGCCGCGAAGCTCGGCAGCACGATGAATCGCACCTTGTAGCCCGCCTCTTCGGCGAAACGGGTGACCAGTTCGTACTCGAGCCCGGTATGGCGGCCTTCGTTGTCCTGGTAGAAGGTCGTGGCGCTCTGGTAGGT
>JBIITW010000031.1:0-29538 GCA_044340265.1 Burkholderiales bacterium | reverse complement strand
AGTGCGAACGCCCGAGGAACTCGCCGACGCGGATGCCGCATTCGTAGCCCGCCACGCAGGCTGCGATGAAGTCACGACCGGTCGCGCCGATCGCCTGCGCGGTGGCCAGCGCCGCGGGAAACACCACCGTGGCCGGATGCAGGACGGAACTGTTGTGCAGGTCGTCCTGCTCGACCACGTGCGAGGCCGCGGCGTTGACCATGGCGGCGAACAGCGGTGACGAGAAGGTGCGGTTGGTCAGCACCTGGGCGCCGGTGCCAGCCGTGGCACCGGCCGGCCCCATCGTGGCTGCGAACGATTCGAACACCTTCACCGGCCGCGCCGAACGTCCGGCGATGGTGCAGGCGAACCAGTCGAGGAACAGGTCCTCGCAGCGTGCGACCACGTCGGCGGGGATCTGCTCGTATCGGATCGACGCGAGAAATGCAGACAGCGCGGCGGTCTCGCCCGCTGCAGGTTGGCTTGCCTGGACGCTCATCGTGTTGCTCCTCGTGTTGCGGCCGGCGTCGCGCCGGTACCCGGTGATGACCAGCGCTCAGACGGCGCCGGCGTCGTGAAGCGTGCGTACGGACTCTGCGCCGTAGCCGAGCTCAGCCAGTATGCGGTCGGTGTGTTCAGCCAGTGCCGGTACCGGTTCCATCATGGCTTCGAAGTCGCCGAACGTTGCCGGTGGCAGCACTGCGCGCATGGTTCCGCCGGGGTGCACCACCTCGCGCCAGCGGTCGCGCGCTTCGAGCTGAGGATGCGCCCAGACGTCAGCGGGCGTGTTCAGCTGGCCGTTCGCGATGCCGGCGGACTCGAGCCGTTGCACCAGCTCGGCGGCCGTGATGCGCGAGAAGACCGCCTGGAAGATCTGCATCATCTCGGCGCGGCGTTCGGTGCGCTTGGTGTTGCTGTCGTAACGGTCGTCGCGTGCAAGCGCAGGCTGCTCGAGGACCTTCTCGCAGAACAGGGCCCATTCGCGTTCGTTCTGCAGGCCGAGCATCACGCTGCGGCCGTCGGCGCAATCGAACTTGCCGTAGGGCACGATCGTCGCATGGTCGGGCCCGCTGCGTCGCGGCGCATTGCCCGAGTACTGCGTGTAGTAGACCGGGTGGCTGTTCCATTCGACCAGGCAGTCGAACATCGGCACTTCGATGTGCGCGCCGCTGCCGTCGCGTTCCCGGCGGTAGAGCGCGGCAAGGATCGCCGAGTAGGCGTGCATGCCGGTGGCGATGTCGGCGATCGACACGCCGACCTTGCACGGGGTCTCGGGGGTGCCGGTGACCGAGAGCACGCCCGACTCGCTCTGGATCAACAGGTCGTAGGCCTTCTTGTCGGCATAGGGGCCGCTGGCGCCGTAGCCGGAGATCTCGCAAACGATCAGGCGGGGATGCTTCGCACGCAGCGCTGCGGCGCCGAAGCCGAGCCGGTCCACCGCGCCCGGTGCCAGGTTCTGGATGAACACGTCGGCGCCTGCGACCAGCCGGTGCAGCACCTCGCGCGCGGCGTCCTGCTTCAGGTCGAGCGACAACGACTCCTTGTTGCGGTTCAGCCAGACGAAATAGGCCGACTGTCCATCGACCGCCTTGTCGTAGCCGCGTGCGAAGTCTCCGCCATCGGGACGCTCGACCTTGATCACGCGTGCGCCCAGGTCGCCGAGCTGGCGGGCGGCGAACGGTGCGGCCACGGCCTGTTCGATCGACACGACGGTGATGCCATCGAGCGGTCGGCGTCCGGCGCCGCTGGCGTTCTTTCCCGGTGGGGTCTGCATTGCCTGCCCTCCGATCAGAAGGAGCGCGGCATGCCAAGCACATGCTCGCCGATGTAGGACAGGATCAGGTTGGTCGAGATCGGCGCCACCTGGTAGAGCTTGGTCTCGCGGAACTTCCGCTCGACGTCATACTCGGCGGCGAAGCCGAAGCCGCCATGCGTCTGCACGCACACGTTGGCCGCCTCCCATGAAGCATCGGCGGCGAGCAGCTTGGCCATGTTCGCCTCCGCACCGCAGGGCAGGCCGGCATCGAACATCTGGCACCCCTTGAAGCGCATCAGGTCCGCAGCCTCGACATTGACGTGCGCGCGCGCGATCGGGAACTGGATGCCCTGGTTCTGGCCGATCGGGCGGTTGAACACCACCCGGTCCTTCGAGTACTGCGTGGCCTTCTCGATGAACCAGTGGCCGTCGCCGATGCACTCGGCGGCAATCAGCAGGCGTTCTGCATTCATGCCGTCGAGGATGTACTTGAAGCCTCGGCCTTCCTCGCCGATCAGGTTCTCGGCCGGCACCTCGAGGTTGTCGAAGAACAGTTCGTTCGTCTGGTGGTTCATCATGTTGCGGATCGGCTTGACCGTCAGGCCGTTGCCGATCGACTGCTTGAGGTCGACCATGAACACCGACAGTCCGTCGGACTTGCGCTTGCACTGGTCCTTCGGCGTGGTGCGTGCGAGCAGCAGCATCAGGTCGGAGTACAGCACGCGCGAGATCCACACCTTCTGTCCGTTGACGATGTAGCGGTCGCCCTTGCGCACCGCGGTGGTCTTCAGGTTGGTGGTGTCGGTGCCGGTGGAGGGCTCGGTGACGCCGAACGACTGCAGGCGCAGCTTGCCGGAGGCGATGCCGGGCAGGTACCTGCGTTTCTGTTCCTCGGAGCCGTGGCGCAGCACGGTGCCCATCGTGTACATCTGGGCGTGCACATAGCCGGAGTTGCCGCCGGCATGGTTGATCTCTTCCAGGATGATCGAAGCCTCGGTGAGGCTGACGCCTGACCCGCCGTATTCCTCGGGGATCAGCGCGCCCAGCCAGCCCGCCTCTTCGAGGGCCTTGATGAAGGCTTCGGGGTAGCCGCGCTCTTCGTCGATGCGGCGCCAGTATTCGCCATCGAAATCGCTGCACAGGCCGCGCACGGCCTCGCGCAGGGGCTGGTGGGTATCGGTGGGTAGGGGTGCATTCATCGGCAATCGGCTCCGGTCCGGGCAGGGGCGCCGAGGATCGTGTCCGGGTCGTCGGCGACAGGCATTCAGGCAGCCGGTAATTATAGGCGCGCTTGACCATCGGGGACAGCGAATCCTATGATCGTCCTCCCTGACGCAGGCCTCCTACTGGACAACCAACGTGGCAGAAGTGACTTCCGGCTGGCCGGACGACGTGTACGCCGAGATCGAGGCCGCCGGCATCCGCCAGGTGTCCTACGTGCCCGACGCGGGCCACAGCCGCCTGATCCAGCGCTGCCAGGCGAATCCGGCGATGCGCACCGTGTCGCTCACCACCGAGCAGGAAGGCGTGGCGATGGGCCTGGGTGCGTGGCTCGGCGGCGACCGGCATGTGCTGCTGATGCAGTCCTCGGGGGTCGGCAACACGATCAACATGCTCGCGGCGCCGATCGAGATGCGCGTGCCGCTGCTGATGCTGGTGACGATGCGCGGCGAGTGGGCCGAATTCAACCCGTGGCAACTGCCGATGGGGCAGGGCACCCGCGCCGCGCTGGAGAGCGTCGGCACGCTGGTCTACCCCGTCCAGCAGCCCGCGGAGATCGCACCCACCGTGGGTGCCGCGGCCCACATGGCGTTCAACACCGGCCGTGCCGTGGCGGTGCTGATCGGCCAGCGTGCGATCGGCGCGAAGAACTGGAACAAGTAGACCCCCGGGGTTTTCGAAACCTGCAGCGACACGGAAGCTTCCATGGCCAGCGACAGCACACCTCCAACTCCAGCGGCGCCGATGCTGCGCCGCGGCCTCGTCGAGGCGATCCTCGCCCGACGTGGCGATGCGCTGGTCGTCACCGGGCTGGGTACCACCTGCTACGACGTGTTCTCGGTCGGCGACAATCCGCTCAATTTCTACAACTGGGCCGGCATGGGCGGTGCGGCGATGGTCGCGTGCGGGCTCGCGCTGGCGCAGCCGACGAGAAGGGTGCTGTGCATCACGGGTGATGGCGAGATGCTGATGGGCCTGGGCAGCCTGGCGACGATCGCCTGTGAGAAGCCGGCCAACCTGTCCATCGTGGTGATGGACAACGAACACTATGTCGAGACCGGCATGCAGGGCACCCACACCGGACGCGGGGTCGACCTGGCCGCGATCGCACGCGCAGCCGGTTTCCCGGTTGCCGCCTGCGTCACCGGGGCGGATGGATTTCCGGCCGCCCTCGAGGCGATCTACGGTCCGGGTCCGGTCTTCATGAACCTGAAGGTGAGTCCGGCGCAGCCGCCGATGACCCTGCCGATGCGTGACGGCCCCTACATCCGCAGCCGGTTCCGTGATGCCCTGCTCGGGCCGGCGGTCGCCCATCCGGTGATGCTGCCGGTGTCGAAGCCGCAGTAACGCCCAGCAACCCACTGCCAGCGCGCAAGGCAACGATGGATACCAGCGGGGAAACACTCAAGGTCTACCGCCACTACATCGATGGCAGGTCGGTCGCGCCCGCCAGCGACCGCTACTTCGAGACCTTCAACCCGTTCACGGCGAAACCCTGGGCGATGATCGCGCAAGGCGATTCGCGCGATGTCGACCAGGCGGTCGAGGCGGCACATCGCGCATTCACCAGCGGTCCATGGCCCAGGCTCAACGCATCGCAGCGTGGCGCGCTGCTGCTCCGGCTCGCCGAGCTGATCGGCCCGGAATCGCAGCGGCTGGCCGGCATCGAGGTGCGCGACAACGGCAAGCTCCTGTCGGAGATGGCCGGGCAGACCGCCTACATGGCGAACTGGTACCGCTACTACGGCGGGTTGGCCGACAAGATCGAAGGCGCGGTGATCCCGACCGACAAGGCTGACGTGCTCAACTTCACCCGGCATGAACCGCTCGGGGTGATCGCGGCGATCGTGCCCTGGAATTCGCCGTTGCTGCTGACCGCCTGGAAGCTGGCGCCTGCACTGGCTGCCGGCAACACGGTGGTGATCAAGCCGTCGGAGTACACCTCGGCGTCGATCCTCGAGTTCGTGAAGC
Organism: Burkholderiales bacterium; assembly: GCA_044340265.1. Taxonomy (GTDB): domain Bacteria; phylum Pseudomonadota; class Gammaproteobacteria; order Burkholderiales; family CAIKXV01; genus CAIKXV01. The sequence continues at coordinate 24,611 of JBIITW010000031.1, read as the reverse complement.
TGATCGAGCAGGCCGGATTCCCGGCTGGCGTGGTCAACGTGGTCACCGGTTTCGGGCCCGATGTCGGGACCCCGCTGACCGAGCATCCGAAGGTGGCCAAGGTCGCATTCACCGGTTCCGACCGCACCGGCCAGTTGATCTACCAGAGCGCCGCCAAGGGACTCAAGCGGGTCAGCATGGAACTCGGCGGCAAGTCGCCCAACATCGTGTTCGAAGATGCCGAACTCGACAACGCCGTGAAGGGCGTCATCTCCGGCATCTTCGCAGCCACCGGGCAGACCTGCATCGCCGGCTCGCGGCTGCTGGTGCAGCGGTCGATCCACGATGAATTCGTCAAGCGCCTGGTCGCGTTCGCCAGGACCGCGCGCATGGGCAACCCGATGGACCTCGACACCCAGGTCGGGCCGGTCACCAACCAGGCGCAGTTCCGCAAGATCCTCGATTACATCGACATCGCACGCGGCGAGGGGGCGATCCCGGTGCTCGGCGGCGCCAGGGCGATCCGCCCGGAATGCGGCGAGGGCTGGTTCGTCGAGCCGACCATCTTCGTCGGCGTGAAGAACGCCATGCGCATCGCGCAGGAGGAAGTGTTCGGTCCGGTGCTGTCGGTGATCCCCTTCGACGACGAGGAACACGCGGTCGAGATCGCCAACGACGTCCAGTTCGGACTGGCCGCGGGGGTGTGGACGCAGGACATCCGGCGTGCGCTGTCGATGAGCGAACGCCTGCGTGCCGGCACGGTGTGGGTCAACACGTACCGGGCGGTCTCCTACCTGTCGCCGTTCGGCGGCTACAAGCGCAGCGGGCTGGGCCGCGAGAACGGGCAGGACATGATCCACGAGTACCTGCAGACCAAGAGCGTCTGGATCTCCACCGCGAAGGAAGTGCCCAATCCGTTCGTGATGCGCTGAGCGCCTTGCGCGCGGGTCAGAGCGAGAAGGCCGCGCTCGATCGGTCGAGGCGCTCCGAGAGTTCGTCCAGCGATCGCGACAGCGTGGACAGCTGCCGCGCCGTGCTGTTGCTGCGCTCGTTCATCTGCGCGATTTCCTCCACCTTCGCGGCGATGGTGTTCGAGGCAATCGACTGCTCGCCGAGGGAGCCGCTCATCTCCGCGACCGCATCGGAGACGCGCACCGAGGCGGACGACATGCCTTCGATCGCGCCGCTCACTTCCGCCGAGCGCTTTTCCTCCGCGTGCACCTGGGTGGCGACCATGGCCATCTTCTCCTGCGTGTCGCGCGCGACCCGCTGGATCTTCTCGACGACGGAGGAGATCTCCGAGGTCGAGCGCGAGGTGCGCTCGGCCAGTGCACGCACCTCGTCGGCCACCACCGCGAAGCCGCGGCCAGCCTCGCCTGCGCGGGCGGCCTCGATCGCGGCGTTGAGCGCGAGCAGGTTGGTCTGCTCGGCGATGTCACGGATCACGCTCACCACGGTGGAGATGTCGCGTGCCTGAACGCCCAGGCTGCTCATCGCTGTCTCTGCACCACGTACGCTGTCGCCGATGCGGCCGATCCGCTCCAGCCCCTGCCGGATCGACGCGGCGCCGTCTTCCGCCGCCGAGCGTGCGCCGATCGACGCACCTTCTGCCGCCTTTGCGTTGTCGCTGATCTGCGCGACGCTTACGGTCATCTGCTCGACGCTTGCCGCGATCGATGCGGTTTCGTCCGCCTGGCGGCTGACCAGCGAAGCCAGTTCGTCGGAAGTCTTCATCGCCGAGCGCGCCGAGTCGCGCACCGAGCGCGCGCTGCCGCCGATCTCGGCGAGCAGCTGGACCAGCGCGCTGCGCATCGAAACCAGTGATGCCATTACGCTCTGTTCGCCACCGTCGTTGCCAGGTGCCCGTCCGTCAAGGCGGCCGGCCGCGATCTCGGCCGCGAAACGGCAGGCCTCCACGGGCTCGCCACCCAGTTGTCGGCGCAGCGTGGACAGCAGGTAGGCGAGCAGGGCGCCCATCGTGGCGGCCAGCAGCAGGCCGGCGACGATCGCCATCACTGCTGCGGCCGAATGTGTATCGTCCGCACGCGCGGTCGAGGTCGCGGCAAGTTCCCGTTGCCGGTCGATCAGTTCGCCGATCGCCTCCTGGTAGCGGGCTCGCTTGCCGTTGGTATCGTCCGCGAGGTGCCGGCGTGCGCCTTCGGCATCGCCCTTCGCGGCCTTGTCCAGGGCCACAGCGCGGCTGTCCACATAGGCCTTGCGCGCGGCCAGCGTGGCGTCCAGCAGGGCCTTGTCCCGGTCATCGACCGTGCCCGACTCCAGCGTCTTGAAGCGTTCGGTGATGGTCGCCGAGTTGGTCTTCATCTCTGCGCGGAACGCGTCATCCTGCTTGCCATCGCCGAGTCCGATCAGGTTGGCGGTGACGATGTAGTTGCGCGAGACCGACTTGATGATGTCGTTGGCCGCGTCGACCATCGGTATCCGGCTGTCGGTGATCTCGTGCAGCGACTTCTGCACCCGGTCGATCGACCAGTAGAGTGCTGCGAACGCGGCGAGCGATACAATCAGGAGCGCGGCAAAACCGCCGGTGACCTGGGAACGCAGGGTCATGAGGGTGCTCCGTTGCAGGGTTTGGGCAGTGGGGCGTCGGTGGTTGACATGACACCCGACACAGATGTCAGCATTGTTAACGGACCTGCCGCGGGCAACTTGAGCCGGCGGCCTTCATGGTTGCGCGATCGCGCGAGGACTTGAATGAACGTCGCGGAGTTCCTGCTGCAGTCGCTGGAAGCCAATGGCGTTCGGCATGTCTTCGGTAACCCGGGTACCACCGAGATCCCGCTGGTGCGCGCTTGTGTCGACCGTGGGCCGACAGGCCTTTCGTATGTCGTCGCCTTGTCGGAAGTCGCCGCGGTGCCGATGGCCGATGCCCAGGCGCGAACGCGACGCGGGCTGGGCGTGGTGAACCTCCATGTCGCGCCCGGCCTGGGCAACGGCATGGGCAACCTCTACACGGCAGGCATCGCGAAGTCGCCGCTGCTGGTGCTGGTCGGCGGGCAGGACCGCCGGCTCCTGCATACCGGGCCGATCCTGCACGGGCCGCTCGAGCAGATGGTGCGACCGGTGGTGAAGGCGGTGTATACGTTGGCCGGCACCGGCGATGTCGAGTTCAGCGTGCGCCAGGCCATCCGTGCCGCGTTGACGCCACCCACCGGACCGGTCGCGCTGATCTGCCCGCCCGACCTGCTCGAATCGGAAATCGACGCGGTACCGGTCGAAGTGCGCCCGGCCCGGCTGGCCGGCCTTGATGCGGACGATGCGGCCGCGTTCGCCGCGTTCCTGGGGGCCGCACGTTCCCCGGCGCTGGTGGCGGGCGAGGACGTGCACTGGGCGGGCGCGTCGGGCGCACTGCGCCGCCTGGCCGAGGCGATCGCTGCCCCGGTGTTCAGCGGGCCATACACCGGCATGCTGCCGATCGATACCGCGTCCGACAGCCACGCGGGATACCTGTCGCCCGGTTTCGCGTCGATCGGCGAACGCCTTCATGAATTCGATGCGCTGCTGTTCGTCGGGTTCCGGAATTTCCGCACCACGCTCTACTCCGAATCCGACCTGCCGCAGCGCAAGGCCTGGATCGGACACGATCCGGCCGTGTTTGCTACAGATGGCGAGTTCGATCTGGCGCGCATCGCGGACCTCGATGCATCGTTGGCGGCCATCCATCGGGTAGTGGCAGGCGATGCGGCGCGCACCGAACGCGCCGCGGCGGCGGCAGTGCGCCGTCTGCCGACCGTCGAACTGCCCGATGCCGTGCCTGGCGTCTTCCACCCGTCCAGGGCGGTCGCTGCGCTGCTGCGCGCGTTCCGGGGTGCGCTGGTGTTCGACGAGGCGGGGCTGTCCACGTCCGACGTGCGCCAGTTCATCGATGCGCGCGCCGGCGAGTACCTGATCAACGGCAGCGGCGGCATCGGCTGGGCGCTCGCTGCCGCCGTCGGCGGCGCCATTGCCTGCCCCGATCGCCAGGTGCTCGCGATAGTCGGCGATGGTTCATCGCTCTATGCATCCGAAGCACTCTGGACGGCTGCTAACCGGGGCGCACGGCTGCTGGTGGTGATCCTGTCGAATCGCCGCTACGCGACGCTGAACGAGGCTGCCAGCCGTCTCGCCGGTGGACCGCTCGGCCTGTTCTCCCTGGAACCTCCGGTGCTCGATTTCAGCGGCCTCGCTACACTCCATGGCCTCGCATTCGAGCGCTGCGAGTCGCAGGCCGAGCTCGATCGTTTCCTGCTTGCTGGCGCAGGAAGGATCGCGGCGCCGACGGTGCTGGAACTGCGTTTCGACCCGTCGATCCAGCCGGTCACTGCCGCCCGCCATTTCTGAGGCCGTGGCCGGTGCCCGGCGGCCGGCGGCCGTCATTGCGCCACGCCTGCAGCGCGACATAGCCCCTGTGCCGGACGCCCCGCCGGCAGTTAGATTACCGCATGACCGACAGCCCGCCACGGCCGAAGACGCACTACGAGACCCTGAGAGTCGAATCCGACGTGTCGGCCGACGATCTCAAGTCTGCCTATCGCGCCCTTTCGCGCCGCTACCATCCGGATCGCCATCCGAAACATCCGGAGGCTGCGGCACGACTCATGTCGTCGATCAACGTCGCCTATGACGTGCTGTCCGATCCGGACCGGCGCATGCGCTACGACCGGGAGATCGGTTTGCCCGGCCCGCGCACCCCGGTACGCCGGATCGTCCCCGCCTGGCGAAGCCATCACGGCGCAGCGGCTTCGCGCGGCGGTGATCCGGCGCCGTTCTTCGCGCCGCCGGGTGCGGCTGCACCCGATGCCTCCAGTCGCCGGCGCATGCTGGCGGTACGCCGGTTGATGGGCCTTTCTGTGGTGTCCTGCCTGGTCGGCGTGCTGATCATCCTCTGGGTCCTGCTGGCACCCTCGGTGGTGGAGGATGAAGCCGACCTGGCGCGCATCATCGGCGCCCGTGACAGCCGCGCCATTTCGCCGGACGGTGCGCGCGAGGCGCGCCCGTCGGCCGCGGGTGCCGGGCGCCAGGCGGCCGAGGGGCAGGGTGCGGTTCATATCCGTCCGCTCGAGTCGCCGCTCGGACTGCCCTGGCCATCGGCCTCGGGCGAACTGCCCGGCTATGCCCGCAATTTCGCCAGCGGCGAGGTCGGGTTGCTTCTCGACAACCGGTTCGGGCCATCGGATGCGTTCGTGAAGGTGTACCGGGTGAGCGATGACGGACTGATGCCGGGACGCCATGTGTTCGTGCGCGCCCGGGAGCGGCTGTTGCTCGAGGCCTTTCCGCCAGGCGAGTACGAAGTGCACTACCTGTCGCTCGACACCGGGCAGACATTGCGCTCCGTGCCGCTGCTGCTGACCGGTGCAGGGCAGGGACATGCGCCGCTGGAGTACCGTCTCGACGACATGCAGGGGCGCAGCGGCCGCGCCCGGCCGATACCGCAAGAGGCATTCGACTCGCCAGCGATCATCCTGAAGCTGAGTCGACAGCTGCCTGCATCGCCGCCGCTGTCGCCCTCGCCACAGTCAAGGCCCTGAGTACCGATCCATCGCTGCCGCAGGTGTCGATCGTCAGCGGCTGATGGCCGGAAACGTCACTGCGATGCCCCAGGCGAATGCGCATGCCGTCGCCAGCGCTGCCGGCCACGGGCTGCCCGTGGCGCGGAAACTCCATCGGCTGAGCAATCCGTAGGTGACGAACATGACCAGGATGGCCGGGATGATGATGATCAGGAAGAACAGACGCGAAAGGTCGAGCAGCACGGCCAGCACCAGCGAGGCGATGAACAGGGCCTTGGTCATCGGGTAGGCGAAGCGCGGGGCCTGCGGATGCCGGGACAGCCACTCGTCGGCCATCGCCCATGCGAGCGTTCCTGCCAGCAGCGCGACGATCAACACGCCCCGGCCCTCGGCCGGCCAGAGGTTGAAGACATAGCGGTCGACCGGTATCCCGATCGCGAGCGTCGACCATGCGACCACGGCCAGCGTTGCGGCGAGGGCGGCGAACGATGGCTGTCCTGGGGGCGGCAGCTCGAGACGGCCACGGCGCACAAGCCAGGCTGCACCCGCCGCAGTGAGCACGCCGTAGAGCGCGAAGTGCAGCAGCAGATAGTCGCCCAGCAGGATGGGCAGGAAGTGCGAAGGCACCAGCCGCAGCAGCAGGGGCGTGGCCAGCGCCGGGCCGACACTGACCCAGAGCCAGTCGCGGCCCGCGAGCCGGTCGGCCGAATCGCGGAACATCGACCGCGTACCGATCGACGGCCTGTGCCGTGCGCTGCCCGGCCGTGGCCAATCGTGTTCACGGGCCCCGGACAGCCGGCGCAGCAGCAACGACAGCGGCCAGGCCAGCATCACCAGCCCGGCGAGCAGGCCGGCGATGGCCGTGCCGCGGGCGTCGATGAACGCCGAGCCATCCGGCGCGGATGGCGTGCCCGCAGCGAAAGCCTGTACGAGCCAGTCGAGCGACTCGCGCTGGCTGGTCGCGTGGTACAGCACGCCGATATGCTCGGCGCCCGCAGCAAGGACGAAACGCCGGGCGCTGCCATCGTCGAACCGGCCATAGGTGCGGCCGGGAACCACCGCGGCTGCGGCTTCATCGGTCGCCGCTTCCCCGACGACGGCATCGGCACCGGCGACCAGGCGCCGGCCGAACGACTGCACCCCATCGGGTTCGATCGAGCCGTAGATCGACAGCAGGTTGCGTGGCGCGATCATGCTTGCACCGCCGTAGACCAGCGATACGCCGACGGTGGCGACGATCGCCGGGTCCGCCTGTGCCTGGCGGACGACGAGGTCCGATGCCATGGAGTGGCCGAGCAGCGCGATGCGTCCGTCGGCACCGGGCAGCACGCGCGCGTAGGCGACCACCCGGTCCAGCGCACCCAGCAGCGAGCCGAGCAGTGCGTCGTGCTCCTGCAGGCTGCCGGGAAGGGGCCGGGGGTGCCTGCCATGGCCGGGGAAGTCGAAGGTGATCGCGATAATCCCGTTGCGCGCGAGCGTGGTCGCAAACGCCTGCATCAACTGCTGCGAGCCGGCAAACCCGTGCGCGATCACCACCACCGGCAGGCCCGTCGGGGCTGCCAGCGTGGCTGCCGGTGTCGCTGCCGATGGGGCCGCAGGCCTGAACACGGTGACCGGGATCTCGTCGACGCTGCTGCGCGCCACCTCCAGGCCGGCGCTCGCCGATTCGAGCGTGCGCAGCCCGCTGCCCGCCATCAGCAGCGCGAGCAGCGCGTAGAGCGCAATGCCGAGGCGGACGGCGGCCCTGCGCATGTCCCTGGCGCCTGCGGTCAGAGCAGCCCGCGCGCGATCCCGCCGTCGACCAGGATGGACTGCCCGGTGATGTAGCTCGCCTGATGCGAGGCGAGGAACGCGACCATCGATGCGATCTCTTCCGGCCGGCCGAACCTGCGCAACGGAATGTCGCGTGCGAACTCGCTGATCACCGCTTCCGCGTCCACGCCGCGCTCGGCGGCGAGCTGGGCCGCGCGCTTGGCCCAGAGGGCGGTGCGCGTGCGGCCCGGCGACACCGAATTGACGCGGATGCCGAAACGGGAAAGCTCGGCGGCCAGCGTCTTGGTCAATGCGATCAGCCCGGCCTTGTGCACGTTGGACACCACCTGGTGTTCATAGGGCATGCGCGCGCCTGCGGCGCCGAGCAGCACGATGCTGCCGGTGCCGGCCTCTTTCAGCATGGGCAGTGCCAGCCGGATCGCGCGCACGGCCGACAGCACGTTGAACTCGTAGTTGGCAAGCCACGCATCGTCGGTCAATTCCTCGAACAGCGCACGCTGGCTGCCACCCACCGCGGAGACCAGGATGTCGAGCCTGGGCCCGCCCTCGCTGTCGTCTGAGCGCAGCCAGTCGGTGAGCTTTGCCACGTCGTAGGTCTGCGTGATGTCTGCGGCGAAATGACGTACCGGCCTGCCCACCGCGGTCTCGAGCTGGTCGGCCGCGCGTGCGAGTTTCTCGGGATTGCGCGATACGAGCGTCACCTTGGCGCCGTTGTCCAGCAGCGCGCGCGCCGATGCGAAGCCGATGCCTTCGGAGCCGCCAACCACCAGCGCGTGTTCGCCAGCGATGCCTAGATCCATGTTGTTCCTCGTGGGGTTGTACGTAGTGCGTTGTGGCGTGATGACAGGTTGCCGTGATTCAGGATGCTGCCGGGTTCGCGGGCGCTGCAGATGCCAGCGCGGCGACTGGAATCATCGGTATCATCTGACACGTTCCTGCGGAAGCAACGGCAGGATAGCAGACCCCGATCAACCGCCGAGGCCGTCCCAGATGAACGAACCCGTACCCCACGACCTGATCGTGCACGATGCGCCAGTGGCTCGCGCACCGAGCGATGTCCTTTTCGGCAGCGATGCCATTGCCGAGACGCTCAAGCGCCTTGACATCCCGTTCATCGCGCTCAATCCGGGTGCGAGTTATCGTGGCCTGCACGACAGCATCGTGAACTACCTGGGCAACCGGGCGCCGCAGATGATCCTCTGCCTGCACGATGAACATGCCGTGCACATCGCGCAGGGATACTGGAAGGCGTCGGGGCGGCTGATGGCGTCCGCGCTGCATTCCAACGTCGGCCTGATGCATGCGTCGATGCCGATCTTCAATGCCTGGTGCGACCGCACGCCGGTGCTGATCCTCGGGGCCAACGGTCCGATGGATGCTGCCCGCCGGCGCCCATGGATCGAGTGGATCCACACCTGCGCCGACCAGGCTTCGCTGGTGCGCGACTTCACCAAGTGGGACAACCAGCCGGCGTCGGTGCCGGCGGCGGTCGAGGCGTTGCTGCGCGCGCGGCAGATCGCGCTGACCGCGCCGCGCGGTCCGGTCTACGTGAACCTGGACGTTGCGCTGCAGGAAGACCGGATCCCGGCGATGCCGCCGATGCCCGACTTCGATCGTTTCGCCGCGCCGCAGGACGTGCACCCGGCACCCGACCTGGTGAAGCAGGCAGCGGCGCTGCTGTCGGGCGCGAAGCGGCCGGTGATGCTGGCCGGGCGCGTGTCGCGCAGCATCGATGGCTGGAACGCGCGCGTGGCGCTGGCCGAGAAGCTCCAGATGGAATCGGTCAGCCACATCAAGCTGGCGGCGGCGTTCCCGACCGACCATCCGCTGCATGTCGGCCCGCCCGGCAACCGGCTCGGACCGGAGGCGTCCGAGGCGCTGCGCGATGCCGACGTCATCCTGTCGCTCGACTGGCTCGACCTCGGGGGCACGTTCAAGCAGGTGTTCGGCGACACGCCGGTCGGCGCGAAGGTGATCCAGGTCTCCTGCGACCAGCACAACCACCGCGGCTGGAGCATGGATTACCACGTGCTGCCGCCGGTCGACCTGCTGCTGATGTGCGAACCGGATGCGGCCGTGCCGCTGCTGCTCGAAGCGGTGCAGCCGCGCAAGGCGACGGTGCCGGTGCCCAAGGCGGCACCCGGCAAGGTTGCATCGACCACCGCCGTCACGCTGCAGGGCGTGGGCGATGCGCTGCGCGCCGCGCTCGAGGACATCGACTATTGCGTGACCCGCCTGCCGCTGGGCTGGCACGGCTCGTACCTGCCGTTCCGGCATCCGCTCGACTACTTCGGTGTCGATGGCGGCGCAGGCGTCGGCGCCGGGCCTGGCATCACCGTCGGCGGCGCGCTGGCCATCAAGGGCAGCGGGCGCATCGCGCTGGGCATCATGGGCGACGGTGACTTCCTGATGGGCAACACTGCCATCTGGACCGCCACCCACTACAAGATCCCTGCACTGATCGTGGTCTGCAACAACCGGTCGTACTTCAACGACGAGCGGCACCAGGAGGCGATCGCGGTCAAGCGCGGCCGTCCGCCCGAGAACCGCTGGATCGGGCAGCGCATCGACGATCCGGACATCGACCTCGCCGCGATGGGTACCGCCCAGGGCGCGCTCGGCATCGGTCCGATCAAGGATTTCGCCGAGATGCGACCCGCGATCGAGCGGGGGCTCGCGCATGTGAAGGCAGGGGGCGTATGCGTGATCGACATGCGGGTGCTGCCCGGGTACGACGCGGAATGACCGCGCCTGGCGACCGGGCGCGCGGCATGAGGCAATCGGGGAACGGGCCGGTTGCCGGCCTGTCAGCTATGGCCTGCCTGTCGCTGTTCGCGGGCGCGGTGGCTGCACAGCCTGGAACCTATCCGGTGAAGCCGGTGCGGATCATCGTCCCGTTCGCGGCGGGTGGCCCGGTCGATGCGGTCGGGCGGACGCTCGGGCAGCGCCTGTCCGAAGGGCTCGGCCAGCCGGTGCTGATCGACAACCGGGGCGGGGCCGGCGGTTCCATCGGCATGGAGGCGATGGTCCGTTCGGTGCCGGACGGCTACACCCTCGGCATCGGCAGCCTGGGCAGCCTTGCGCTGTCTCCGGCGATCGACCCGAAGCTGCGCTATGACCCGGTCAAGGACGTGACGCCGATCGCCTCGGTCGCGGTCACCCATTACGTGCTGGTGGTGCATCCCTCGGTGCCTGCAAAGAGCGTTCAGGACCTGATCCGGATCGCGCGCGAGCGCAAGGGCAAGCTGAACTACGGATCATCCGGCGTGGGTTCCATCTCGCACCTGATCGCCGAGGCGGTGCAGAGCGCCACGCCCGGGGTCGAGATGGTGCATGTCGCCTACAAGGGCATCGGGCCTGCGCTGGCTGCGCTGCTCGGCGGCGAGATCGACCTCGCTTTCGTCACGCTGCCGCAGTCCGAGGGCGCGGTAAAGGCGGGCCGGCTTCGACTGCTCGCGGCCACCGGCGCGGCACGTGCGGAGGGCGCCAGGGGCGTGCCGACCCTGATCGAGGCCGGCCTCAAGGTGCATCCGGTCGAGGGCAGCTACGGACTGGTCGGGCCTGCCGGGCTCCCGCGCGACGTGGTGCTGCGGCTCAACACCCAGGTCAACGCCGCGTTGAAGTCACCCGATTTCCGCCAGCGGTTCGAAGCCCAGGGTTTCGAGGCGGTCGCGCCGAACTCGCCTGAAGACTACGCGAAGCAGATCCGCGACGACCTCGAAGTGTTCGGCCGCGTGGTGAAGCGCGCCGGCATCAAGCCGGAGAACTGAGCCCCGGCAGTGCTTGCGCGCCGCAGGCGGCGCGCAAGCATCAGCTTCCAGGACGCCCGCGGTGCAGCGACCGCATTGCCGCCACGAACAGCAGGAACGCGGCGCAGGCACCGATCGATGCCGCGAGTTCGCCGGTATCGGGCGGGAACACCAGGACGAAGCCCTGGCCCTTGATCAGCGAAGAGAAGCTCGACACCGCGAACGGCATCATGAACAGGCGGAAAGCCTGCCAGCGGTTGGCGAAGGCTGCGCGCAGCGTGCCGACGCTCAATGACAGCGCCAGCCCTACGACCATGCTGATGCCCAGCGAGTTGAGCCAGAGCGACGGTGTCGGATCGAAGTGGTTGGCCACCGTCACCAGGTACCAGATCAGGTAGCACCAGAGCGTGGCCTTTCCGGCCGGCAGGCGTGCGAAGTAGCGGAACACGGGAGCAGCGGCGGTCAGCCGCGCAGCACCTGCTGGATCCAGTGCGCGGCCTGCAGCGCGCGCACATCCTGGCCGCGTGCGGCGATCACCTGCACGCCCATCGGCAGGCCGGCCGGCCCGGTGAATACAGGGACCGCCACCGAGGGCACATGGAGCATCGTCCACATCTGGTGGAACGCGGTCTTGCCGACGTTCTCGAGCCCGCGCGGGGCCTCGCCCTCTGCGCTCGGCGTGACCAGCACGTCGAAGCCGCGCAGGCCGTCCTCGAGCATCCGGCGACAGTCATCGACGGTGTGCACGGCATCGATGTACTGCGCGCGGGTCCATCGTCCTGCCTGCACCAGCTTGCCGCCGAGTGTCGGGCTCAGGCGATCGAGGTGGTAGACGCGTTCAAAGGCCAGCGAGCGCCGCGTCTCGTAGTCGTTGACCACGTTAGAGGCATCGATGATCGCATCCATCGCGGCCGGCAGCACGAGTTCACCCACGGTCGCGCCCGCGGCCCGCAGCCGATCCGGGGCCGCGTCGAAGGCGGTCATCATCGACGGTTCGGCCAGCGACCATTGCGGCGTGCGGTAGACCGCGATCCGTGGCGCATCGATCCGGCGATCGAAGTCGGGTGGGTCGAAGCCGATCAGTGCCGCGGCGAACAGGGCTGCATCCGGTACGTCCCGGCCATAGACGCCGACGGTGTCCAGCGAAGGCGCGAGCAGCTTGATGCCGGCGCCGTTGATCGAGTTGTAGGTCGGCTTGAAGCCGGTGACGCCGCAGTACGCCGCGGGCCGCACCAGCGAGCCGCCGGTCTGCGTCGCGAATGCGAGCGGTACCATGCAGTCGGCCACGGCCGCTGCGGAGCCGCTGGAGGATCCGCCCGGCGTATGCGCGAGGTTGCGCGGATTGCGCGTGATGGCGGGATGCCGGTTGGCGAGCTCGGTGCTGACCGTCTTGCCGAGCACGACCGCGCCCTGTTCCCGGGCGGCGACCACGCAGGCGGCGTCCGCCGCCGGCCGGTGGCCGCGGTAGATCGGCGTGCCGTATTCAGTGGGCAGGGTCGACGTGTCGATGATGTCCTTCACGCCGATCGGCAGCCCGTGCAGCAGGCCGCGCACACGGCCCTCGCTGCGTTCCCGGTCGCGCTCGCGCGCCTCGGCCAGCGCCATTGCAGGGTCGAGGTGCGCCCATGCGAGCACGTCCGGGTCGCGCGCGTGGATGTTCTCCAGGCAGGCAAGCACCAGCTGTTCGGACGTCAGCGTGCCGGAGGCCATCAGGGCTGCAGCGCGCATCGCGCCGATCGTGTTCGATTCCTGCATGTTTCTTTCCTTCAGCGCTCGGCGGCCATGGCCAGCGCGTTCGACACGATCTGCGCCGGCGTCACGCGGCACAGGGCCTCGAGGGGTTGCGAGTACGGGACCGGCGTGCGTGGCGCACCCAGCCGGCGCGGCGGGCAGCGCAGGGCGCGGAATCGGTGCTCGGCGACTTCCGCGGCAATCTCGGCACCGAAGCCGCCGACCCGCACGGCCTGGTGCACCACCAGCAGGCGGCCAGTGCGTGCGACGGAATCGAAGACGGTATCGCGATCCCAGGGCCAGAGCGTGCGCAGGTCGATCACTTCGATCGACAGGCCGTTTGCCTGCGCAGCTTCGGCGGCAGCCAGGCAGTCGCCGAGCATGCCCGACCAGGTGACCAGGGTGAGATCGCGACCTTCGCGGCGCACGGCTGCCTGCCCGAGCACGGCCGGCCCGGCCTGCGCATCGACCTCGCCGGTCGTCGTCCACAGTTCCTTGTGTTCCATGTAGATGACCGGATCGTCGGATCGGATCGCGGCCTTGAGCAAGGCATGGTTGTCCGCCGGCGTCGCCGGGGCCACCACCACCAGCCCGGGGATGTGGACCCACCACGCTTCGGTCGACTGCGAATGCTGTGCGGCCATGCCTTCGCGAAAGCCGATCGGCTGGCGGATGACGACCGGCACGCGCACCTGGCCGCCGAGCATGTAGCGCGCCTTCGCTGCCTGGTTGACGATCTCGTCGGCTGCGCACAGCCCGAAATCTGCGTAGCGCAACTCGACGACCGGGCGGGTGCCGCAGATCGCAGCCCCGATGGCGGAGCCCATGATCGTCGATTCGGAGATCGGCGTGTCGACGATGCGCTGGCGGCCGAACTCGCGCTGCAGGTCGAGGTACTGGCCGGCCACGCCACCTTCGGGACCGATGTCCTCTCCCAGCGCCCAGACGCGCGGGTCGCGCTGCATCTCCTGGCGCAACGCAAGCTGCGCCGCCTGCGCGTAGGTGATCACGCCCATGACGGTGCCCCGGCATCCTGCACGTCGGTGAACAGCTGTGCGGGGTCAGGGCAGGGTGCCGCCTCGGCGAGCGCCGCTGCCGCCGCGATCCGGCCTGTCGCTTGCGCTGCATCGGCGTCCAGGTCTGCCGGGGCCACGCCATTGGCTTGCAGCCAGGCGCCGATGCGTGCGATCGGATCCTGCGCGGCATGGCCTGCCACTTCGTCCGGGTCCCGGTAAAGCCCGCGATCCAGCGCGAGGTGTCCACGCCAGCGACAGGTCGTCGCATGCAGGAAGCGCGGTCCCTTGCCCGCGCGCACCTCGCCCACCAGCAGCGCCGCGGAACAGGCCACCGCCAGCAGGTCGTTGCCGTCGATGCTGTCGGCGGGAATCCCGAACGCTTCCGCCCGCGCCACGATGCCCGGGCCAGCGGTCACGGAGGCCGTGCGCGTGCGATCGGAATAGCCGTTGTCTTCGCAGACGAACAGGATCGGCAGGTCATACACCTTTGCCCAGTTCAGCGCCTCGAGCATCGGCCCGCGGTTGAGCGCGCCATCGCCGAAGAAGGCGACCACGATCCGGTCCTGGCCGAGCAGGCGCACCGCCTGCGCAGCCCCTACCGCGATGGTCACGCCATCGGCGACCACCCCGTTCGCGCCCAGGATGCCCAGCGAAAAGTCGGCCACGTGCATCGACCCACCCTTGCCGCCGCATACGCCGCCGGCCTTGCCGTAGAGTTCGAGCATCATCGCCGTCGGGTCTGCCCCCCTTGCGATGCAGTGCCCGTGGCCGCGGTGGTAGCTGCTGATGTAGTCGGGCGCCTGCAGGGCTGCGCACACGCCGGCAGCGATCGCCTCCTGGCCGGTGTACTCATGGACCGATCCGCGCAGCCTGTTGTCGCGTCGCGCGTTGCCGGCGTGCTCGTCGAATGCGCGCATCAGCAGCATGCGCTGGTACATCGCGTGGATGCGCTCGACCGACAGCCCGAGCGGCAGGCTCATTCCTGCTCGATTCCCGCCGCCTTCAGCGCCTTGCCGATCGCAGGCGTCTCGAGGCGGATCAGTTCGGTCACCCGTTCCGGTGTCGAATGCAGCGGCGTCAGTCCGAGTTGCGCGAAGCGTTCCTGCACCTCCGGGCTCTTCATCATCGACACGACCTCCGCGTTCAGGCGGCCGATCACGCTGGCCGCGGTGCCGCGCGGCGTCATCAGCACCCACCAGACTTCGGGGATGCTGCCCTTGATGCCCGACTCGGCCAGCGTCGGTATGTCGGGCAGTGCCTGCGAACGTCGCTCGCTGGTCACGGCGAGCGCGCGCAGCTTCCCGGCCTTCACCTGCGGTACGGCAGGCGCCATGTCGGACATCACCATGTCGATCTGTCCTGCCACGAGATCGATCACCGCGAGGCCGCCACCCTTGTACGGCACGTGGACCAGCTTCGTCCCGGTGGCGACCTGGAACACCTCGCCCGCGATATGCGCAGGCGTTCCGCGGCCACCGGAGCCGAAGTTGAGGCTGCCCGGCTTCGCACGTGCGATCGCCACCAGCTGCTGCACCGTCTTCACCGGCACCGAAGGATGGACGACCAGCACCTGGCCCGACCCCGCCACCAGCGACACCGGAGAGAAATCGTTCAGCGGGTCGAAGCCCAGCCGCTTGTAGAGATGCGGATTGGTGACCAGCTGGGCGCTGCTGCTCAGCAGGATGTTGTATCCGTCGGGGGGCAGCCTGGCGGCGAACTCGTTGCCCAGGTTGCCGCCGACGCCGGGCCGGTTCTCGACCACCACCTGCCGACCCAGTGCGTCGGACAGCCGCTGGGCGATGATGCGGCCGAGCACGTCGGTGGTGCCGCCGGGAGGGAACGGCGCGATCATGCGCAGCGGCTTGGCCGGCCACGGTTCCTGTGCCAGGGCCGCACCGGGAAGCAGTGCGATGGACAGCGGCAGAACGACGGAACGAACGCAGCGCATGGGGTGGGCCTCCGGAAGGTGCATGCAGGTTGTAGCGGGTCGGCTGAGGTGGATTGGCCGATCGGTCGCGAACGCCCTGGGAAGCGTACGCATGCGTCCGGGCAGCGTCAACGCAGGCAGCCGGCAGGAGAAGAGCAGCCGATCGTGTCGATCGTCCTCAATGCGTCGGCCGGCTACGGCGTCCTTCCACGTGTTCGAGCACATGCCGAACCATGGCCGCGGCGAGCTCCTGCTCGGCGACGAACGCCTTGCCTGCGTCTTCCGCCTCCAGCAGCCTTGCTTCCTCGCCGTTGGGGCTGCGCACGACGATCTCGATGCCTGGATTGAGGGTGCGCGCGATCTCGACCATCCGTCGTACTTCGATCGTTTCCGGGGTTGCGATGACCATCGCTCGTGCGTCGCGGATATGCGCCTGCACCAGCACCATCGGATCGGTCGCATTGCCCCATACGGCCGGGATGCCGCGCTCGCGCAGCGTCTCGACCGATTCCCGGTTCTCGTCGGCCACGACGAACGGTACGCCCGTCTCGGCGAGGGACGCCGCGATGCGTTTGCCGACCCGTCCCCAGCCGACCAGCACCACCTGGTTGGCGAGGTACTTCGCGTCGGTGGACATCGGCAGTTCGGCCATGGGGTTGCCTGCCGGTTCGATGCGGCGGGCCATGGCCGGGTTTCGCGCCAGCCAGCGGCGCACGGGCTCGATGCTGCGGAAGACCAGGGGATTGATCGCGATGGAGAGGATGGCGCCGGCGAGGATCAGGCTCTGGCCTTCCTTCGGCAGAAGGCCGAGCACCACCCCGAGCCCGGCCAGGATGAACGAGAACTCGCCGATCTGGGCGAGGCTCGCGGACACGGTAAGCGCGGTGTTGGCTGGATAGCGGAAGGCCAGCACCAGCGCGACTGCGGCGAGGGACTTGCCGAGCACGATGATCGCAACGGTCGCCAGCACCTGCATCGGCCGCTCGACCAGAACGGCGGGATCGAACAGCATCCCGACGGACACGAAGAACAGCACGGCGAATGCATCCTGGAGTGGCAAGGTCTGTTCGGCCGCTCGCTGGCTGAATTCCGATTCGCGCAAGACCATGCCGGCGAAGAAGGCACCAAGCGCGAACGACACCCCGAACAATGCAGCGGATCCGTAGGCAATGCCCAATGCGGCGGCCACGACGCACAACGTGAACAGTTCGCGCGAGCCGGTCTTCGCCACATGCCAGAGCAGCCAGGGGAAGAGTCGGCGGCCGACGACCAGCATGAACGCGATGAAGCCGGCTACCTGCGCCAGCGTCAGCAGAAGATCCATGCCGGCCCCGCGCGACACACCGTCCTGCATGTGGCCGCCAAGGGCGGGGGCCAGGGCCGGCAGCATCACCAGCACCAGCACCATTGCCAGGTCCTCGACGACCAGCCAGCCGATCGCGATGCGGCCGTTGGCGGAGTCGAGCAGTCCCCGCGATTCGAGCGCCTTCAGCAGGACGACCGTGCTGGCCACGGAAAGCGACAGCCCGAATACCAGTACACCACCGATCGGCCAGCCCCAGAGCAGGGCCACTCCGGCGCCAAGCGCGGTGGCCACCGCCATCTGCACGATCGCGCCGGGAAGCGCGATCCTGCGCACGGCGAGCAGGTCGTCGATCGAGAAATGGAGTCCGACCCCGAACATCAGCAGCATCACCCCGATCTCCGCGAGCTGCGCTGCGATCGCGGCGTCGGCGACGAAGCCGGGCGTTGCGGGCCCGATCGCAATGCCGGCGAGCAGGTAGCCGACCAGCGCGGGCAGCCCGAACCGGGCAGCGATGAATCCGAATGCCAGCGCAAGGCCGAAGCCGGCCGCGAGCGTGGTGATCAGGGTGACGTCATGAGGCATCCGGGCGTCCGCAGGTCACGAAGCAATCGCAGCATCGGCGCGAGGTCAACGTCAGTTTACGCAAACCGCATGCCGGGTGGGCAGCGCCTGGCGCCTGCGCCCCACGCGGGGGCGATCATTCTGCCTTGATGCCCGCCTTCGCGACGATCCTGCGATAGAGGTCGATGTCCTTGGCGATGCGTTCGCCGAAGGCCTCCGGCGTGCCGCCGGCCGCGGACAGGCCATCGCCCTCGAGACGATCGACCATCTCCTTCGACTTCAGTGTCCGGTTGAGTTCGCCATTCAACCGGTCGACGATGGGGCGCGCCAGCCCGCGTGGACCGAGCAGGCCGTGCCAGAGCACGATCTCGTAGCCCGGCACGCCGGACTCCGCGATGGTCGGGATGCTGGTGTCGCCCGCGATGCGCTGCGCGCTGGTCACGGCGATCCCGCGCAGCTTGCCGGCACGGGCGAGCGGCAGGGTGGCGAACACATTGCCGAAGGTGAGGGTCACGTGTCCCGCCACCGTGTCGGCCAGCGCCGGCCCGGTTCCCTTGTAGGGGATGTGCGTCATGCGCACGCCGGCCATCGACATGAAGTGTTCCGCCGCGAGGTGGCTGATGGTGCCCTGCCCGGTGGTCGAGAAGTTCACGCCGCCCGGGTTCTTCCGCGACAGCGCGATCAGGTCGCGCACCGACTTGATCGGCAGCGAAGGATGGGCTGCGATCAGGATCGGGCCCTGCGACAGCTGGATGATCGGCTGGATGTCCTTCACCGGATCGAAGGCGAGCTTGTAGAGGCTCGGATTCACCGCATAGCTCGCCACGCTGAAGGTGAGCGTGTAGCCGTCCGGCGCCGCGCGCATGCCCAGGTCGGTACCGATGGTGCCGCCGGCACCGCCCCGGTTCTCGACCAGGACCGGCTGGCCCAGGGTCTCGGTCAGGCGCTGCGCCGAGAGGCGGCCGATCAGGTCGGTGGCGCCGCCCGGCGGGAACGGAATGATCATGCGGATCGGCTTGGCAGGCCAGGCCTGGGCCGAAGCGATCGAAGGCAGCAGGGCGATGAAGGGCGCGCCTGCAATGCTTGCAGCCAGCAGCAGCGAGTGCGGCATGGTCCTGTCGGTCATCATCTGGAAGCTCCGTGTCGGCGCCGGCAGGTTGCGCCCGCGCATGCGCCGAGCTTAGCTCAGTCCAGCGCCTCCCAGAACGTCCTCTCCTCCGTGTAGGCGCGCAGTGCCGAGGCCCCGAGGTCCCGCCCGATGCCGGAGTCGCCACCGCATCCGCCCCACGGCAACCGTGCATCGGTGTAGCCGTACGTGTTGATCCAGACCGTCCCGGCACGTAGCGCCTCGGCGGTGCGCCTTGCACGCCGGTGGTCGCTGCTCCATACCCCGGCAGCGAGGCTGTAGGGTGAATCGTTCGCGATGGAGACCGCCTGCTGCGCCTCCTCGAACGGGATCACGCATGCGACAGGCCCGAAGATCTCCTCGCGCGCAACCCGCATCTCGTTGCGGGCGCCGAGGATCAGGGTCGGTCGCATGTAGAAGCCGGCGCCCGGCAGGTCACAGTCGGGACTCCAGACCTCGGCCCCTTCGCAGGCATCCGGCTGCGCGAACGCCCGGATGCGGGAGAGCTGGGCCGCCGAGACGATGGGCCCCATGGTGGTGCCCGGCAGGAACGGATCGCCGACCACGATCCGCCTCGCATGCGCAGCCAGGCGCTCGACGAACGCATCGTGCACGGATGCCTCGACCAGGAGCCGCGTTCCGGCGGAACAGACCTGTCCTGCGTTGAAGAAGGCGCCGGCGGCCGCCATGCGTGCCGCCCGGTCGAGGTCCGCGTCGGCGAACACGATGTTCGCCGACTTGCCACCCAGTTCGAGGCTGGTGCGCACGATGTGCCGTGCGGCTGCATGCATGATCACGCGCCCGGTCGCCGGAGATCCGGTGAACGCGATCTTGTCGATTCCCGGATGTTCGATCAGCGCCTGCCCGGTGGTCGATCCGAAGCCCGGGATGATGTTGAGCACGCCCGGGGGAAAGCCCACCTCCAGCGCGAGTTCGCCCAGCGCGAGCGCGGACAGCGGCGTGAGTTCCGCAGGCTTCAGCACCACCGTGCACCCGGCAGCCAGGGCCGGCCCGAGTTTCCAGCAGGCGTTCATCAACGGAAAGTTCCAGGGAACGATCGCCGCGACGACCCCGACCGGGACACGCTGGGTGGTGGTGATCGCTCCCGCGCGCACCGGAATGGTCTCGCCATGCAGCTTGTCCGCCCATCCTGCGTAGTAGGCCAGGCAGTCGATCGCGGCCGGGATGTCCTGGCGCCGCGTCGCGGCGAGCGGCTTGCCCGCGTCGATCGCCTCCAGGGCTACGAAGCGCTCGGATTCCCGCTCCAGCGCATCCGCCAGCCGGTGCATCAGTCGCCCGCGCTCCCGGCCCGGCATGCGTGCCCATGGGCCTGCGGTCAGCGCAACGCGCGCGGCGCACACCGCGCGATCGACGTCGACAGACGTGGCATGGGCGACGTCGGCGATCCGCTCCGCGGTTGATGGATCCAGTGTCTCGAAGGTGCCGCCATCGCTGGCCGCGCGCCAGGCGCCGTCGATCAGAAGTTCGGTGCGCGGCAGGTGCAGCAGGCTGCGCGGGTCGTTCGGCAGGGGGGCGTTCATCGTGCGGTACCTGGGAGGGAAAGACGCACTGTCGCCGCCAGCGCGGGTCGTGCGCAAACGGATTTTTGCGATCTGCTGATCGCTTCAGTCGATGAAGCCCTGCATGCCCTCCGTGCTCTCCAGGCCCGCCTTGGAGGCGGCCGCGAGCAACGAGCGTGACAGCGGTGGCAGTGGCGCCTCCCGGCGCAGCAGCAGGCCGACCGGCACCGCCAGCGCGGGCTCTCCCATCGGGCGGACGGCCAGCCGCGGCACATGACGTACGAAACGCGTCGCGGCTGCAGGCACGATGGCGCAGCAATCGGTCGCGTGTACATGCGCCAGCACCGCAAGCACGCTGTTCAGTTCGATGCGGGGTACAGGACGCAGGCCGAGCGTGTCGAAGTGCCGATCCAGTATCTGTCGGTTGCGCATGTCCGGCGTCAACATGGCCAGGGGCAACTGCGCTGCATCGGACCAGGGGACGGGGCGAAGTGCCCGTGGTAGCCGCTTCGCGGGACCGCAGACCACGTAATGCTCGTCGTACAGCGGCTGCACCTGGATGCGCGGATCGAGGTCGAAATCGACATAGGCGATGCCGGCGTGGATCGAACGGTCGAGCACCGATTGCACGATGTCGCGGGTGTTCATCAACCGCTCGCGCACGGCGATGCGCGGGGCAGCCGCTGCCAGCGCGATCGTGAAGGCCGGCAGCGTCGGCTCCGCGGTGGGGATCACGCCGAGTGTCACGTTCCCGGTCACCTCTGCCCCGAGGCTGGCCAGCGCGGCCTCCATGGTGGCGCACGCTCCCAGCACACGGCGCGCTTCGGCCAGCGCGACCACGCCCGGCTCGGTCAGTGCGTCGAAGCGCCTGCGGTCCCGGCGTACCAGGGGCACGCCGAGCTCTTCCTCGAGCTGGTGGAGCGCGGACGACAGCGTCGACTGGCTGATGTGCAGCCTTTCCGCCGCGCGGTGGAAATGGCGTTCCTCCGCGAGGACCACCAGGTAGCGCAGATGCCTGAGGTTCACCGACGACCGACTGGCAGCGTACGCGCGCGGCGGATCAGGGCTGGATCAACCTCGGGATCATCGCGGCATTGGCGAGCTTGTCCACCCGCCGGACCGCGCGCAGCAGCTTGTCCTGGCGCTCGCGGTCGAGCAGGCCGTCGGCGCAGGCGGCCAGCTTGGCCGCCAGGTCGTCGTCGGTCAGCGGGTTGAGCGGTCCGCCCCGGTAGGCTTCGGGTGCCCAGTGCACGAAGCGCCGGCCGTCCTTCGTCGTAAGCTCGATGCGCGAGCGGATGATCTCCATCCCCTGTGCCTCGATCTGCGGGTCGACATGGGTATGGATGCGTGCCTGCATGTCCTGCGCGGCCGGTGAACCGATGAACTCGTTGGTGAACTCCTGCCGCCCGGCGCGATGGCGCAGGATGATCATGGTGAGCAGGCCGGCCATCGAGAACTTCGCCTGCAGGTGCGTCTTCGCGACCGCGAAGCGGATCGGGTTGAGCACGTTGCTGCCGGCGTGGATGTCGATGCGCTCGATCATCTCCGGCTTGATGGACTCGCCGCGCAGCAGTTCGAGCATGCCGTCCATCGTCTGGTGGGTGAGGATGCCCGAGGGGTAGGGCTTGACCGATACACCGGGGCTCACGATCGACCACTGCTGCTTCTTCTCGCCGCCGAAGCCCTGGGCCGTCTTCTCCGGGAAGCAGCCGTTGCCATAGACGCGGAAGAAGCCCCATTCGCCGTCGAGGCCGTTCAGGTCCGCCGTGAAGCCGCGCTGTGCGAGCAGGGCCGCGGTCACGCCGTTCTCCGCCGCGCGTGCGACCTGCAGCGGCTTGCTCATGGTGCCGAAGTTGACCCGGCAACCCGCTGCCATGCTGGCGCAGATCGACAGTGCCATGCGCAGCGTGTCGCCGCTCAGGCCGAGCAGCTTGGCGCTGGCAGCGGCTGCGCCGAACAGGCCGACGACGCCGCTGGAGTGGAACGAGCGTTCCTTGTAGACGAACGGCAGCAGCCACTCGGACAGCTTGCATTCGACTTCGAAGCCGGCCATGAAGGCCGTGAAGAAGTCTGCACCGCTGACCTTGTGGCCCTGGCTGATGCGCAACTGCGACACCGCCAGCGCGGCGGCCAGTGGCGGTACGGTCGGGTGGGTGAGCAGGCCGTACTGGTGGCGCGGGTCGTTCGATACCTGCGTGTCGTCCCAGTCGTGGGCGTGGCCGGCGCCGCCGAGCACGCGCGCGGCAAGCGGGGCGGGCACCTTCATCCGGCCGCGGCCGAACAGCAGTGCGTCCTTACGCCCGCCCTGTTCCTGCACGTCGTCGGCCAGCAGCACGTAGGTCTCTTCGGCGAGTCCGGCGATCATCACGGACAGGCCGTCGAGCACGCAGCGGCGTCCGATGCGTGCGGCCTCGCGCGGGATCATGGCGGGGGTCAGCGATTCGATGAAGGCCGCGGCCTGGGCGGTCGCGGTGTTCGGGTATGCGTTCGTCATGGGTATCCTTCCGTTGCGGATTCTGCTTCAGGCGCGCAGCAGGGGACGCAGCGCGCGGATGTCGTCGATCTTTTCGATGTTCCACACCTGGTCGATCAGGCCACGGGTGCGGCGCTTGCCCAGGATCGGCTGCAGCAGGTCGATGCATTTCGCCTCGACCTCGGCGCGCGACATCGGGTTCTGCCACGTGCCCTTGACGACTTCGGTGTGGTGGCGCAGCGATCCGCCGCCGGCCAGGTGCAGCGTGACGATGGCCTGTCGCCCACCCGCGGCAGTCAGCGCCGGTGAAGGCTTCAGTTCGATGCGCTTGCGCACCGCGAGCACCTGCCGGTCCTTCATGCGTGCAGTATCGTGCGAGGTGGCGAAGGTCACGGTGCCGTCGAGCAGCACGAGGGCGACCAGGTGCTGCAGGCAGATGTCCGGCATGTCGCGGTCGTTCACGACGGCGGCTTCATGGTCCTGGATCTCGACCACCACCCGTTTCACGTCGGCTGCCTTCACGCCGTGCGCCTCGACCAGCGCCTCGGTCGAATCGAGGGCGGCCTGGATCGGCGACCCTACCGACCATTTCTTGATGTTCGAGTTCATGATCTCGTAGGTCGACCCGAGCTCCTGGACCAGCCGCTCGGGTCGTACATGCGGCGACGAGAATGCAACGAAGAAGTTGCGCTCGCCGGCGAACACGTCCGGCACGCCGGTGAAGCCGTGCGCGACCATCGCGGCGGCCGCGAGCCCATGGCTCGATGGCATGCCGCCGAAGTCGAACGCCTTCTCGATGTGATCCGGGTCGCGCATCCAGGTCGAGATGCCCGAGGCCTGCTGGGCTGCGTAGGACAGGGCGTATCGGACCTGTGTCGCGTCGAGTCCGGCCATCGAACTGGCCGCAGCTGCGGCGCCGAAATGGGCGCCGAAGCTGTGGGTCGAATGCCCCGCCAGGTGGAACCGGATCGCGCCCAGCGCGAAGCTCGCGCGGGCGCCAATGTCGTAGCCGAGCGCGATCGCGCGCAGCAATTGGCGTCCGCCGCGACCTTCCCGCTCGGCCATCGCCAGCGCCGCCGGCACCACCGAGCAGCCGGGGTGGTGGAACGACGGCTGGTGCGAGTCGTCGGTCTCGTCTGCGTGCGCGAGCATGCCCCCGGCCAGTGCGGCGTTGTATGCCGTGGTCACCAGCGAGGTGCCGGGCACGCAGGCTTCACGCGTGCCGCCGAGTGATCGCACGTAGGAGACCGCGATTTCGCCGGGTTCGAGGCGCGACCCGCTGATCATCGCGGCCAGCGTGTCGAGCAGGTGATGCTTGGTCTTCTCGACCACCGGCGGCGGCAGTGCGCTGCGCGCGGCGGCTGCGATGTAGCTCGACAGTTCCGCCGTCAGCGGCGAGATCGCGGATGCGGTGCTGTGCGAACGCTTCGGGCTTGCCGCCTTCGCGGTTGAGGAAGCTGCAGGGTTCTTTCGGCTTGCCATGGTGTGCGGGTCCTGCGCGGGGTGGACGGATGTCGGGGGGAAGGGCGAAGATGTCCCGGTCTGCTACTGGGCGACGGCGCCTGACGCCTTCACCACTTCGCCCATGCGCACGAGTTCGCGCCGGATGAATTCGCCGAAGGCCTCGGGGGTATCGCCCATCGGCGCGGCACCCAGTCCGAGCAGGCGTTCCTTGATCTCGGCAGACGCAAGCACGACCGCCATCGTCGAATTCAGGCGGTCGATCACCGGGCGAGGTGTACCGCGCGGGGCCAGCATGCCGGTCCACAGGCTCATCTCGTAACCGGTGAGGCCGCCTTCGGCGATGGTCGGGACGTCCGGGAGCGCCGGCGACCGGCGCGACGAAGTGACGCCGATCGGGCGCAGCCGTCCCGCCTTGATGTGCGGAAGGGCGGTGGGCACCGGTTCGAAGTCGAGCGAGATGGATCCGTTCATGATGTCGG
>JBIITW010000201.1:0-8573 GCA_044340265.1 Burkholderiales bacterium | reverse complement strand
GATGCCCAGTCCCACGAATCCGATATCTGCCATTTCCGTTTCCTCTGCCAGTCGTTCAGGCCCGCGATTGCGCGGGGCCGGTCGTGTTCAGGCCCGCGCTTCCGCAGGACCGATCGGGAGCCAGCCCAGGCTGGCTTCGGTGCCGCCCAGCGGCTTGTATTCCGCGCTCATCCAGCCGGTGTAGCCGATGCGGTCGACATGGCTGAACAGGAACGGGAAGTTTATTTCGCCGGTGCCCGGCTGGTGCCGGCCCGGCGTGTCGGCGAACTGGATATGCGCGATGCGTGGCAGCAGGCGGGAGAGGGTCGGGGCCAGGTCGCCCTCCATCACCTGCATGTGATAGACATCGTACTGCAGGTAGAGGTTGTCGCTGCCTGCCTCGTCGAACAGCCCGATCGCCTGCGCCGAGCGGTTCAGGTAGAAGCCGGGCATGTCGCGGCTGTTGATCGGTTCGGAGAGCATGCGAACGCCGACTGCGGCGGCCTCGCCGGCGGCATAGCGCAGGTTGTCGATGAAGGTGTCGCGTATCCGGGTCGGGTCGGCGCCTTCCGGCGGGATGCCCGCAAGGCAGTTGACCTGTCTGCATCCGAGCGCGACCGCGTACTCCAGGGCGAGGCCGACGCTGTCCCGGAACTCCCCGACGCGGCCAGGATCGGTGGCGATGCCACGCTCCCCGCCCTCCCAGTTGCCTGCCGGCAGGTTGAACAGCACCTGCGTCAGCCGGTTCTCCTCGAGCAGCCCGGCGATGCGCGCGGCGGGCAGGGCATAGGGGAAGAAGTATTCGACGCCGGTGAAGCCGGCCGCTGCGGCGCGTGCGAAGCGCTGCTCGAACGGCACCTCGTGGAACAGGAAGGACAGGTTCGCTGCGAAGCGGGGCATGTTCTGGATTCCGCGGGCGTGGACGGCGAGGAGGCGGGCAGCGATTGTAGCCCGGGCACTATAATCGTCCGCACGCAATCCGACAGCATTCACGACGCATCTGCCCGAGAGGCCCGACACGATGTTCACCGGCACCGAACGCTACATCGCCACCGACGACCTGAAGATGGCGGTCAATGCCGCGGTCACGCTGCAGCGCCCGCTGCTGATCAAGGGCGAGCCAGGCACCGGCAAGACCATGCTGGCCGAGGAAGTGGCCGGCGCGCTGGGGCGGCCGCTGTTCGAATGGCATGTGAAGTCGACCACCAAGGCGCAGCACGGCCTGTACGAATACGACGCGGTGTCGCGCCTGCGCGATTCCCAGCTCGGCGAGGCGAAGGTCGCCGACATCTCGAACTACATCGTGCGCGGCAAGCTGTGGGAGGCGTTCGAATGCGCCGAGCCGTCGGTGGTGCTGATCGACGAGATCGACAAGGCGGACATCGAGTTCCCGAACGACCTGCTGCGCGAACTCGACCGCATGGAGTTCTACGTGCACGAGACGCGCCAGCTGGTGCGCGCGACGCACCGGCCGCTGATCATCATCACCAGCAACAACGAGAAGGAGCTGCCCGACGCCTTCCTGCGCCGCTGCTTCTTCCACTACATCCGCTTCCCGGACCGCGACACGATGGCGCAGATCGTCGATGTCCACTTCCCGGGCATCAAGCAGGCGCTGGTTCGCGAGGCGATGGAGGCGTTCTTCGAGCTGCGCGAGGTGCCGGGCCTGAAGAAGAAGCCGTCGACGTCGGAACTGCTCGACTGGCTGAAGCTGCTGATGGCCGAGGACATCCCGGCCGAGGCCCTGCGCAGCAACGACAACGGCAAGATCCTGCCGCCGCTGCACGGCGCACTGCTGAAGAACGAGCAGGACGTGCACCTGTTCGAGCGGCTGATCTTCATGTCGCGGCGAAAGGGCTGACGGTCGCCCCCGATGATGGCCATCGCCGCCGCCCGTGACGGCCGTGCCGCCGGGTTTCCACCGGTGGTCGACCCGCAGGTGCACACGCTGGTGCTGGGCAGCTTCCCTTCCACCGCCTCGCTTGGCGCGGGCCAGTACTACGGCCATCCGCGCAACCACTTCTGGCGCCTGATGGGCGCGGTGCTGGGCGAACCGCTGCCTGACCTCGCCTACCCGCAGCGACTGCAGCGGCTGCTCTCGCACCGCATCGGCCTGTGGGACGTCATTTCGGAATGCGTGCGCCAGGGCAGCCTGGACAGCGCGATCCGCGATGCGATTCCCAGCCCGGTCGAGCCGGTGCTGGCCCGGCTGCCTGCGTTGCGCCGCGTGTTCTTCAATGGCGCGACCGCGGGCCGCAGCAGCCACTGGTTCGCGGCGCGTGGCTACCAGACCTGCATCCTGCCCTCGTCGAGCCCGGCGCTGACCATCGGTCTCGAGGCCAAGCTCGAACGCTGGCGCATGATCGCCGATGTCAAGGAGGAAGCCCGGTGCTGATCGACTTCCTGTTCGAACTGAAGAAGGCCGGCTTGCCGGTCTCGCTGCGCGAGTTCCTCACGCTGATCGAGGGGCTGCAGCGCCATGTCGCCTGGGGCAGCATGGACGATTTCTACTACTTCGCGCGTACCGCGCTGGTGAAGGACGAGTCGAACCTCGACCGCTTCGACCGCGTGTTCGGCGCCTACTTCAAGGGCGTGATGTCGCAGCCGGCCGACCTGCGCACCGCGATCCCGGACGAATGGCTTCGCCGCCAGGCCGAGAAGCTGCTGACCGACGAAGAGAAGAAGCTGATCGAATCGCTCGGCGGCTGGGACAAGCTGATGGAGACGCTCCGGCAGCGCCTCGAGGAGCAGAAGGGTCGCCACCAGGGCGGGTCGAAGTGGGTCGGTACCGCGGGCACCAGTCCGTTCGGGGCCTACGGCTACAACCCCGAGGGCGTGCGCATCGGCCAGCATGAATCGCGCAACCGCCGCGCGGTGAAGGTCTGGGACCGGCGCGAGTTCCGCAACTTCGATTCCGACGTGGAACTGGGCACGCGCAACATCAAGGTCGCCCTGCGCCGGCTGCGCCGCTTTGCGCGCGAGGGCGCCGCCGAGGAGCTCGACCTCGACGACACCATCCGCTCGACCGCGCGCAACGCCGGCTGGCTCGACCTGAAGCTGGTGCCCGAGCGCCACAACGCAGTGAAGGTGCTGCTGTTCCTCGATGTGGGCGGCTCCATGGACGACTACATCCGCGTCGTCGAAGAGCTGTTTTCAGCGGCACGCGGCGAGTTCAAGCACCTCGAGTACTTCTACTTCCACAATTTCGTCTACGAGTCGGTATGGAAGGACAATCGCCGTCGCTTCGACGAACGCACCCGGCTGATGGACGTGCTGCACAAGTTCGGCAACGACTACAAGCTGGTGATCGTGGGCGATGCGACGATGAGTCCGTACGAGATCCTGCTGGCCGGGGGCAGCGTCGAGCACAACAATGAAGAGGCCGGCGCCGCCTGGCTGCAACGCCTGCTCGATGTCTACAGCCATGCCGCCTGGATCAACCCGCAGCCTGAAGTGCGCTGGGAGTACCACGAGTCGATCGCGCTCACCCGCAAGCTGATGGGCGATCGCATGTTCCCGCTCAGCCTGGAAGGGCTCGATCGGGCGATGCGGTCGCTCGCGCGCTGACTCGAGTGCTGACTCGCGCCCTGACGCAGGACTTCAGGCCAGTGGCATGGACGGGGGGGGCGACGGCGCCCGGTCTGTCGACGACAGGAACCGCGCGCCGAACGCCTGCACCGGCAGCGGCCGGCTGAACAGGTATCCCTGGTATTCATCGCAGCCCATCGACTGCAGGATGTCCAGCTGCTCGGCCGTCTCGACGCCTTCGGCCACCACGCGCAGCTGCATGTGGTGCCCGATGGAAACCACCGCCGCGGTGATCGCGGAATCGTCCGGGTCATCGACGATGTCGCGCACGAAGGTGCGGTCGATCTTCAGCGCGTCGATCGGGAACTTCTTCAGGTAGGCGAGCGATGAATAGCCGGTGCCGAAGTCGTCCAGCGCGACCTGCACTCCCAGGTCGCCCAGCCGCTGCAGCAGCTTCACGTTCTCATCCACCTGCTGCATCAGCAGGCTCTCGGTCATCTCGAGCTCGAGCTGCGAGCCGTCGATGCGGTGTGCCTGGAGGATGCGTCCGACGCTGCGCACGAAGCTGCGCGACAGCTGGCCGACCGATACGTTGACGGCCAGCCGCGGCGGCTGCAAGCCGGCGTCGAGCCACGCGCGCATCTGTGCGCAGGCGGCATCGAGCGCCCATTCGCCGAGGGGCACGATCAGGCCACTCTCCTCGGCGATGCGGATGAAGCGTCCGGGTGCGAGCAGGCCCTCGTCCGGATGGTTCCAGCGCAGCAGTGCCTCCATCCCGACCACCTTCGAGTCCGACATCCGCACCTGCGGCTGGAAATGCAGTTCGAACTCGTCGCGTTCGAGGGCACGGCGCAGCGCGGTCTCGATGGAGAGCCGTTCCACCGCCCGCGAATGCAGATCGGCCGAGAAGTACTGGTAGTTTCCGCGGCCACGTTCCTTGGCGTGGTACATCGCCGCGTCGGCATTCTTCATCAAGGCCTGCGCATCGGTGCCGTCGGTCGGGTAGAGGGCGATGCCGATGCTGCACGAACTCGACAGCTGGTGGCCTTCGATCAGGTACGGACGGGCCAGCAGCTTCAGCACCTTGCGTGCGACCTGCGACGCGACCTGCGAATCGTTCAGTCCCTGCAGCAGCACGACGAACTCGTCGCCACCCAGGCGCGCGAGCGTGTCCTCCATGCGCACGCAGCGCGCCAGGCGCTCGGCGACCTGCTTCAGCAATTCATCACCGACGCGGTGTCCCAGGGAGTCGTTGATCGTCTTGAAGCGGTCGAGGTCGATGAACAGCAGCGCGAACTGGGTGCCGTTGCGCGCGGCACTGGCCATGCCATGGGTGATCCTGTCACGCAGCAGCAGTCGGTTGGGCAACTCGGTCAGCGGATCGCGCGTGGCCAGGAACTCGATGCGCTCCTGTGCTGCCCGGCGCTCGGTGATGTCCTGGGCGACGCCGACCACGCGCAGCGGGCGGTCATGGTCGTCGCAGATGATGGCCGCGTGCTCGTAGATCCAGCGCTGCGTGCCGTCGGGGCGAAGGATGCGGAACTCGTTGGTGAATGGCGCGCGGGCGGTCACCGCCTGCTCGTTTTCCGCGCGTACCCGCTCCGTGTCGTCAGGGTGGATCCGTTCATAGAACGTCTCTTCCCGGCCATCGAAGGCGCCGGGAGCGATGCCGAAGATGCGCGCCGTCTCGTCGCTCCAGGTGAGCCTGCCGTCAGTGAGCGAAAGCGCCCAGCTGCCGATGCCGCCGACCTCCTGCGCCTGCTCGAGGAACAGCCGGTGGTCGCGCAGCGCCTCTTCCGCCTGCACGCGCTGCGTGATGTCCCGATTGATGCTGATCTCGCCCAGGTGCTTCCCGTCGTCGTCGAACAGCGGTGACACCGTCACCTCGACATGGATCGGCTGGCCGGCCTTGGTGGTGCGCACGGTCTCCCAGGTCTCGGCCTGGCGCCGGGCGATGCGGTCTATCGCTGCGCGCAGCTCGGCCTCGTCTGCATCGGGTCTCATCAGCGCGAGGAAGTTCCGCCCGAGC
The DNA here is from genome assembly GCA_044340265.1 of Burkholderiales bacterium. Classification (GTDB taxonomy): domain Bacteria; phylum Pseudomonadota; class Gammaproteobacteria; order Burkholderiales; family CAIKXV01; genus CAIKXV01. The sequence goes on along the minus strand of JBIITW010000201.1, from coordinate 3,037 downwards.
ACCTCGCCCGTGGACCATCCGAAGATGCGTTCGGCGCCACGGTTCCAGGTCAGGATGCGGTTGGCGGTATCCTTGGTGATGATCGCGTCGTAGCTCTGGTCGACGATCAGCGCAAGTTCGCGATTGCGTGCCTCCGTCGCGCGCAGCGCCGACTCCGCGCGCTCGCGTTCGGTGATGTCGCGCACCATCGTGATCTCGCCGATGTGGCGGCCGTTCTCGTCGAACAGCGGGGATACGTTGACGTCGACATGGATCCGGGTGCCGTCACGGCGGTGGCTCACCGCGCGCCAGGCGCCCGGTTCGCCACGCCTGAGCCGGGCGATCCGGCGCGCGACATCGGCACCCGATGCCGCCGGCCGGACGAGCAGGGTGATGTTCCTGCCGACGGCTTCGGCCTGGCTCCAGCCATACATGCGTTCGGCGCCTGCGTTCCACGACAGGATGATGTTGTCCAGGTCCTTGATGACGATGGCTTCCGCGCTCTGCTCGACCACGGCGGCGAGCAGGCGGCTGCGCGCTTCGCTGGAGCGCAGCGCACGCTCGGCGCTCAGCCTGGACGTGATGTCGCGGGCGATGCTGATCTCGCCTATATGCTCGCCTTCCGCGGAGTAAAGCGGCGAATAGGAAACCTCCACGTCGAAGGTGCGGCCGTTGCGCGCGCGCCGCGCCTCGAAGCGGGAATGGGTGCGCCCGGCACGGGTGTCGGCCACCGCCGATGCGACGCGCTCGGCGTCCGCGCCCGGGATGACCAGCGTCGAGATGTTCTTGCCGATCGCTTCCTCGGCGGTGTAGCCGAACAGCGCCGTGGCGCCCCGGTTCCAGGTGAGTACCCGGTTTTCGAGGTCCTTGGTGATGATTGCCTCGGTGGTCTGGTCGACCACGCCTGCCAGCAGGCGGTTGCGCGCTTCGCTCTCGCGCAGCGCCTGTTCGGTCTCGATGCGCGCGGTCAGGTCGCGCGAGATGGTGATCTGTCCGATCAGCCGTCCCTCGGCATCGCGCAGCGGCGAAAGGCTGACCTCGACTTCGAGCAGCCGTCCATCGGCGGTGCGGCTGCGCGTGCGGCGGGTCAGCGACACCCCGGCGCGCAGCCGCTCCACGTGGCGTGCGACGTTCTCCGGCGAAGGGTCGGCCGCCAGCAGCTCGGTCGCGTTGCGCCCGATCGCTTCGCTGGCTGCATGTCCGAACAGCCGCGTCGCGCCGGTGTTCCAGGTGACGATCAGATTGTCGAAGTCGCGGGTGACGATCGCATCCTGGCTCTGGGCGACGATCTCGGCGAGCAGGCGGTTCTCGATCTCGCGCTCCTGCAGGCGGCGCTCGAAAGCCACGCGATGGGTGACATCGCTCGACACGCCGCGATAGCCGCGGAAGCTGCCGTCCGCGGCGAAGACCGGCTCGCCGCTGATGGACACATGGCGCACGGTGCCGTCCGATGCGAGCCGGGACAGGACGAGATCCCGGAACGGCTCGTGGCGGGCGACCTGTGCACGATGTGCCTTCCATTCCGATTCATCCGTGCCAGGCAGCCAGGGCATGTCCCACAGGTGCCGGCCCAGGTAGTCGTCGGCCGCCAGGTCACGCGATGCGACTGCGCCGCCGGACATCACCGTGAAGCGCAGTTGCGCGTCCTGCTCCCAGTACCAGTCGGCCGAGAACTCGATCAGGCTGCGGAAGCGGGCCTCGCTGTCGCGCATCGCGTCGGCCGCGCCCCGTCGCTCGGTGATGTCTTCGATCGATGCCACGAAGTAGTCGATGCTGCCATCGCGGTGGCGCACCGCGGACAGCGTGACCTGCCCCCAGAATTCGATGCCGCCGCGGCGCAGGTAGCGCTTCTCGCGAGTGATCGTCTCTGCCTCGCCCGCGGCCAGTCGGCGCACGTTGCGCTCGCGCGTCGCGATCTCGTCCGGATGGTTGAGGTCGTTCCAGGTGAGGCCGGCGAGCTCGTCGAGCCGATAACCGAACATGTCGATGAAGCGGCGGTTGATGCGCAGCCATGCGCCATCGGGGGCCGCATGCGCGATCGCGAACGGCGCCTGCTCGAAGGTCGCGCGGAACCGCTCTTCGCTGGCGCGCAGGCCGTCCTCCGCGATCCGGCGTGCGGTGATGTCGCGCATGATCGCGATCGTGTAGGAGGGCCGGCCGCTGCCGCGCGAAACGGCGGTCGTCGTCACCTGCCCCCATATCCAGCGGCTGTCCCGGCAGCGGTAGCGCCGTTCCATCGTGGACGCCTTCAGTTCGCCGCACAGCACCTTGTCACGGGCGAGCCTTATGGCATCGGCTTCATCGGGATGGAGCAGCGCATCGAACGGCAGGGCCAGGAATTCCTGCTCGGTGTAGCCGAGCATCTCGCAGAAGGTGCGGTTCACGCTCAGGCGGCGGCCGTCTGCATCCATGTGGGTGATGCCGACCCCGGCCTGGTCGAAGGTGGCGCGATAGCGGTCTTCGCTGTCGGCCAGCACTTGTGCAGTGCGCATCTTTTCCGAGAGATCGTCGACCACGACCACGTTGAACGAGGGCCGGCCGTTGCTGTCGCGCACCGTCGAGACGGTGGACTCGGTCAGCAGCCAGGTGCCGTCCTTGCGCCGGAAGCGCTGGTGCGCCGTGTAGCTCTCGCGCTCGCCGGCGAGCAGTGAATTGCGCAGCGACAGGCTGCTGGCCAGGTCTTCCGGATGCACCTGCCGGCGCAGGTCGAGCGCCAGCAGTTCCGTCTCGTCGAACCCGGTCATCTCGCAGAAGGCCGTGTTGACGCGCAGGCGTCGTCCGTCCAGCGCTGCGATCACGATGCCGGTGCGAGCCGTCCGGAAGATGGCGTCGATCACCTTTTCGTTCGGACCGTCCGGCACATCCGGCGCGGCCACCCCCGCCGGGGCATCGGCGCCGGCGATCGGGGTGAGCGGGCGGGGCTGGTTCATCGCGCGAGTCCGGAGGTCCTGCGGTCGTGTTTCACTGGCGGCGTGCGCCAGGGCGCTCGCCGACCTGCGGCGGGGCCACCTTGAGGACCTCCTCGACGGTGGTCAGTCCGGCGGCGACCTTCATCGCA
>JBIITW010000200.1:0-8581 GCA_044340265.1 Burkholderiales bacterium | reverse complement strand
GCGTGCAGCGAACACGCGCGCCAGCACGGGTGCCACGCCGGCCTGCTCGAGCGCATCGCGGGCGGTCTCCGGTACCGGGCGCGTCAGCAGTTCAGGCATCACCAGCCCCTGGCTGCAGTGCGGCAAATGTCGCCAGCGGACGTCGTGCGCGCCAGAAACGGAATCGGTCGGATGCAGCAACATGCACGGTCGACAGGCCGCCGTCCGAGGGCCAGCGCAGGTCGATGCCATCGATGCGGCCGCTGCGCAGCGCCAGGTCGAGCGGGGCCAGCCAGTCGGCATCGAGGCGTGCGATCGCGTCGCGCCAGCCGAACGGATCGCCGGCCTGTGCGGCGCCCAGCAACTGGTCGAGGACGAGCAGCCAGTGTCCATCCGCGGTGCTTTCCATCCAGCGGCTGCCATCTGCGCCTGCCGGGATCCAGCGAATGCCGGCGAGCGCGGCGAGTCCGGCCAGCAGTTCGCCGCCACCCGAGGCGCCGCTGCATCCCGGCAAGCCGGGTTCCGGAAGACGTCCCGGACCATGCAGCCACAGACTGGATACCACCGGTTCACCGCGCCGCTCGCGGGCCTGGTTGACGGGATGCTCGAACCACAGCATCTGGACCTCGTTGACGAAACCGAGCCATTGCCGGCGCCCGGCGCCGCGCGGCAGGTTGCGGTCGACGTCATCGCCGATCGCGTCGGCCGGTGCGGTCGTGTCGAGCGCGAACGGCTCGTCGGCCCCGAGGTACCAGCGCGTCGGCACGGGCGAGTGCAGGTTTGCGGCCAGCTGCGGGAAATGGTCGCGCACCGCGTCTGCCAGCGCCGCGGCCTCTTCCGCATCCATGTGCAGCAGGGATGGCGGCGCCAGCCGCAGCCCGGTGCGCCCGACCACGAAATGGACCGGGTCTGCACGCAGCCACCATCGGTTGCCCGGATCGACGCCGTCGCCGGCGAGGGTGACCGGCGCCACCGGCAGCGCCGGCGCCGCGGCGATCCGGGGGCCGGCCCGTCCGTCGGTCCGTGTGTGCGTCCGTCCGTCGACCCGTCCGTCGGCCGGCATGCCCTCCGGCTGCGCGCCTGCGCAGGTGAATCGCTGCCACAGCCATCGATCGGGGGACAGCGGGACCGGCGCACCGGCACGACCGCGCGACAGCCAGCGCTCCAGCGTCGGTGCCGCAACTGCGCGCATGACGTCGGTGGCGTTGCCTTGCGCCCAGAGCAGGGCGGGCATGAGGAGTTCCAGGTGCAAGGTATCGTCGTCGCGTGGGCAGGCAGGACGGCCGAAGGTTCAGCCGCCCGGGCAGTCTAGCATCGGGTCGGTCGCGTGCAGCCGCGCCTTAACCTTGGCTGCCTCGACCTTGTGGCACACTTCGCGCGCCCCCATCGGCTGCAAAAGAGACAGACGACCGATCCGTGTCCCCCTACGAGCTGTTCGTCGGGTTGCGCTACACGCGCGCCAAACGCAGCAACAATTTCATTTCCTTCATCTCGCTGGTGTCGACCCTCGGCATGGCGCTGGGCATCGCGGTGCTGATCACCGTCGTGTCGGTGATGAACGGATTCCAGAAAGAGGTGCGCGACCGCATCCTCGGCGTGCTCGCGCACGTACAGATCTCCGGCCTGGAAGGCGGCCTGACCGACTGGCCTTCGATCGCGGCCACTGCCGAGCAGAACCCCGCGGTGCGAGGCAGCGCGCCGTACGTGCTGGCGCAGGGCCTGCTCGGCAACGACCAGGTGGTGCGCGGCGCGATCATCCGCGGCATCCTTCCCGAGCGCGAGGCACGGGTGGCCGACTTCGCGACCTACCTCCGGGCGGGATCGATCGAGGCGCTGGTGCCGGACAGCTTCACCACGGTGCTGGGCATCGAGCTGGCACGCGCGCTGGGGGTGGGCGTTGGAGACAAGGTGCTGCTGATCGCGCCGCAGGGCCAGATCACGCCGGCAGGGGTGATCCCCCGCCTGAAGCAGTTCACCGTGGTCGGCATCTTCGAGGCCGGCCATTTCGAGTTCGACTCGGGGCTTGCGCTGGTGCACATGGAGGACGCGCAGAAGCTCTACCGGATGGGCGACACGGTGACCGGCGTGCGCCTGAAGATCGTCGACATGTTCCAGGCGCCTCGCATCGCGCGCGAGATCGCGCGCGGGATGACCGCGGATGCGATCGTGTCCGACTGGTCGCGCCTCAATGCCGGGTGGTTCCGCGCCGTCGAGATCGAGAAGCGGATGATGTTCATCATCCTGTCGCTGATCGTCGCAGTGGCCGCGTTCAACATCGTGTCCACGCTGGTGATGGTTGTCACCGAGAAGCGGGCCGACATCGCCATCCTGCGCACGCTCGGCTCCACACCTGCCAGCATCATGGCGATCTTCGTGATCCAGGGCGCGCTGATCGGCATCTTCGGCACGCTGCTCGGCGTCGGTGGCGGCGTGCTGCTGGCCTCCAATGTCGACATCGTGGTGCCGTTCATCGAACGCACCTTCGGCGTGCAGTTCCTGGCGAAGGACGTGTACTTCATCAGCGAGCTGCCATCCGAAGTACGCATGGCCGATGTCACCTTCGTCGCCTCGATCTCGCTGGTGCTATCGTTCCTCGCGACCCTCTATCCGAGCTGGCGCGCGTCCCGGATCAATCCCGCGCAGGCACTGCGTTATGAATGACCTGCGCAGCGAACCGCCGCAGGGCGGACAGCGACCGACGGTGCTGGAATGCACTGGCCTGGCAAAGATCTATCGTGAAGGTGCCGCGCTGGGGGAGGTCTCGGTGCTGCGCGGGGTCGACCTCCAGGTGCGCGCCGGCGAACGCATCGCGATCGTCGGCAGTTCCGGTTCCGGGAAGAGCACGCTGCTGCATCTGCTCGGCGGGCTCGATGCAGCGACCGCGGGCCAGGTCAGCCTGTGCGGTGAACGCGTCGACACGATGGGGCAGGGCGCGCTGGCGGCGCTGCGCAACCGTGCGCTCGGCTTCCTGTACCAGTTCCACCATCTGCTGCCGGAGTTCTCCGCGCTGGAGAACGTCGCGATGCCGCTGCTGATCCGCCGACTGCCACGCTCGGAGGCGATGCAGCGTGCCACCGAGGGACTGCAGGCGGTCGGTCTCGGGCACCGCCTCGCGCATCGGCCAGGTGAACTGTCCGGCGGCGAACGCCAGCGAGCGGCGCTCGCGCGGGCGCTGGTCACCGAGCCGGCCTGCGTGCTTGCCGACGAGCCCACCGGCAATCTCGACCGCACGAATGCCGAGGCGATGTTCGAACTGATGCTCGAACTCAACCGCGTGCGGGGTACCAGCCTGGTGATGGTCACGCACGACCAGCGCCTGGCCGAGAAGGCTGAACGCGTGCTGCGGCTCGAAGACGGTCGGCTGCGACCAGACTGAGCCGGGCGGCGCCTCAACGCATGAACACGCGCAGGATGCCGTGGCGCACCAGGTCGTCGTAGACCGCTGCATCCTCGAGCGACCGCTTCAGCATGAACGCCGGCGCGCTGGCCCTGGACAGCCGGGGTAGCAGGAATCCGGCGATGATCACGAGGACGCCCGGAAACCAGTGCAGCAGCAGCGCGATGCCGACCCCGATGCCGAGGACGGCCAGTTGCACCAGCGGCAGCAGGGACTGCGCCGCGAGGTAGCGGTAGGCACCGCGCGGATCGATGTCGACGCGGATACTGCCTTCCGACCAGGCCTGCCTATACTCCGCATGTCGCAGTGTCAGGTGGCTGGAATCGCCGGTGGCGGTTGGATCGACGGCCATCGGTGTCAGTGCAGCACGGGTTCGGGGTCGAGGCTGCGCCACAGGTACCAGGTGGCAACGGTACGCCAGGGCTGCCACAACCGGGACAGCCGCGCGAGCTGGTTCGGCGACGTCTGTCGTCCCCGGCTGTAGCCCAGTTCGATCGCGCGCCGCAGCCCGAGGTCCGCCACCGGCAGCACATCCGGTCGCGCAAGATGGAAGATCAGGAACATCTGCACCGTCCACACGCCGATGCCGCGCACGGCGGTGAGTTCGGCGACGATCGCATCGTCATCCATGCCGGCCCAGCCATCGAGGCCGTCCGGCCGCTCCTCGAAATGGCGGGCGAGATCCTGCATGTACTCTACCTTGCGGCCGGACAGCCCACAGCTGCGCAGGGCTGTCGGGTCCGCCGCGAGCACGACGGCAGGCGCCAGCGCGGGGCAGGCAGCCTCGAAGCGCATCCAGACCGACTGCGCTGCCTTGACCGAAATCTGCTGGCCGACGATCGATCGTGCGAGCGTCTGGAATGCGTTGCCGCGGCTGCCCACGCGCAGCGGGGCACGGGTCGCGATCAGCTCGTCCAGCAGTGGGTCGCGAACGGCCAGTTCCCGGCAGGCTTCGGTCCACCAGCGGGGGCGTCGACCGGTCAGCATGGGCCGAACGAGGGCTGGCAGGCGACCGGGCGCTCAGCCCACCGGATGTCGGCTGCGTGCACGTCGTTTCCAGGCGAGGACGACATAGAGCCGCCAGGCCCCGCGTACCGCGAAGTAGCCGGCGACCGCCATGAACAGGCCGAGCAGGAACAGGCCGAGCGCCAGCGGCTTGCCCATGCCGGTGAACCAGTCCCAGAACGCCGGCAGCATGTCGAGCCAGCCCTGGTTTGCCAGTGGCTGCGGCTGCGGCACGTCGGTGACCGTCCCGAGCCCCAGCGCGACGCTGCCGATGTTGTACCCCACGATGTAGATCGGGACGATCGTCAGCGGGTTGGTCCAGAACGTGCCGAGCACCATCGCGGGCAGGTTGACCCGGAACAGGATGGCCAGTGCTGCACCGGTCAGGATCTGCAGGGGTCCAGGGATCAGGCCGGTGAACAAACCGATCGCAACGCCCCCTGCCACCGAGCGACGGTGCAGGTGCCAGAGATTATGGTGGGTAAGCAGTGATCCGAACTTCGCCAGAAAGCGGTTTTCAACAATGCTCGTATGGCTCGGCAGGTATCTCTTGAAGAATTTTCTCGGCACGACGAACGCCTGCCATTCATGAGTGCGCGGACTGTAACCCAACTGCAAGGTCGGTACCAGCGACCCTGTCACGCCCGGTGACGCTCGTCCTCGCCGCACTGGCCTGGGTTGCCGGAACCGTGATGCTGCAGTTGCAGCCCGGACTCCCGCCGACCGACCGGATTGCCTGGACGGCGGCGGCCGCCGCGGTCTGCCTGCTCGGCTGGGCAGTGCTGCGGGCACGCAGCCACGGCTCGGACCGGAGTGCGCTGCGCCAGCCGCCCGCGCGGGCCGCGGTCGATTCCACGGTCGCCGCAGCTTCCATCATGGCAGCCGCCTTCATGGCCGGCTTCGCATGGTCCGCGACCCAGGCGACGATCCGGCTCGGCGATGCGCTGCCCACGCAATGGGAACGGCAGGACATCGAGGTGGTCGGTGTTGTCGCCGGCATGGTCCAGCGTACCGAACGCGGGGTGCGCTTTGCCTTCGATGTCGAGCAGGTCCTCACCGATGGGGCCATCGTTCCACGGCGTGTGATGCTCACCTGGTACGGCAGGCGCGGCTCGCGCGAAGCGGCGGGGGACCCCGAGGTCACTCGTGCGGCCGGCCGGCCGCCGGCTGCCGCCGAACGATGGCGCTTCGTCGTGCGGCTGCGCCGTCCGCATGCCAGCGTGAATCCCCATGGCTTCGATGCCGAAGCATGGCTGCTCGAACGCAACCTCAGGGCGGCTGGCCATGTGAGGCGCAGCGTGGAGCGCATCGAGACCGTCGTGAAGCGCCCGGGATACCTCATCGAACGGGCGCGCGAATCGATCCGCGCGCGCTTCGAGCAGACCCTGGCCGATGCGCCATATGCAGGGGTGCTGGCGGCCCTGGCGATCGGCGACCAGCAGGCAATACCCGCCGCGCAATGGGAGCTGTTCACGCGCACCGGCATCAACCACCTGATGAGCATTTCCGGCCTGCATGTGACCATGGTGGCCGCGCTCGCGTTCTGGCTGGTCGAGGCAGGATGGCGGCGCAGCCGGGCACTGTCCGGCCGGTTGCCCGCGCGCAAGGCAGCGGTGCTTGCCGGGCTGGCTGCCGCCTTTGCCTATGCGCTGCTCGCCGGCTTCTCGGTGCCGACACGGCGCACGGTGTTCATGCTCGCCGTGATCGCGGTTGCGTTGTGGCGCGATCGCCGCATCGATGCCGCCGGCGTGCTGTCCGGTGCACTGCTGCTGGTGACCGTCCTCGATCCCTGGGCGGTGCTGGCCACCGGCTTCTGGCTTTCGTTCGGTGCGGTCGCGCTGCTGATGACGGTGTCGGCCGGCAGGATCGCCCGCCCGCCGCCGCTGCGGGGGTGCAGGGCGTGCCGCGCAATCGCCGAATGGGGCCGCGTGCAGTGGACGATCACGATCGGTATGGTGCCGGCCACGCTCGCGCTGTTCTCGCAGGTCTCACTGGTATCGCCGATCGCCAATGCGATCGCGATCCCGTTGATCGGGTCGGTGGTGGTGCCGATGGCCGTGCTCGCCGCGGTACTGCCGGTGCCCGGACTGCTGCAGCTGGCGCACGCCGTGGTCGAATCGACGCTGGTGCCGATCGCGTGGCTGGCGAGCCTGCCCTGGGCGGTCTGGGTGCAGCCCGCACCGACTGCATGGGCCAGCGCGCTGGCACTGGCGGGTATCGCCTGGTGGTGCCTGCCCGCCGGTTGGCCGGCGCGCTGGCTCGGCCTGGTCGCACTGCTGCCTGTACTGATGACCCGCCCTGCGGCGGTGGCTCCAGGGACGGCCGAGGTCACGCTGCTCGACGTCGGACATGGCTTGTCGCTGGTGGTGCGCACGGCCGGCCATGTACTGGTGTACGACACCGGTCCCGCCTGGAGCAGCGAGTCCGATGCCGGTTCGCGCATCCTGCTGCCCTTCCTGCGGGGCGAGGGAATCCGCCGCCTCGATGCGCTGGTGGTGTCGCACGACGACATCGACCACTCCGGTGGCGCGGTGTCGGTGCTGCGGTCGATGCCGGTGGGCACCTTCCTTTCCGCGCTGCCTGCGGGCCATCCGGCCCATGCGTTCGTGCTCAAGCCTCTGCTCTGCCATGACGCGCAGTCGTGGTCCTGGGACGGGGTGCACTTCCGCATCCTCCATCCGCCGTGGGAGAGCCACGCCGGCGGCGTCTCCGACAACGAGCGCAGTTGCGTGCTGCAGGTGGAGGCGGCGGGGGAGCGCCTGCTCGTCACCGGCGACATCGGTGCCGCGAGCGAGGCCCGCCTGCTGCGCGCTGCCCGTGCGCGCGGCGACGGATCGCTGCGCGCGGACGTACTGCTGGTGCCGCACCATGGGTCAGGCAGTTCCTCGACGCAGGCCTTCGTCGATGCGGTCGCGCCGAGGCTCGCGCTGATGCCGATCGGCTATCGGAATCGCTTCGGTCATCCACGTCCCGATGTGGTCGAACGCTACCGGCAACGGCAGGCGATCGTGTTGCGCACCGACCAGTCCGGAGCGATACGGCTGACGCTGGGTACCGGCGCCTGGCAACTTCGGCGCGAGCGGGCCCTGGTGCGCCGCTACTGGCGATCGGCGCCGCCGATCGACGAATACGCCCTGCAGCAGGGAGGCTGCCCCCCGGAGCCGCGCCCGGACAGTAAACTGCGGCTTCGAATTCCTGTCCTGGAGCATGAACGATGGCCCATGTGCCCGTGATCCCCCCCGGTTCCGCCCCACCGCTTGCCCCTTATTCTCCTGGCGTGCGGGTCGATGCCGCAAGCCGGGTCGTGCATGTGTCCGGCATGCTGGCACTGGATGCGGGCGGTGGCATCGTCGGCGTCGGCGATGTTCGTGCTCAGACGCGTTGCGTACTCGATGCCATCCGCGCGGTGGTCGAGGCCGCCGGCGGTACGCTGGCAGACGTGGCGATGAACCAGATCTTCCTGAAGGACCTCGGCGACTATGGTGCGTTCAACGAGGTGTATCGCGAGTACTTCCCCGGCAACCATCCCGCGCGCTACTGCGTGCGCGCGGATCTCGTGAAGCCGGAGTTCCTGGTCGAAGTGGCGGCCACCGCCTACCTTCCGTCATGAAGCCGAGGCTGGCGATGGGTCGAACGATGGGCCATGCGCTGCTGGCCGGCATGCTGCTGGGGCCGCTGGCGGCATCGGCCCAGTCGTGGCCGGCCAAGCCGGTACGGCTGGTGGTGCCTTTTCCGCCCGGGGGCGCGACCGACGTGCTTGCGCGGCAGATCGGCCAGCGCCTGGGCGATGCATGGGGGCAGGCGGTGGTCGTCGAGAACCGCGGTGGCGCATCGGGGGCCATTGCCACCGAACATGTGGCGCGCCAGCCGGCAGACGGCCATGCGCTGCTGTTCGCGACGGCGTCCACGCATGCGATCAATCCGGCGGTGAGCCGGGTTCCGTTCGATCCGGTCAAGGATTTCACCCCGGTGGTGAACGTGGCCGCTGCGCCGCTCGGCCTGGTCGTGCATCCTTCGCTGCCGGTGAAGACGGTGAAGGAACTGATCGCGCTGCTGCGTGCGCGGCCAGGCCAGCTGGACATGGCGTCGTTCGGCACCGGTACCGGCTCGCATCTGGCGGGCGAACTGTTCAAGGTGATGGCCAGGGTCGACATGGTCCATGTGCCATACAAGGGCGGCGCGGCGGCGATGACCGACCTG
>JBIITW010000199.1:0-8593 GCA_044340265.1 Burkholderiales bacterium | reverse complement strand
AGGCCGTTGACCATGATCTTCGAGATGTCGATGTCGCGCGTGAACACGTCGATCGATTCGATGTCCACCTCGAGCAGCGGCAGTGCCAGCAGCGATGCCTTGCCCGCATCGAGCACCGACAGATCACGCAGGCGCGCGGTGCCGGACAGCGTGAGGCGCTGTGGCTGCCCGGTTGCGCGTATGAAATACAGGCGCAGGTCGCTGTCGAGCGTGCCGGACGGTATCTCGAAGCCGAGCGTGGCCGGGACATAGCGCAGGTAGCGGCCGAGTGACAGGTCGTCGAGCGACAGCTGCAGCGAGCTCTCGAGCGTGTCCTGGAAAGGGACGGTCTCGCCCTTCAGTTCGATGTCGGTGCCGTTGAAGCTCGCGGCGAACGACGGCGTCACCTTCAGGGCGACCTTGGCCGGCAGGTTCGACAGGAAAGGGATGCCGAGCCGGATGCCGGTGACCGCATGCGTGGTGTCCTCGACCCGGTCGTCGATGTCGACCCGGCCGTCGATCAGCTCGATGTTGTTCAGCGAGAAGTGGGCCTTGCCTTCGCTCTTCGGCTGCTTCGCGAGCGTGTCGAGGATGTCGCTGAAGTTGAATCGGTCTCCGGGCAGGCGGACGATCTTCAGTTTCGGTGCGCTGATCTTCAAGGCGCCGACCACCGGAGCCAGGTTCCAGAGCGAGCTCGATTCGACATTCACGTACAGCTGGTCGACCGAGGCGAACACGTCCTTCGAGCCGGCTTCGTACAGACGGAATCCGGTCACCGTGGCGGACAGGGCGAACGGATTGACCGACAGCTTCTCGATCGAGACCTCTCGCCCGAGTGCCTTGCCTGCCTGCTTGACGATCAGCGACTTGGCGACGGGCGGCACGATGAAGAAGCCGGCCAGCACCAGAAGCACGAAAATGCCTGCGAGCCAGAGCAGCGCACGGCGCAGGCGGCCGGATCGCAGCAGGGCGGTCATGGCGCGTATACCCAGAGGTCGGCCATCAGCGTGCACCCCGGCACCGGCAGCGGCCCCGGAACCTGCACGGCGGAGATCGGCAGGTGGAGGCCCGGAAGCCTGCGCTGGAACGCGCGCCACGCCGCGTCCAGCTCGCCCAGGTCGGTCATGAACAGCTGCAGCCGCGTGAGGTTCGAGAGGGATGTTCCGGCCGCGTCGCACAGGGCGAGCGCGCGGTCGACGACATGGTCGACCTGCGCATCGATGGTTGAACCGAAGCACGGCTGCCGCGGGTCGGGCAGGCAACCCGGCAGGGGGCCGTCGGCATCGGCCGCGAGCAGCGCCGAGCAGAGCAGCAGGTCACCGGCGAGCACGGCGGCCGGCTGGCCGTCGATGCCGGTATGGAAGCCGCCATCGATGTTCCGGCGGCGGGTCGGCGCGCCGTCGACCAGGCCGATCGCGTTGATCTCGAGCCTGGCATCCTCGATCGCAAAGCCGGGCGTCGAGGTCGGGATGTAGCTGACCGCAGGGCGCGTGGCTGCGTCGGGGAACCAGCGGTGCCACACCTCGTTGAACGCGGGCAGGTCGTGCATGTCGCGCAGGTAGACCTGTGCCTTCACCATCGAGGCGATCGAGGCGCCGGCGCCTTCCAGTGCGACGGCAATCTTCTCCTTCATCGCGTACTCGGCTTCGAGCTTGATGCGGGTGCCCTTCCACAGGTGGCCGTCGGGCACCTTCGCCGCCGGTGCGATGCCGCCGAGGTCGCCGGGCTGGTGTGCGGCCATGAATCCGGCGATGAACACGAAGTCACCGGCGCGCACCACCGGTGCGAAGCCGGAGGTCGACGGTACGTGGAGCCCCGCCGGGTAGATGGCCTCGATCGTCGGGCCGCCAGCCGCGCCGATCGCGATGAACTGGGCGTCGAGGTCCGCATCCTTCAGCAGCAGCCCGGGCATCAGCACCGATGTGGTTGGTGGTACCCGCGGCTGGAACCGTCGCACGCGTTCGGTGTGGTAATGGCTGACCGCGGTGCAGGTGGTGAAGTACTGGTCGCTGCGCACGATGTGCGCGAGCGAACTGCCGGCAGCGGCGAGCACTTCCTCGAGATGGTCGAATACCCGTGCTGCCTCGCGCAGGTGCTTCGGCTTGCCGGACAGCGGGGAACGGCTGCGCATCACGTCGGCCGCGATGCCGCCGAGGGCGTGATCGGCGGCGAGCTGGCCGGTGGCGAACACCCAATGCCCCGCCTGGACGCCACGTGCGAAACGCAGGCCGGCGTCCGGGCCGAGCGAGACCGGCAACAGCGACCGGGCCGCAGGCCGTGACGGTTTGCGCGCGCGCAGGGGCGCGGGGGACGGACGGTCTGGACGATTACGTGGCATGTCGGCGGGTGGCGCGTAGATTCCCGGTAGGCTACACGATGCAGCGGCAGGCCCGCTCGAGCCATGACGCCATCAGGTGTCCCCGGTCGAGGTCGAGCCTCGCGCGGGCGCGGTCGGTGCCTGGCGTTCGCGGGCCTTCGCCAGCGCCCGTTCGATCACCGCGCGCTTGTGCTCGGTGTGCGCACTTGGCGGTTCACCCAGCAGTCCGGCCAGCTTGGCTCGTGCCTTGATCTCCAGGCGCGCCGCGCGCTCCGCCGGTTCGCGCGCCAGCCTGAGCTGCCGGAACCGGTGGCGATCGCGCACGGCGGCGGGATCGGGGCGTGGCTGGCCGCTCGGGGCCGCCACCATCGTGATGCAGTCCGTCGGGCAGGGCGCGACGCAGAGCCTGCAGCCGATGCACTCGGCGGCAAGCACCGTATGCATCAGGCGGCTCGCGCCGACGATCGCATCGACCGGGCATTTCTGGATGCAGATCGTGCAGCCGATGCAGGCCGCCTCGTCGATGCGGGCGATCGGCAACGCGGCACGTCGCGGGAATCCGGTGGTCATGGCGCGAGCGGGTGCCGGCACGCCCTGCGCTTCAGCGCGCGCCGGCGCGATGCCGGGCAAGCGGCTGCCAGCGCCCGTCGATCAGCCCTTCCATCGGCTGGAAGTTGACCTTGTAGGTCATCTTGCGGCTCTGGCTGATCCAGTAACCGAGGTAGAGATAGGGCAGTCCCAGCCGGCGACAGAGGTCGACCTGCCAGAGGATGTTGTACGTGCCGTAGCTCGCGCCCGGGGCATCCGGCTCGAAGAAGGTGTAGACCGAAGACAGACCGTCTTCCAGACGATCGACGATGCTCACCATGCGCAGCGTGCGCGCGTCCGGATCCGGTTCGCGGAACTCGACCAGGTGCGAGCGGATGTTGCTCTGTAGCAGGAAATGGCGGTACTGCTCGCGGCTGTCGTGGTCCATTCCGCCACCGGAATGACGCAGCGCCTGATAACGAAGATAGAGCGCGTAGTGCTCCGGTGAATAGCGCAGGTCGAGCAGTTCCGATGACAGTGTCGAGTGGCGGGCAGATGCGCGTTGCTGTGAACGCGTCGGCTCGAACGCATCGACCAGCACGCGCACGGGTATGCAGGCCCTGCAGTTGTCGCAGTAGGGCCGGTAGGTGAAGGCGCCGCTGCGGCGAAAGCCCGAGCGGACGAGTTCGCCGTAGACCGCGCTGTCGATCAGGTGGCTCGGCGTGGCCACCTGCGATCGCGCCATCCGGTCCGGCAGGTAACTGCAGGGGTAACGTGCAGTCGTGTAGAACTGCAGGACCGAGATGGGGAAGTCGTTGAGCCGGGTCATCTGGGTGGCGTCGTGGCGTCGTCGGTCTTCTTCGGTTCAGCGCCGTTCATTGCAGCATCCGCTGCGCCGATCGCGGCATCGATGACGCGGCAGCCGGCCGGCCATGCGCTGACGGCACCTTGCGCCGCCTTGCGCGGCAGGGCACGCTCGACAGGCCCGCCATCTGCCTCGTAGTGTAGCAACTCCGCGAGCCGCGCCGCGAACGCCGCTCTCGGAATCTCGCGTGCGCCGAAACTGGCGAGGTGTTCGGTGCGCATCTGACAGTCGATCAGGCCGAAGTTCCACCGCTGCAGCTGGCGCACCAGGTGCACGAAGGCGATCTTCGATGCGTCCGGTGCGCGCGTGAACATCGATTCGCCGAAGAAGACACGGCCCAGCGCGATCCCGTAGAGTCCGCCGGCCAGGTGGCCGTCGATCCAGGTCTCCACGGAATGCGCCACGCCCAGTGCGTGCAGCGTGCAGTAGGCATCCGCCATCGGTGCGGTGATCCAGGTGCCGGGCCCGCTCTTGCGCGGTGCACCGCAGGCGGTGATCACTTCGCGGAACGCGGTGTCCACGCGTACTTCCAGGCCCGGCTGCTGCAGCCGCTTGCGCAGCGACCGGCGCACATGCAGTTCCGCAGGCAGCAGCACCATGCGCGGATCCGGGCTCCACCAGAGGATCGGATCGCCCGGGTTGAACCAGGGAAAGATGCCCCGTGCATAGGCTGCGACCAGCCTGCCCGGCGACAGGTCCGCCCCTGCGGCGAGCAGCCCGGCCGGTTCGGACAGCGCGGCTTCGAGCGGTGGGAAGGGGTCGTCGGTTTCGAGCCACGGAATCATCCACCGATTCTACGCGGCCGTCTGGCGTCGATGCAGGGAGGGTGGCCGCCGGCATCCGTGGCCCGGCGGGGGATTGCGTGGCCTGCGGTTGATCTACATCAACCTGCGCCCGCACCGGCGGACCTAGCATCAGTACGCCACTCCCCCGAGCCACTCCCACCCGGAAGAAGGAAACAAGATGAAGATCTCTCGATCGCTTGCCGCCGCTGCGATGATGGCCGCCGGATCTGCGGCAATGCTGCCGGCGCCGGACGCCAGCGCCCAGCTCATGGTGCGTGGGCGGTTGCTCAACATCATGCCGCAGGAAAGCTCGTCGCCACTCAGCCTTGGCGTGTCCAACGAAGTCACGCCGGAACTCGACCTGAGCTGGTTCTTCACGCCGAACATCGCGGTCGAGCTGATCCTGGCGACCCAGCGGCATACCGT
Organism: Burkholderiales bacterium; assembly: GCA_044340265.1. GTDB lineage: Bacteria > Pseudomonadota > Gammaproteobacteria > Burkholderiales > CAIKXV01 > CAIKXV01. The sequence continues at coordinate 3,693 of JBIITW010000199.1, read as the reverse complement.
GACCAGCTCCGGGGCCAACGTGGGCACGGTCAAGCACCTGCCGCCGACGCTGCTGCTGCAGTACCATTTCATGCCGTCGCAGAATTTCAAGCCGTATGTCGGCGCGGGCATCAACTACACCCGCTTCTATGACGTCGACCTCGGCGGTGGCACGCTGACGGTGGACAAGACCAGCACGGGTGCTGCGATCCAGGCGGGCTTCGACTACCGCCTGTCCGGCAACTGGTACCTGAACGTTGACGTGAAGAAGATCTGGATCGACACCGACGTGAAGACGACCGCAGGTGCGTTCGTGTCCAGCCTGAAGATCGACCCGGTGATCCTGGGTGTCGGCGTCGGCTACAAGTTCTAGGCGTCGTTGATGCGGGAGGCCCGTGCGGGTGAACGATCCGGAACGCACACCCGAGGCATCCCGCAGTCCTGACGGCGGGCAGGGGCTGGCCCTGGCCGGGCACCTGCCCACGGATTGCTACCACTGCGGCCTGCCACTCGCCGGTGCCTCGGGCCTGACGGTCACCATCGCCGGGCACCGGCGCGAGATGTGCTGCGCGGGCTGCCGCGCCGTGGCCCAGGCGATCGTCGATGGCGGCCTCGAGCGCTACTACGAACACCGCGAGTCGATGCCCGTCTCGGCTGCCGAGTCGATGCCGCCGTCGCTCGCGCAACTGCTGCTCTATGACGACCCCGCCGTGCAGGCTTCATTCGTGCGTCCGGTGCATGCAGGCGCCCCGGGCGACGCCATGGCCGGAGCGGGGATGCGCGACGAACGAGAAGCAGCGCTGCTGATCGAAGGCATCACCTGTGCTGCCTGTGTCTGGCTGACCGAGCGCACGCTGGCGCGCGTGCCCGGCGTCACGGGTGTCGAAGTGAACTACGCGACCCGGCGTGCGCGCGTGCGCTGGGACGCAGCCCGCGGTTCGCTGTCTTCCATCCTGGCAGCCATCGCGGGCATAGGCTATCGGGCAAGCCCCTACGATGCCTCGCGCATCGACGACCTGCATCGGCGCGAACGCAAGCGCGCGCTGTCCAGGCTGGCGATCGCCGGCCTCGGCATGATGCAGGTGATGATGTATGCGTTTCCAGTCTGGATCGCCGATGGCGACATGACGCAGGACGTCGATCGCCTGATGAGCTGGGCCGGCCTGGTCCTCACGCTGCCGGTGATCGTGTACTCGGCGGCGCCGATCTTCGGGTCTGCCTGGCGCGACCTGCGTGGCGGACGGGTCGGCATGGATGTGCCGGTGGCGATCGGCATCGCGGGTGCCTTCGCAGCCAGCGTGTTCGCGACGCTCACCGGTATCGGCGATGTCTATTTCGACTCGGTGACGATGTTCGTTTTCCTGCTGCTGGGCGCGCGCTTCCTCGAGTCGCAGGTGCGGGCGCGTGCCGCCCGCGCGACCGATGAACTGGCACGACTGATACCGGCGACCGCCAGCGTGTTGCCGGCATGGCCGCTGCAGCAGCCGGTCGAGACCGTGCCGGTGGTGCGCCTGAAGGCGGGTGACGTGCTGCTGGTGCGGCCCGGCGAGCGCATTCCGGCCGATGGCCGGGTGCTCGAAGGCGAAGGCGATGTGGACGAAGCCCTGCTCACCGGCGAGAGCCGGCCGGTGCTGCGCGGTGCAGGGGATTCGGTCACCGGCGGCGCGGTCAACCTGGTGTCGCCACTCGTGGTCCGGGTCGAGCGCATCGGCGAGCAGACGGTACTCGCGGGCATCGTGCGCCTGCTCGACCGCGCGGCATCGGAGAAGCCGCCGCTGGCGGCCCTGGCTGATCGCGTGGCCGGCCAGTTCGTGCTGGGTCTGCTGGTTGTCGCCGCGGCCACTGCGCTCTGGTGGGGGTGGCATGACCCGGCACGCGCGCTCTGGGTGACGGTCGCCGTGCTGGTGATCACCTGTCCGTGTGCGTTGTCGCTCGCGACCCCGGCTGCGCTCGCGGCAGCGGCGAGCGGGCTGGCACGCGCCGGCCTGCTTCCGACGCGTGGTCATGCGATCGAGACCCTGGCACGGGCGTCGGTGTTCGTGTTCGACAAGACGGGTACGCTCACCACCGGGCGACTCAGGGTCACGGATTTCCGGCCTCGGGCAGGGGCGAGGCGATCAGGGACGGTCGTCCTCGAGGCGGACCTGCTGCGCGCGGTCGCAGCGCTGGAGCAGCGCTCGGAACACCCGCTCGGCCTGGCCCTGGCAGGACATGTGCGCGAAGCGCTCGGTCCCGACGGGGCCGAGCGTCCCCTGCCGGTGGTCGATTCGCTGCGCCATGTGCCCGGTGGGGGTGTCGAGGGCAGGGTCGACGGCGTGGTGCTCAGGCTCGGTACACCCGGGTTCGTCTCGGCGCTGTACCGCCAGGCACTCGATCCCGCGCTGTTGCAGCCGGACGAACGGCAGTCTCGGGATGTCGGATCGGACGTGGCGATGGACGCGGCGATGGACGAGGCGATGCGGCGCGGCGAGACCTGCGTGCTGCTCGGGGATGCGCAAGGGGTGCTGGCGACCTTCCTGCTCGCCGACCAGTTGCGCCCCGGTGCGCGCGAACTCGTTGCCGGCCTGAGTGCGGCAGGCGGGACGGTGATGCTGCTCTCGGGCGACCATCCCGGCACCGTCGCATCGGTGGCCGCCGCACTCGGCATCGAGCCGGGGACCGAGCACGCCCCGCGGGTGCATGGCGGCATGTCGCCGGAGGGAAAGCTGGCGTTCGTGCGAGGCCTGCAGGTACGTGGCGAGGTGGTCGCGATGTTCGGCGATGGCGTGAATGATGCGCCGGTCCTGGCCCAGGCACAGGTGTCGATCGCGCCGGCGTCCGGGACTCAGGTGGCGCAGGCGGCCGCCGACATGGTCTGGCTCGCCCGCGGCGACCAGGCCGACATGCGATCGCTGCTGGCCGCGATCGGCCTTGCGCGCCGCGCGCTGCGGGTGATCCGCGAGAACCTGCTGTGGGCGAGCGCGTACAACCTGGTCGCGATACCCCTCGCGGTCGCCGGGCTGGTCACGCCCTGGGTCGCCGCCATCGGCATGTCCGCCAGCTCGTTGCTGGTGGTCGGCAACGCGATGCGGCTGCTGGCGCGTGATCCGCAAGCGGCGCCGACCGCCGCGGTGCGGTGCGCAGCGCCGCTGGCGCCAGTGCGATCGCCATGACCCAGGTGCCCGGCATCCGCATGGCAGACGAGTTGCGCGCCGCCTATCCCGTGCTGGCCGGCCTGCCTGTCGCCAGCTTCGATGAAATGCTCGGACAGGCCCGGCTGATGGAAGTGCCCGCAGGCACGGTGATGTTCGAAGACCATGCCGCCTGCGAAGCGATGCCGTTCCTGCTGCAGGGCGTGATCCGGGTGTCGAAGGCGTCGTCTTCCGGGCGCGAGATCCTCCTCTATCGGGTACACGCGGGCGAGGCCTGCGTGCTGACCTCCGGCTGCCTGATCGGGCGTGCCGCCTATCCGGCGCGCGGCGTGGTCGAGCGGGATGCGCGCCTGGTCGTCGTGCCCGAGCCGGTGTTCCGGAAACTGATCGCGCAGGACGATTGCTTCCGCACCTATGTGTTCGCCCTGTTCTCGTCGCGCCTGGGTGAACTCATGGCGCTGGTCGAAGCCGTGGCCTTCCATCGGCTGGACCAGCGGCTGGCGGCCTTGCTGCTCGGCCGCGGCCAGGTGCTGCAGGTCACCCATCAGTCGATCGCCGATGAACTGGGCAGCGTGCGCGAGAT
>JBIITW010000030.1:0-30156 GCA_044340265.1 Burkholderiales bacterium | reverse complement strand
GCGCGGGAGACCACCAATGAGTGAAGCCTTGCATGCACTGACCGTCGCCGAACTCGCCCGGCGCATCCGTTCGAAGCAGCTGTCGCCGGTCGAACTGGCCCGCGCGCTGATCGAGCGCATCGAGACGCTCGACCCGCAGGTGAATGCGTTCATCACGCTGACCGCGGACCTCGCGCTGGCGCAGGCGCGCAAGGCGGAAGCGGAGATCGCCGGTGGCGGCTGGCGCGGGCCGATGCACGGCATGCCGTTCGCGCTGAAGGACATCTTCGAGACTGCGGGCATCCTGACTTCGGGTCATTCGCGCATCTGCATCGACCATGTACCGGCGCGCGATGGTTTTGCCGTGGCGAAGCTGCATGCCGCCGGCGCGGTGCTGCTGGGCAAGCTCGCGACGCACGAGTTCGCGCACGGTGGTCCGTCGTTCGACCTGCCCTGGCCGCCCGCCCGCAACCCCTGGCACCTCGAGCACATCACCGGCGGATCGAGCAGTGGCCCGGGCGCGGCGGTCGCCGCGGGCTTCGTGCCGGCCGCGCTGGGCAGCGACACAGGCGGCTCGATCCGCACGCCTTCCGCACTGTGCGGGCTGGCCGGCCTGAAGCCGACCTACGGCCTGGTCAGCCGCGCGGGCGTGCTGCCCAACTCGTGGTCGTTCGACCACTGCGGGCCGATGGCGCGAAGCGTCGAGGATTGCGCCCTCGTGCTGCAGGCCATCGCCGGCCACGACCCCGCTGACCCCGGCAGCGCGCTGCATGCGGTACCCGACTATTCGGCCGCGCTGCGCGGTGGCCAGGACCTGCGCGGGATCCGCATCGGCGTTGCCCGCCACCTGTGGGAAGAAGACATCGATACCCCGGCCGAGCTGGTGCGCGCGACCGACGTGGCGATCGACACGCTGCGCTCGCTCGGCGCGACGGTCGAACAGGTGCGGATGTATCCGGCGCAGGTCTACCACGACGTGAAGACGGTGATCTCGCTGTCCGAACTGTTCTCGATCTACCGTGATGCGCTCGTCTCGCGGCCCGGCGATTTCGGCGCCGATTTCCTCGGGCGTGGTGGCCTGGCCGGCGCCCTGTTCTCGGCTTCCGACTACATGCTGGCGCAGCGCGTACGGCGCGGACTGCTCGAGGCGGCCGTGTCGCTGCATGAACGCTTCGACGTGCTGGTGACGCCAGGTGCCGGCCCGGCGCCGCGCCTGGATGCACACCGGACCGTGTCGTTCTGGGAGAAGCCGTCGCTGTTCTCGCCGTTCAGCGTGTTCGGCAACCCCGCACTGATCGTCTGCTGCGGTTACTCCGGCAGCGGACTGCCGATGGGCCTGCAGATCGGTGGTCGTCCGTTCGACGAGTCGACCGTGCTGCGCGTCGGCCACGCCTACGAACAGGCAACGGGCTGGCGCGCACGCCAGCCCACGCTGGTACCCGGTGCCGCACGACCACCGGTCGTGCTTGCACCGGCGGCACCGCTCGACGGGCGGGTCACGCCCGAGGTACGCGCTGCCGCCTCGGTGTTGTCCCGACAGGCCGGGCTGGTGCTCGACGAGCAGCAGTTCGACCAGCTGCTGCGTGCCGCGCCCCACGCATTCGAGATGATGCGGCGCATCCGCGAGCCGCTGGCACGCGCGCCTGAGCCGGCGAACACCTTCCGCTTCGATCCCTGCACGCTACCAGGAGAACCACGATGACCCTCGATCGCCGCCGCGTCTGCTCGTTGCTGCTCGCCATCGCAGCGTGTTCGCTGCCGCTGCAGGCCCTCGCGCAGGGAAGCTATCCGAACCGCCCGATCCGGGTGATCGTGCCGTTCGGCACCGGCAGCGTCACCGACGTGATCGCCCGCGTCACCATGCCGCCGCTGGCCGAGGCGCTGGGCCAGGTGATCATCGTCGACAACCGGCCGGGCGGCGGCGGCAACCCGGGGACCGATCTTGGCGTCAAGGCCGCGGCCGACGGCCATACCCTGATACTGAGTTCGGCGAGCACGCTGGCGGTCAACGGGTTCCTGTTCAGCAACATGCCCTACGACATGGCGACCGCGTTCTCGCCGATCACGCAGATCAATTCGGTGACCAACGTGCTGGTGGTGAGTCCTTCGCTGCCGGTGAAGAACGTGCCCGAACTGATCGCGCACGCGAAGGCCAATCCGGGCCGGTTGTCGTTTGCCTCCGCGGGCGCCGGTGGCACCATCCATCTGGCGGGCGAGATGTTCAAGGCGCTCACGGGCATCCAGATGGAACACATCGTGTACAAGGCGAGCCCGATCGCGCACATCGATCTGTTCAGCGGCCAGATCCACCTGATGTTCGACGGGCTGCCGCCCTCGATCGGCCATATCCGGGCCGGCAGGCTGCGCGCGCTGGCGGTGACGCCATCGAAACGCTCCTCACTGCTGCCCGACCTGCCGACGATGGCCGAGGCGGGTGTGCGCGGCTACGACGTGCAGGGATGGAACGGGCTGGTCGGGCCGGCCGGCCTGCCACGGCCGATCGTCGAGCGGCTCAACCGCGAGACGGTGGCCGTGCTGCGCCGGGATGCGGTACGCCAGCGCCTGGTCGAACTGGGCGCCGAGCCGGTGGGCAACACGCCCGAGGCATTCGCCGCGCACATGCAGGCTGAACGTGCGCTGTGGGGAAAACTGATACGGCAGATCGGGCTCAAGCTGGACTGAGCGCCGTCACGGCGCCGGCCCGTCACCGAGCTGTACCTGGACGGCCACGCCCTGGCCCAGCACCAGGCGCTGCATCAGGGCGGCGCCTGCCTGCGACGATGGGTCGTTGCCACGCGTCCGCCAGGCAACCGCAGTGGTCACGTACCAGATGCCGTCGGGCAGTGCGGAGAACCCGAAGCGGCCGTGGATGTCGCAGGTCGTGGTGCGCACGACCCGGGCGAGGCCGGGATCGGCGGCTTCGATCTGGCGGACCTTGCCCGCTGCGAGGTCGTTGGACCCGCGATCGAGCGCGCCATAGAGCCGCTGCAACCGGTCGCGGGTATGCCGACTGTCCGGGAGCAGGGCGACCGTGGCGCCGGCACAGGTGCGTGCCTCGGCACCAGGCGGGCGCATGACGGCGCTGCCGCGCACGGCATTCCTGCCGCGGGCGGCGGCCCAGGCCACTTCCGCCGGATCGAAGGCGACCGCCGGCGTGACCTGGCCGGGTTGGGTGGCACACCCGGCGCCGAGCAGCGCCAGCATGACCAGAAACGATGCTTGCAACGGGAACCTGTGCAGTGCCATGGCTGTTTCCTCCGTCGGACGCAGGCCGACGCAATGAACGTGCTCGTGAACGTACCCGCGGGGCCGCTAGAATGTGGCTGGATTCACCCATGTTTCCGCCCACCACGAAAGGCCCTCCATGATGCCGCGATATCCTCGAGTCCTTGCCGTCCCTGCGCAACGCGCTGCAGCGGGGCGGCAGGTCGTCGCATTGCTGCCGCTGCTCTGCGCGGTGGCCGTGGGCGTGCCGCACGCGATCGCTGCGGAGGCGTTTCCGGTGAAGCCGGTCCGCTTCATCGTGCCGTTCGCCGCCGGTGGTGCCGCCGACGTGATGGCGCGCACGATCGGCGCGCAGTTCAGCCAGGCCTGGGGCCAGACCACGATCGTCGACAACCGCACGGGCGCGGGCGGCCTGATCGCCGCTGAGCTCACCGCACGGGCCGGGGCCGACGGCTACACGCTGATGCTCGCTGAGCCGGCGCTGGCGAGCCTGCCGTCGCTCTACAGCAAGCTGTCGATCGACGTGATGCGCGACTTCACGCCGCTGGGCGGCATCGCGACGGCGCCGCAGGTGATCACCGTCGCCAACACGGTGCCGGCGAAGACGGCACAGGAACTGATCGCCCATGCGCGCAGCAACCCGGGCAAGTTCAACTTCGGATCCCCCGGTCGCGGCACGACCGGCGACCTGAGCGGAGAGCTGTTCCGGATGATGGGCAAGTTCGAATTCACCGTGGTGCCCTACAAGGGCGCAGTGCCTGCGCTTGCGGCGCTCGCGGGTGGCGAGATCACCTTCTCGGCGAGCAGCATGCTCGCCGCGATGCCGCTCGTGAAGGCAGGCAAGATGCGCGCGATCGGCACCACCGGTCCGAAGCGGCACAGCCTGACACCCGAGATCCCGACGATGGCCGAGCAGGGGCTGGCCGGCTACCAGATCACGCAGTGGTGGGGGCTGGTGTCCCCGCGCGGTACGCCGAAGGCGGTGGTGTCGACGATCAACACCGCGATCGGGCAGGCGCTGGCCAGTCCCGACATGAAGGAGCGGCTGGCCGGCCTGTATGCCGAACCCTGGCCGAGCAGTCCCGAGGCATTCGGTGCGTTCATCAAGAGCGAGATCGATGCGCTCGGCAAGATCATCCGGGCCGCCGGGATCAAGGCAGAATAGCGCCATGACCACGAACGCACATGACATGGGTGGCGACCCGGCCGGCCCGATCGACCGGGCCGAGCATGCACGCACGTTGTTCGACCAGCGGGTCGATGCGATGCTGCGACTGCTCGCCCATCCGCAGAAGGGCTACTTCACGGTCGATGCGATGCGGCGGTCGATCGAGTCGCTCGATCCCCAGGCCTACCACGGGCTTGCGTACTACGAGCGCTGGCTGCGTGCTGTGCGCCAGCTGGCGATCGAGCGCGGGCTGGTCAGCCAGTCTGCGCTCGAGCAGCGCATGGCGGCGCTCGCCACGCAGCGCGGAGCGAAGTCATGACCGCCAGGCCGTCGCTCGCTGCCGGCGCGCCGGTCAGGGTCCGTACCGGGGAACCCCTGACCCACTGTCGCACGCCGCGATACCTGCGCGGCAAGCGCGGCGTGGTGCTGCGTGCGCTCGGCAGCTATCCGAATCCGGAAGAGCTTGCGTATCACAAGCCCGGAATGCCTGCGCTCACGCTCTACCAGGTGGAGTTCGACGCGGCCGAGGTGTGGGGCGAGCGCCTGCACGAGGGGCCCTACCGCATCGTCGCGGATATCTTCGAGCACTGGCTGGAGCCAGCAGCGCAGGCCGCGGCGCCGGCCGAAGCCACATCGCACGGGAGCCCTGCATGAGCGTGATCGACCACGGGGATCATGTCCACCCCGACCATGACCCGGACCATGACCACGCACCGGTGGACGAGCTCGACCACTACCAGCCCGAGTCGCTGCTGATGGAGCAGGCCTTGCGCGAGCTGCTGATCGAGCAGGGCGTGTTCACTGCCGAGGATATCCAGCGCCAGATCGATGCCACCGAATCGCGCACGCCGGCGCTCGGTGCGCAGATCATCGCGCGGGCCTGGGTCGACGACGGTTTCCGGGCCGCGCTGCTGGCCGACGCGAAGCCGGCCCTGGGCGGCGCGTTCGACCTCGACCTGGCGAACACGCCGGAGCTCACCGTGCTCGAGAACACGTCGGCGCTGCACCACGTGGTCTGCTGCACGCTGTGTTCCTGCTATCCGCGCAACATCCTCGGCATTCCGCCCGTCTGGTACAAGAGCCGCGAATACCGTTCGCGCGTGGTGATCGAACCGCGCGCGGTGCTCGAGGAGTTCGGCACCGAGCTGCCGGCGCAGCGCGAGATCCGCGTGGTCGACTCGACCGCCGACATGCGCTACATGGTGATCCCGTTGCGGCCGCAGGGCACCGATGGCTGGGATGAAGAGCGGCTGGCGGCGCTGGTCACGCGCGACAGCATGATCGGCGTTTCGCAGGCGCTGGCGCCATGAGGGCGGCCGGCGCGCTGGGCGTGGCGCCGGCGGTGCGACGATGACCGGGGCTGCAGGGGCCGGAGGGGCCGGCGTCGGCGAGGACCGCCGCGATGTACGCATGCGCGGCTTCTCCGCGCGCGCGACCGTCGATGCGGCGGTGGCATGGATCGATGCGCACGCCACGTGCCTCGGGTCCGAGGCTGCACCGCTGGCGGCGCTGCATGGCCGCGTGCTCGCGGCAGACCTGCATTCGACGATCGATGTTCCGCCGTTCGATCGCTCGGCGATGGATGGCTACGCGCTGCGCGGGGCCGAGACCAACGGCGCCGGCGACTACAACCCGCTGTCCTTCGCGATCGTCGGGCAGGCGCTGCCGGGACGGCCCCACCAGGCCATGGTGGGGCCGGGCTGCGCGGTTCGCATCATGACCGGTGCGCCGCTGCCGGAGGGTGCGGATGCCGTGGTCCCGGCCGAGTACGCGATCGAACGCGAGGGGCGTGTCGAGATCACCGCCCCGCTCGCGCCGGGCAAGCATGTCGGCCGTCGCGCCGAGGACGTGGCGGAAGGTTCGCGGCTGCTGCATGCCGGGCGCAGGCTGCGCGCGCAGGATGTCGGCCTGATCGCGTCTGTCGGCCTCGACCGGGCGACCGTGGTGCGCCGGCCGCGGGTGCGCATCGTGGTCACCGGCGATGAACTCGCGGTGCCCGGCCGGCCGAAGGGTCTGCACCAGGTCTACGATGCCAACTCCAGCATGTTGTGCGGGCTGCTGGAGCGCGACGGCGGCCTGCTCGAGCAGGTGGTGCGTGTCGATGACCGCCGGGATGCGATCCGCGAGGCGCTGTGCGCGCCAGGCGTGGACATGGTGCTGGTCTCCGGTGGTTCCAGCGTCGGCAGCGAAGACCATGCCCCCGGCATCCTTGCCGAAGCGGGCGAGCTTGGCGTGCATGGCGTCGCGATGCGGCCATCCAGTCCCGCCGGTTTCGGCCGCATCGGCGACGTGCTGGTTTTCCTGCTGCCGGGCAATCCGGTGTCCTGCCTTTGCGCATACGATTTCTTCGCGGGACGCGCGCTGCGCATCCTCGGCGGCCGCTCGCCCGAGTGGCCGCATCCGGTCCGTCGCGTGCCACTGGCGCGCAAGATCGCATCCCAGGTGGGGCGCGTCGATTATTGCCGCGTGCGGCTGGGTGACGACGGGGCCGAACCGCTTGCGCTCAGCGGCGCATCGATCCTGTCATCGACCACGCGTGCCGACGGGTTCGTGATCGTTCCGGCCGACAGCGAAGGCCAGCCGGCAGGCGCCGACGTCGACGTGTACCTTTACCAGCCCTGAACCGGATTCCGAAACCGATGCCGGACAAGCGCGAACCGAGCGGTGCACGCAGCGCCGCACGCCAGGAGCAGTTCCTGGAAGTGATCACCCGCGACGAAGCGACCGACCGCTTTCGCCGCCACCTCGCGCTCGTGCCCCTGGGCAGCGAGACGGTGCCGCTCGGCCGCGCGCTGCATCGGGTGCTGGCGGCCACCGTGGTGTCGCCGGTGGACGTTCCGGCGTTCGACCGATCGAACGTGGACGGCTTCGCGCTGGTCGCCGCCGACACCTGGGGTGCGATGGAGGAAAGCCCGCGCCTGCTCGCGCTCAATGCCGAAGTGATCGAACCGGGGCGGGCACCGGCGGAACAGGTCGCCCGCGGGCGGGCATCGATCATCGCCACCGGCGGCATGCTGCCGCGCGGTGCCGATGCGGTGATCATGGTCGAGCAGACCGAGGCCACCGACGACGGCGGCGTGGAATGCCGCAACTCGGTGCCGCCCGGACAGAACGTCACCTTCGCCGGGACCGACATCGCGCGCGGCGAGACCGTGCTGCGCCAGGGTCAGCGGCTGACCTCGCGCGAGATCGGCGTGCTGGCGGCGATCGGACTGGCCGAGGTCGAGGTCTGGCGCCGGCCGCGGGTGGCGATCGTGTCCACCGGCAACGAGATCGTCGCACCGGGCGCGCCGCCGCGGCCGGGTGCGGTGTTCGATTCCAACGCGGCGATCATCGGCGCGGCGGTCGAGGAACTCGGCGGCGAGCCGATGCAGCTCGGCATCGTCGCCGACGACGACGCGCAGCTCGAGGCGGTGCTCGCACGCGGGATGGACGCGGACATGGTGATCCTGTCCGGCGGCACCTCGAAGGGCGCAGGCGACCTGTCGTACCGCGTGGTCAGCCGGCTCGGCAATCCGGGCATCGTCGCGCATGGCGTGGCACTCAAGCCGGGCAAGCCGGTGTGCCTGGCGGTGACCGACGGCAAGCCGGTGGTGATCCTGCCCGGCTTCCCGACCTCGGCGATCTTCACCTTCCACGAGTTCGTCGCGCCGGTGCTGCGTGCATTCGCCGGCCTGCCACCCGAGCGGCGGCAGTCGGTGCAGGCGAGGCTGCCGGTGCGCATCAACTCGGAGCGCGGCCGCACCGAGTACCTGCTGGTCGGGCTGTTCGATGCCGAGGCCGGGCTGGCTGCCTATCCGATGGGCAAGGGCTCGGGCTCGGTGACCGCCTTCAGCCAGGCGGACGGCTTCGTCACCATAGGCCAGCACCAGGAGATCGTCGATGCAGACACGCCGGTGGATGTGCAACTGCTCGGCTCGGGCCTCGAGGCGCCCGGATTGGTGGCGATCGGCAGCCACTGTGCCGGCCTGGATGCGCTGCTCGGAGAGCTGCAGGTGCGCGGCACCACCGTGAAGGCGCTGCATGTGGGCAGCATGGGCGGCCTTGCAGCCGCAAAGCGCGGCGAGTGCGACATCGCCGGCATCCACCTGATGGATCCCCTGACCGGCAGCTACAACCGCCACCTGCTCGACGACGGGCTGCTGCTGGTCGAAGGCTACCGGCGGATGCAGGGGTTGGTGTACCGGCCGGGCGACCAGCGATTCGAGGGGCGGTCCGTCGCCGATGCAGTGGCTGCCGCGCTGGCCGATGCCGACTGCACGCTGGTCAACCGCAACCCGGGCAGCGGCACGCGCGTGCTGGTCGACCGGCTGCTGGAGACCCGGCTGCGGGACGGATCGCCGCCACCGGGCTACGGCGTGCAGACGAAGTCGCACAACGCGGTCGCGGCCGCCGTCGCACAGGGGCGGGCAGACTGGGGCGTGGCGATCGATACCGTCGCCGTGCAGTACGGCCTCGGCTTCATCCCGATGCAGGAAGAGCACTACGATTTCGTGGTGCCGAAGGGCAGGGTAGCGCGCCCCCCGGTGCAGGCGTTCATCGCACTGCTGCAGGAGGCGGGCACGCGCGATCGCCTGCGCTCGATGGGGTTCAGGCTGTAGCGCCGACGCAACGGCGGCAGGACCGCCAGCGGGCCGTGGCGCGGCATGCGATCATTGGCGGTTCACGGATTGGGATGGGACTGCTGGTATGAAACTGCTGGTACTGCCGGGCGACGGCATCGGCCCCGAGATCACCGATGCGACGCTCGCCGTCTGCAACGCCGCCGATGCACGCTTCGGGCTCGGCCTGACCTACGACCACGACCTGATCGGCTTCCCGGCGCTGGAGAAGTTCAAGTCCACCTTTCCCGACCATGTGCGCGCGAAGGTGGCGCACTGCGACGGCGTGATCCTCGGCCCGGTGTCGCACCTCGACTACCCGCCGCGCGACCAGGGCGGCATCAACCCGTCGGGCGAGTTCCGGGTGAAGTGGGACCTGTACGCGAACATCCGCCCGGCGAAGAGCCGCATGGGCCTGTCGCGCGTCGGCGTGCCGATGGACCTGATCATCGTGCGCCAGTGCACCGAGGGCTTCTACGCCGACCGCAACATGTTCATGGGCGTGGGCGAGTTCATGCCGACGCCGGACATCGCGATCGCGGTGCGCAAGATCACCGCCGAGGCTTCGCGCAAGATCGCGATCGTCTCGTTCGAGCTGGCACGCGGGCGGCGGAAGAAGGTCACCATCGTGCACAAGCACAACGTGATGAAGATGTCCGACGGCCTCTGGCTGCGCGAGGCACGCGCGGTGGCGAAGGACTATCCCGACGTCGAGGTGGAAGAGAAGATCGTCGATGCGATGGCCGCGTTGCTGGTGCGCGATCCATCGGCGTTCGACGTGGTGATGGCCGAGAACATGTTCGGCGACATCCTGTCCGACGAGGCCGGCGAGCTGTCCGGCAGCCTCGGGCTGGCCGGGTCCACCAACCAGGGCGACAATTTCTGCGTCGCCCAGGCGCAGCACGGTTCGGCCCCCGACATTGCCGGCCAGGGCATCGCCAACCCGGTGTCGCTGATCCTCTCGGCCGGCATGCTGTTCGACTGGTACGGCCGGCGCACCGGCCGTGCAGAGCTGGTCGATGCCGCGGCTGCCATCGAACGTGCGATCGACTCGGTGGTCGTCGATCCGAAACGCCGCACCGGCGACCTCGGCGGTCCGCTCGGTACCACCGCGTTCACCGCGGAAGTGGTGCGCGCGCTCGCCACCGCCTGAACGGGAGCCGGCCGAATGAACTTCCGCATCGGACTCATCCACGCGACGCCGCTGGCGGTCGCACCGATCAACGACGCGCTGCGCACGGGCCTGCCGGGAGCGCTCGCGATGAACCTGCTGGACGACTCGCTTGCGTTCGATCGCGCCGCGCCCGGCGGCATGCAGGTGGATTTCACGCCGCGCTTCCGGGCCCTGGCCGACTACTGCGTCGCGCAACGGGTCGACGGCATCATCTATACCTGCTCTGCGTTCGGCGAGGCGATCGACGCGGTGCGGCGGGAGGCATCGTTGCCGATGCTCAAGCCGAACGAAGCGATGGTCGAAGAGGCGGTGGCGGCCGATATGCCGATCGTGGTGCTCGCCACCTTCGCGCCCAGCATCCCGTCGATGGAAGTCGACTTCCGCGAGGCGATCGGTCCCGGCGGACGGATGCCTGAACTGATCGGCGTGCATGTGCCCGATGCGCAGCGCCTGCTCGGGGAGGGCGATGGCGCGACCCATGATCGCCTGGTCGCCGAAGCCGCCGCCCGCTACAAGGGGCGCGGTCGCCTGCTGCTGTGCCAGTTCTCGATGGCGCGGGCCGCCGCCGCAGTCGAGGCGGCTACCGGAGAAAAGCCTTTGACCAGTCCCGAGAGCGCGGTGGCGAAGATGCGGCGCGCGTTGCAGGGCTGATGTCGGGCTTCAGTTCGTACCGCCCAGCCGGCAGGCGTTGAGGTCGAGCCGGCGCGGGGCGCCAGGCCTGGTCGCCTCGGGCGCGATCCGTTCCAGTTGTGCAACAAGCGTGCGAAGCATCTCGGCCGGGGCCTCGACATGGGGAACATGGCCGACACCCGGCAGCACGTCGATCGAGGCACCCGGTATCAGCCCGGCGATCCTGCGGCCTGCAGCGACCGGCACCACGGGGTCGGCCTCGCCGAACACGATGCCGACCGGGCGCTCGATGCTGCGCAGCGCCTCGGCGCGCCGGCTCAGCGCTTCCAGGTCGGGTTCCAGCAGGTACGGCAACCAGTCGGCATAGGCGGGCGTGGTGCCCGCCCGGCGCAACGGCCGACGCAGGATGTCGGCCTGGTCTTCGGTCGCCGTCGCTTCCTGCGCGAGCATGGAGGCGAGGAACCTTCGGGTCAGCAGCGGGTTGCTGAGGGTTGCAGCAGTCAGCATCCGGGCCAGGGTTTCCGACCCCAGGACGAGGTCGACGATGTTCGAGGCAGGTGGGGGTTCCTCGCCGTCGGGCGGCAGCGAGAGGTCCGGCGATATCAGTACCGCGCCGACCAGGCGCTGCGGATGACGGAGCAGGGCCTCGACCACCGGCCCGGCGCCGAACGAATGGCCGAGCAGCACGCCGCGGCAGGCATCGAGCTCGTCCAGCACCCCGACAAGGCGGGCTGCCTGGTCGGCGCGGCCATAGCGCGCTTTCGGGTCGCGGTCGGAGAAGCCGAACGGCGGCAGGTCGACCGCCACGACCCGGTAGCCGGCCCTTGCAAGGTCCTGGCCGATGCCGGCCCAGAAGCCGCTCCATGCGCCGGTGCCGTGGCTGATCAGGATCGGCGTCGCGTCGCGCGGGGACGCATCGAGCAGCCTTCCGCTGGCTGGCGCCGACGTTTCCTGTGCTTCGGTCTCGCGTGCGGCGGCCAACCGGTCGAAGGCGACCAGCAGACCGACGCAGGCCAGCAGCAGCAGCGCGACTGCCGCCACCAGCGCGCGCGCCAGCGTTGCGGGACGCAGGCGCCTGTACCAGGCAGGCCCACGACCCTGCGGTGACTGGGTTACGCTCGAGGAAGGTTCCATTCGATCATGTTGCATTGCACAGCGTGGAATGATGCCTCTTTCATGTCTGATCCGCATCACCGTCGGGCGCGCGACAACCCACTGCATGTTCCGTCCTCCCCTTGGCCACTGATCCGGGGCTGGTGCCGATTCCTTTCGATCGCGCGGCGATCCGCGATACGATCGTCCGCGGTTCGTTCGCCGTCGCTGGATGGCTGCTGCTGGTCGTCGCACTGACGCCACTGTTTCCGATGTCGGACACGGTGATCGCGATCGGTCCGCCGGAAAAGCTGTTGCGCGGCCTGCCCGAGGACGGGGTGGCCACCCTGGCTGCCGGATCGGTTTCGCTGGCGCTGGCGGTCGAGACCCCGGCGCAGGTGCGCAGCCTTTACCGCGCAGGCGCCTGGCTGGTGCTGCCGGCGACGCGCGGGGTCTGTATCGAGCAGGCGCGCGCCGCTCCGCGGCCGATGATGTAGCGTCTGCCAGCCCGACAGTCGGGC
Organism: Burkholderiales bacterium; assembly: GCA_044340265.1. Taxonomy (GTDB): domain Bacteria; phylum Pseudomonadota; class Gammaproteobacteria; order Burkholderiales; family CAIKXV01; genus CAIKXV01. The sequence goes on along the minus strand of JBIITW010000030.1, from coordinate 17,766 downwards.
TACTGTTGCATCACTTTCATGTTGCGCTGATACACTCCGCCGCGTCCTGCTGTCTGCCCTGTCAATCAGGAGTACAAGATGAAGTCATCCGCGAAACCCCTTCAGGCCGCGAAGCCGGCGTCCGTCGGCTCCGTGTTCACCGCCGCAGCCCTCGTGTTCGGCACGCTCGCCATGGGCACCGTCCCGGCCGCCGCCGCCGACAACTTCCCGCAGAAACCCATCCGGATCATCGTGCCGTTCCCGCCGGGCGGTGGCACCGACTTCGTCACCCGGGTGATCCAGCAGCCGCTGTCCGACCTGCTCGGGCAGCAGGTGCTGATCGACAACCGCGGCGGAGCACAGGGCGTGGTCGGTACGCAGATCGGCGCGCGCTCCTCCAACGACGGCTACACGCTGGTGATCGCCGAGATCGGCGCCACCGCGATCGCCCCGCCGATGAACCCGAAGCCGCCTTTCGACGCGATCAAGGATTTCGTCCCGGTGGCGATGCTCGTCGAGCAGCCGTACCTGATGAGCATCCATCCTTCGGTGCCGGCGAAGAACCTCGGCGAGTTCGTCAAGCTGGTGCAGGCGAACCCGGGCAAGTTCAACTTCGGCTCCGGCAACGCGACCGCCCATGTCACGCAGGAGGTCTTCTACTCGACTGCGAAGCTGAAGATGACCCATATCCCTTACCGCGGTTCGGGTCCGTCGATGGCGGCCCTGCTGTCGAACGAGGTGCAGGTGATCTTCTCCGGTCCGACTGCGGCGCTGCCGCAGATCAAGGCCGGCAAGGTGCGGCCGCTGGCGGTGACGTCGCCGAAACGGTCGGCCGAACTGCCGGATATCCCGACCATGTCGGAGATGGGCTACAAGGGCTTCGAGATCCGTGGCTGGTACGGCCTGATGGCACCGGCCGGCACGCCGCGCGCGGTGGTGATGCGCCTGAACGAAGCGGTCAACAAGGTGCTCTCCGGAGGGCCGGCCGCGCAGACGCTGAAGGATCGCGGCTTCGATCCGACGCCGATGTCGCCGGATGAATTCGGCAAGTACCTGCGCGCGGAAGTCGCACGCTGGGCCAAGGCAGTGAAACAGTACGACGTGAAGGCGACCGACTAGCCGAGAGGCGGGCAGCGGGGCCGGGCTCTTCAGCAGACGCCCGGAGCAGGCGGCCGGCCGCATAAGCTGAGACAATGACGGATCGCTTTTCCTGGGATCCGTGTCCGCAGCATCGCAGCGGGCGAAGCCATGTACCTGCTCGCGTTCGTCACGATGATCGTCCAGGGTTCCCAGATGGGGAGCCGGGTGCTCGCTACCCTGTTCGCGCTGGAACTGGACACGAGCAAATGGACGATCGGGCTGCTGATCGCCTCCTACTCGGTCCTGCCGCTGCTGCTGGCCATCTATGCCGGCCGCGTCGCCGACCGCCTGGGCACGCGCAAGCCGATGCTGTTCGGCATCGGCTCGATGACCCTCGGATTGCTCGTGCCGTTCCTGTTTCCGACGCTGACCGGCCTGTTCGTGTCGGCGACGATGGTCGGCCTGGGCTTCGCGTTCTACAACGTGTCGACCCAGAGCCTGGCCGGGCAGTTCGGGCCGAAGGCCGATCGCACCCGCAACTTCGCGACCCTGTCGCTCGGCTATTCTGCATCCAACCTGATCGGACCGGTGACCACCGGCTACCTGATCGAGTGGTACGGCCACGCCAACGCCTCCGGCTTCCTGGCCGGTTCGATGTTCTTCGCGCTGATCGTGCTGTATTTCTGCCGCTCGCTGAACACGGTCCCTTCGACCGATACCAGCGGCAAGCCCGGCAGTTCCTTCGACCTGCTGTCAAACCCGGAACTGCGCAAGATCCTGATCGCCAGCGCACTGATCGTGACCGGCTGGGACCTGTTCACGTTCTACGTGCCGATCTACGGGCACAACATCAACCTGTCCCCGGCGGAGATCGGCAAGATCCTGGGCGCCTTCGCCATCGGCGGCTTCGTGATGCGCGCCTGCCTCGGGCCGTTGACCACCCGCTTCCGGGTACGCCCGGTGCTGATGACCGCGATGTTCTTCGGTGCGGCCATCTTCCTCGTGTTTCCCCATATCGAGAACTATGCGTTGCTTCTGGCCTTTGCCTTCCTGGCCGGTGCTGCGCTGGGCACCGGGCAGCCGCTGACGCTGGCGATGGTGTTCAACCGTTCGCCGGAAGGGCGCGGGGGCGAGGTCACCGGCCTGAGGCTGGCGATCAACAACATGACCCATGTGATCGTGCCGGTGGGCGCGGGTGCCCTGGGCACGCTGGTCGGCGTGGCGCCGGTGTTCCTGCTCGCCTCGGCGTTCCTGGTGATCGGCGGAATGATGAGCCGTCGTGCCTGAGGGTCCATGCTGCATCGTGCGAGTCTGACTTGCTGCGTCTGACTTGCTGCGTCTGACTCGCAGCGTCTGACTTGCAGCGTCTGACTTGCAGCGTCTGACTTGCAGCGTCTGACGCTCGCGGCTACTGGACTTCGCGCAGCCGTATCTGGGCGTCGAGCAGCCGCTTCTTGGCAGCTTCGACGGCGGCTTCCAGCCGGCGGACGCGCTCCAGGTACTGTTCGGTTGGCCGGCTGCGCACGCCGCCGATGCCCTGGCGGTCGCCGGGCTGGTCGCTTTCCTGTCCGGCGATCAGCGCCTTCTGTGCCGCGTCGAGGTCGCGTTCGGCAGCATTGACCGCTTCCATCGCCTTCTGGCGCTGCGCTTCGCGCGCCTGCTGCCGCTGGCGGAACTCCTCGCTCTGGCGCGCGGTCTCGGCACGTTTCGCGTCGCCGGCTGCATTCGGATTGCTGCCAGGGGCAGGCCGGTCGACGACCACCTTGGGCGTCACGTCGACCTTGTCCACCGACACCGCGCCCGGGACGGGCTCCTGGGAGTAGATCACGCGACCGGTGGAATCCACCGACTTGAATATCGCCTGGGCGTTTGCGCTGCCCGCTGCGAACAGCGCGCAGGCGAGCAGGCCGCTGGCCAGCGGCCTGAGGCGGCTCGGTGAAGACGGCGAGGCGGGGGGCATCTGCATGGATCTCTTCCTGGGACGTTCGGGGGGCCTGCGGCTGCTCATCCACTTAACGCAAGCGCCCTCGAGCGGGCTGACCACAGGTGGCCTCCGGCCGGCGCGACCGGGGACGATGACTGCTTATCGGCAGAGTCTGGTCCCGTTGTAGGGGTTTTTCAATCGTCAGGCCGGATCACCGAACGAAATATGACAGTTTTGTGTCAAAGTAACGGGTTCATCGACAATTGCCTGACCTGAAAGACTTTTCCGACGTGCAGACACTGCTCAACCTGCTTGCCGCCGTGGCCCTGCTGGTCTGGGGCACGCACATCGTGCGCACCGGCGTGATGCGGGTGTTCGGTGCCGACCTGCGGCGCGTCCTCGGCGGCAGCGTGGACAACCGATTCAAGGCGTTCGGCGCCGGCCTCGGCGTCACCGCGGTCGTGCAGAGCAGCACGGCCACTGCGATGCTCACCACGTCGTTCGTCGGACAAGGCCTGATCGCCACCGCTCCCGCGCTGGCGGTGATGCTCGGGGCGGACGTCGGCACGGCCCTGGTGGCGCAGTTCTTCTCCCTCGACCTGGGCTGGCTGTCGCCGACGCTGATCCTGGTCGGCGTGGTGCTGTTCCTGTCGCAGCAGAACAGGACTGCCGGCCGGCTCGGCCGGATCGCGATCGGGCTGGGGCTGATCATGCTGGCGCTGCGGCTGATCACGGAGACCGCAGCGCCCCTGACCGAGGCGGCCGAGGTACGCGTGCTGTTCTCCACGCTCACCGGCGACCACGGGCTCGACATGCTGCTCGGGGCGATGTTGACGATCGCTGCCTATTCGAGCCTGGCGATCGTGCTGCTGGTCTCGACGCTGGCCGCGACCAACCTGATCGCACCAGAGGTCGCGATCGGGCTGGTGCTCGGTGCCAACCTCGGTGGCGGCCTGCTCGCCGTGCTGGCCAGCCTGCGCGCCGGGGTCGCGGCGCGCCGGGTGGCGCTGGGCAACTTCGGGTTCAAGATCACCGGCTGCATCATCGCGCTGATGATGCTGGAACCGCTGATCGCCGGGCTGGCGGCGCTGGACGCAGACCCGAGCCGGATGGCGCTGAACTTCCACCTCGCCTTCAACCTGTTCGTTGCCGTCCTGTTCATCGGATGGATCGCACCCATCGGGCGATTGCTCGAGCGGCTGCTGCCGGTGCCTGCGCCGACCGGCAACGATGCCGGCGTGGCGCGCTACCTCGACCCGGTGGCGCTGGGCACGCCCGCGCTGGCGATCGCCTGCGCCTCGCGCGAGGCGCTGCGCCTGGGCGACCTGATCGAATCGATGCTCAAGAGCCTGCTGCTGGTGCTGCGCGACGATGACGGCAATGCCGCGCAATCGCTGCGCAAGGCGGACGACGCGGTGGACAAGCTCTACACCTCGATCAAGCTGTTCCTGACCCAGATCAGCCGCGAGGGACTGGAAGAGAAGGAAGGCCGGCGCTGGGCCGAGATCATGTCGATCACCATCAACCTGGAGCATGTGGGCGACATCGTCGACAAGAACCTGCTCGAGATGGCCGAGAAGAAGATCCGCAAGCGGTTGTCCTTCTCCGAGGCCGGCATGGCCGAGATCTGCGAACTGCATGCGCGGGTGCTGGCCAACCTGCAGCTCGGCCTGAACGTGTTCATCAACGGCGACCTGGCCTCGGCGCGCCGGTTGCTGGCCGAGAAGGAGCAGATCCGGGAACTCGAGCGCACGTTCGCCGAATCGCACCTGAAGCGCCTGGCCGACAACACGCTGCAGAGCATCGAGACCAGTGCGCTGCACCTGGACATCATCCGCGACCTGAAGCGGATCAATTCGCACATTGCCTCGATCGCGTATCCCATCCTGGAAGAGGCGGGGGCGCTGGCACCGACGCGCCTGCGGCCGGCCGGGCTTGGCACCGCGTCGCGGGCCAGTGCGCCGCCGCGGGAGCGGCAGTAGGCAATACGGCAGCAGGCAACACGGCAGCAGGCATGAGGTCGTAACGCAATCGGGCGCGCTCGCCGGGGTCGGGCGCGCGTAAAATGGCCAGCCATCACGCGACGCCGACGACCGAATGCCCCAGCCAGCCTTTGTCCACCTTCGCCTGCACAGCGAGTATTCGGTCAGCGACGGCCTCCTGCAGCCCGACGCCGCGCTCGAACGTGCGAAGGCGCTTGGCATGCCGGCCCTGGCGATCACCGATTCGGCGAACCTGTTCGGGCTGATCAAGTTCTACCGGGCGGCGATGGCACTCGGCGTGAAGCCGATTGCAGGGGTCGACATGGTAGTCACCCAGGAGTCCGACCGCGACCGATCGACGCGCCTGCTGCTGCTCTGCCAGTCGCCGGCGGGTTACCGCCGCCTGTGCGAGCTGATCACCCGGGCCTATCGCGAGAACCAGCATCGCGGTCGCCCGGAACTGCGCCGTGAATGGCTCGACGGCGCCGGAGCCGACGGCCTGATCGCCTTCTCGGGCGCGCGCAAGGGCGAGATCGGTGCGGCGCTCTTGGGCGGCAACACGGCGCTGGCCGAATCGCTGGCGCTGGAATGGGCCGCCCGTTTCCCGGGTCGCTTCTACCTCGAACTGCAGCGCGCCGGGCATGCGGACGACGAGCCGCAGCTGCGCGGGGCCGCCGCCCTGGCCGCGCGGCTCGGGTTGCCGGTGGTGGCCACGCACCCGATCCAGTTCCTCGATGCGGACGACTTCAAGGCGCATGAGGCGCGGACATGCATCTCCGAGGGCTATTCGCTCGGCGACCAGCGACGCCCGAAGGACTTCACTGCCGACCAGTACCTGCTGCCGGCCGAAGAGATGGTGCAGCGGTTCGCCGACCTGCCCTCGGCGCTGGCCAACACGGTCGAGGTGGCGAAGCGCTGCAACCTCGAGCTCACGCTGGGCAAGACCCACCTGCCGCGCTTCCCGACGCCCGAAGGCGTGACGCTCGACGATTTCCTTCGCATGGAAGCCGAACGCGGGCTGGATGCCCGGATGCAGGTGCTCTACCCGCATCCGGAAGACCGCGAGCGCGAGATGCCGCGCTATCGCGAGCGGCTGGCGTTCGAGATCGGCACCATCATCAAGATGGGTTTCCCTGGCTACTTCCTGATCGTCGCCGACTTCATCAACTGGGCGAAGCAGAACCAGGTGCCGGTCGGGCCGGGCCGGGGTTCGGGCGCCGGTTCGCTGGTCGCCTACTCGATGTGCATCACCGACCTCGATCCGCTGCGCTACAACCTGCTCTTCGAGCGCTTCCTGAATCCCGAGCGGGTGTCGATGCCCGACTTCGATATCGACTTCTGCCAGGAAGGCCGCGACCGCGTCATCAGCTACGTGCGCCAGAAGTACGGTGCCGAGAGCGTGTCGCAGATCGTCACCTTCGGCACGATGGCCGCGCGTGCGGTGGTACGCGATGCAGGCCGCGTGCTCGACCTGCCGTTCCTGTTCTGCGATGCGATCGCCAAGCTGATCCCGTTCCAGCCGGGCAAGCTGGTGACCCTGCGCCGGCGCGAAGGCGAGGGCGACTCCGGCGTGATCTATGCACGCGAAGTCGAACCGCAGATCGAGGCGCGCGAGAAGGCCGAGGAGGAAGTGGCTGAACTGCTGGCGCTGGGCGAGCGCCTCGAAGGCGTGGTACGCAATGTCGGCATGCATGCTGGCGGCGTGCTGATCGCGCCCGGCAAGCTCACCGATTTCTGCCCGCTTTACATGGCCGCGGGCACCGAAGCTGCAGTCAGCCAGTTCGACAAGGACGATGTCGAGGCGGTCGGCCTGGTCAAGTTCGACTTCCTCGGGCTGACCACGCTGACCATCCTCGACTGGACGCTCAAGTTCATCGCGCGCATCGATCCGGACGCCGACGTGCGCCTGGACCAGTTGCCGCTCGATGATGCCGAGTCCTACCGGCTGTTCGCACGCGCCAACACCACGGCGGTGTTCCAGTTCGAATCGCGCGGCATGCGCGACCTGCTGAAGCTGGCGCGGCCCGACCGCTTCGAGGACATCATCGCGCTGGTGGCGCTGTACCGGCCGGGCCCGATGGACCTGATCCCGGAATTCTGCGACCGCAAGCACGGGCGGCACGAGGTGTCGTATCCGGACCCGCGCGTCGAGCAGGTGCTGTCCGAGACCTACGGCATCATGGTCTACCAGGAGCAGGTGATGCAGATGGCGCAGCTGGTGGGCGGATACTCGCTCGGCGGCGCCGACCTGCTGCGCCGTGCGATGGGCAAGAAGAAGGCCGAAGAGATGGCGCAGCACCGCCAGATCTTCGCCGAGGGCGCGGCGAAATCGGGCATCGACGGCGACCGGGCGAACGAGATGTTCGACCTGATGGAGAAGTTCGCCGGCTATGGCTTCAACAAGTCGCATGCCGCCGCCTATGCGCTGGTTGCCTACCAGACCGCATGGTTCAAGGTGCACCATGCCGCCGCCTTCTTCGCGGCCAACCTGTCGGCGGTGATGGACGATGCCGACAAGGTACGCGCGCTGTGCGAGGACGCGAAGGAGAACGGCCTCGAGGTGCTGCCGCCGGACATCAACAGCGGCGAATACCGTTTCGTGCCGATCGACCGCCAGACCATCCGCTTCGGCCTTGGTGCGATCAAGGGTACCGGCGAGTCGGCGATCGATTCCATCTCGGCCGCGCGGACGAAGGCAGGCCCGTTCCGCGACGTGTTCGACCTCTGCGCACGGGTCGACAAGCGGCTGGTCAACCGGCGGGTGATCGAGGCGCTGGTGCGCGCCGGTGCCTTCGACGGGCTCGACGACCATCGTGCGCGCCAGCTGTCCTGGGTCGGCATCGCGATCGCCTCGGCCGAGCAGCGCGAGCGCAATGCGCAGCAGGTGTCGCTGTTCGGTTCGACCGAGACCGAGGCGCGGCCGCAGGTGGTGCTGCCCGAGCCGGCGCCCTGGGATCGGCGCGTGCAGCTGCGCGAGGAGAAGGCCGCGCTCGGCTTCTATCTGTCCGGCCACCCGTATTCGGCCTATCGCGACGAGATCGGCCGCTTCGTGCGCTCGACGCTGGCCACGCTGGCGCCGTCGTCGGGCGGCGGCGGGGGCGGCGAGTATGGTGGTGGTGGCGGTTTCGCACAGTCCACGCAGGTGATCGCCGGCGTGGTCGAGTCGGTGCGCCAGCTCAAGACGCAGAGCTCGAACCGGCTGATCGTGGTCGCGCTGTCCGATGGCACCGCGGCGGTCGAGGTCACGCTCTACGGCGAACTGTACGACCTTCACCGCAAGGCGATCGTCGAGGATGCGGTGCTGGTGCTGGAAGTGAAGGTGCGCGACATCCGCCGCGGCGGCGCCGAGGGCGAGGCAGGCGAGACGTTCCGCCGGATCTCCGCCGACAAGGTGTACGACCTGACCGCGGCGCGCAACCGGTTCGCGCGCGGGCTTCGGCTTCATTGCAACGGGCAGCTGGCCGCGGCGACTACCGAGGCAAACATCCGCCGGCTGCAGGACCTGCTCACGCCGCATCGCGAGGGGCCGTGCCCGGTGCAGATCCTCTACGACAACGGGAAGGCGACCGTCCCGATCACGCTCGGCGAACGCTGGAACGTGAACCTGCATGACGACCTCGTGGGCAAGCTGGGCGAGTGGCTGAAGCCCGAGGCGGTGGAGATCGTCTACTGAGGGGGTTCGCGTCATGAGTGCGCGCTGGATCGATGCCCTGATGTTCGATGCCCTGTCCGGGCAGGCGCGTGCCGCTGCGCGGCGCCGTAAGAACCTGAACTTCCATCCGGCGAACGACTACCCGAGCAACCGGCTGCTCAACGCGATCGAACCTGACTCCTACGTGCCGCCGCATCGACACCTCGATCCGACCAAGGACGAGACGCTGTTCGTGCTGCGTGGCGCGATCGGCGTGCTGCTGTTCGACGAAGCCGGCACGGTGCTCGACCAGCGGGTGCTGCGTGCCGGGGGCGACAGCGTCGGCATCGACATTCCTCACGGTGTGATTCATTCGCTGGTCGCGCTGGAAGACGGTACCGTCGTGTTCGAGGCGAAGGCCGGACCGTTCGCCGAGCGCATGCCCGCCGAGCTCGCAGCGTTCGCGCCGGCGGAAGGTGGGCCGGATGCGGCCGGCTTCCTGAACTGGATGCGCAGCCGGTTCGACTGAGGGGCTCTGCGCGTTGCGGCGTTGGCGGGCTATCGGTGGGCTATCGAATATGACGAACAGATGACATTGTCATGTGAGCGATGCACTGACTGCAACGTACGCTTATTAACGTGTGCCAACTCGTGCGGTGCAGAAGGTACCAGGCAAGGCTGCATCCGGACACGAGCCCAGCCGATCCAAGCCAGGAGCCCACCGTGACTCAGAATATTTCGAGCAGCCGCCGCTCGTTCATCAAGACCTCTTCCACGCTCGCCGCCGTGCCGTTCGTCGGCGCCCTCGGTGCGATGCATGCGCGCATCGCAAACGCCGCCGGCTTCACCCAGCGCGTGATCGGCCCCTACGGTCCGGTCGCCCCGGTCAAGGACCTGACCACCGGCCTCGAACTGATCAAGCTGCCGGCGGGTTTCAGCTACAAGAGCTACGGCTGGACCGGCGACATGATGACCGACGGCCAGATCACCCCTGGCTCGCACGACGGCATGGGCGTCATCGTCACCCGCCGCGTCGGCCGCAGCCAGGAAATGGTCCTGTGCCGCAACCACGAGCGCGGCAACACGGCCGCAGCGATCGTCACGTCGCGCCAGGGCTACGACCTGGTCGCCTCCGGCGCGACGCCCACCCTGCCCGGTGGCGGCAACACCAATCTCGTGTTCCGCGACGGCAACTGGGTGTCCTCGGTCGGCAGCCTCTCCGGCACGCTGGTCAACTGCGCTGGCGGCGTCACGCCCTGGGGCACCTGGCTGAGCTGCGAAGAGACGGTGTCCAACCGCGAGTCCGTCGGTGGCCGCAAGCATGGCTACGTGTTCGAAGTGCCGGCCGACCCGATGCTGACCACCGGCGAGCCGATCATCGGCATGGGCCGCTTCCAGCACGAAGCCGCGGCCGTCGATCCGGTCACCGGGTTCGTCTACGAGACGCATGACGCCACGCGTCTGAACGGCATCTATCGCTACGAGCCGCTGGTCACCACCGGCGCGCTCGGCTCGCTGATCCAGGGCGGCACGCTGAAGATGGCCAAGATCAAGACCATCATCACGCAGGCGCCGACGTCGCTCAGCACGACGCCGCCCCCGCAGGCCGTGCTGCTCGCGCCGCAGCTGGGCGACAGCTACGAGCTCGAGTGGGTCACCATCGACAACCCGGACGCGGATCCGGTGCCGAACGTGCCCGCCAACTACTTCCCGTACGTGACCGGCGTGTCCACCCCGGCCGGTCCGTTCAAGGAAGGCTTCGACAAGGGTGGCGCGCAACTGTCGCGCGGCGAAGGCATCTGGTACTGGAACCGCAAGATGTACATCGTCGACACCTCCGGCGGCGCCAACACCAGCGGCAATCCGGGTGGCGAAGGTACGGTCTGGGAACTCGACTGCGACACCCAGGTCCTGACCTGCGTGTTCGTGGTGCCGGCAGGCCAGCCGAACATCGGCAACAACGCCGACAACATCTGCATCAGCCCGAAGGGCGGCATCCTGCTGCAGGAAGACGGCGGCACGCACAACTTCAACGGCACGACGGTCGGCTGCCGGATGATGGGCCTCCTGCCCGACGGCAACACGTTCACCTTCGCGGAGAACAACCTGACCCCCGACGTGCGTGCGATGGCAGCTGCGATGGGCAAGCCGGGCAACGGCAGCCAGGGCGGCGAGTTCGCCGGCGGCACGTTCTCGCCCGACGGGCGCGTGCTGTTCGTGAACATCCAGACGCCCGGCATCACCTTCGCGATCTCCGGCCCGTGGGGTGCAGGCCCGCTGTAACAGTCGACCGCGATCAACGGGCAGGTGCACGTTCATCTGCCCGACTCGAAATCAATCAGGAGCAACGAAACATGAAAAGCAACGCCTTCCTCGGCGCGCTGTGCGCCGCACTGCTGGTCGCCGCCCCGTCGGCCCAGGCCATCACCCTCACCTCGACCAGCCTCGGCGGCAACGACAACAACGGCGTGCTGATCGGCGCCGACACGCTGGGTATCGACGTCGGCGTTCGCGGCTTCTCGCCGGCGACCTTCAGCTTCACCAAGAACGCGAACAGCGCAGCCACTTACAACTTCAGCTCGGTGATCGAGAACCTGATCGGCTTCCCGTTCGGTTCGATGCAGGTTTCGCTGCTCGGCGGCGCGACCTTCGCCGGCACCGGCAGCGTGACGCCCGGCTTTGGCACGATCGATTCGATCACGCTGCTGCCGGCGGTGGGTTCGACCAGCCTGACCGTCGCCTTCGGTGCGAACGGCGAACCGTTCGGCCTGAACATCGGCAACCCGTTCGGTGAAGTCGGCCTGGCCGACTGGAGCATCCGCCTGAACAACGCCGACAGCTTCTCGGTCGAGTTCGCTGCGACGCCGATCCCCGTCCCGGGTGGCCTGGTGCTGCTGCTGAGCGGCCTGGCCGGCTTCGGCGTGCTGTCGCGTCGCCGCAAGGCCTGATGCCCCAGAAGCTGCATCCCGATCCGCGGCAACGCTGATCGCAAGGGGCGCCAGTGGCGCCCCTTTTCCTTGCCCCTGACTGCATCGAACCCTGAAGGAGACCTCCGTGGTTGCCGACATCCGCAACAGCCGTCGCACATTCATCCAGAGCAGCGCATCGGTCGCTGCTGCGCCGTTCGTCGCATCCTTTGCCGGCCTGTACTCGAAGCAGGCACAGGCCGCCGGCCCGTCCGCGCTGGTGCCCAGCCCGTATGGCCCGATCGCCCCGGTGAACGACCAGGTGACCGGTCTGCCGCTGCTCAAGCTGCCCAAGGGCTTCACCTACAAGAGCTACGGCTGGACCGCCGATCCGATGACCACCGGTGGCGCGACACCGGGCAACCATGACGGCATGGCTGTGATCCGCAGCCGCCGTGTCGGGCGCTCGACCGAGATCACGCTGGTGCGCAACCATGAGCTCGGCGTCGGCCAGCTCATCGCGGCGCCGGCCCGATATGACGCCGGCAACTACGTGGTGCCTGCCGGGTCGACCCTCCCGATCGGCACGCCCAACCTTTCCGGCGTCAACGGCTTTGCCGCCGGTGGTACCACCAACCTGATCTTCCGCGACGGCAACTTCGTCGAGTCGTACCCGAGCCTTGGCGGCACGCTGGGCAACTGTGCCGGCGGTGTCACGCCGTGGGGAACCTGGCTGACCTGCGAAGAGACGGTGGCCAATGTCTCCGGATTCGGCGGCAAGAAGCATGGCTATGTGTTCGAAGTGCGCGCGGACGCCGCCACCACCACCGGCGTGCCGATCGTCGGCATGGGCCGGCTGGTGCATGAAGCGGTTGCAGTCGACCCTGTCACCGGCATCGTCTACGAGACAGAGGACAACCGCAACGCCGCCGGCTTCTATCGTTACATCCCGCTGGTCACGCCGGGCGGCCCGGGTTCGCTCGAGCAGGGTGGCCGGCTGCAGGCGGCCCGTGTCATCGGCGTGCCGAACGCCGACCTGATCGTCGCTGCAGTCGGCGATACCTACCAGCTGGAATGGGTCGACATCGCCGATCCCGACGCCGAGCCCGTGCTGCGTGCGAACTTCCCCGACTTCGGACCGTCCGGCAGCGGCCCCGCACCCGGCACCGCTGCGCTCACCGGCCCGTTCGCACAGGCCTGGGACGCGGGCTGCCTGCGCATGAGCCGCGGCGAAGGCATCTGGTACTGGAACCGGAAGATGTACATCGTCGATACCGCCACCGGACTGCAGAACCGGCAAACCCCGCCCGGACGGCGTGGCCAGGGCGACGGTGCGGTCTGGGAACTCGATCTCGACAGCCAGCGGCTGACCTGCATCTATGCAGTGCCGCAGTTCTCGTCGCAGGTCGGCAACAACCCCGACAACGTGACAGTCAGCCCGAAGGGCGGCATCCTGCTGTGCGAGGATGGCGGCACGTTCAGCTTCAACGGCGAGACGTTCGGCGCGCGGCTGACCGGCCTCACCACCGGTGGCGACGCCTATGCGTTCTGCGAGAACAACGAGACCTCGCAGGTGCTGGCGGGTGCACGCGCGTTCGGCAAGTTCGTCAACGGCGGCAACCCGCCGCCGGCGCAGCTGGGTTCCGAGTTCGCGGGCGCCTGCTTCGATCCGACCGGGCGCGTGCTGTTCGTGAACCTGTACAACCCGGGAACCACTTTCGCCATCTCGGGTCCGTGGGGTGCCGGCCCGCTGTAGGAAGCAACCCGCAGCAACCCCCGGCAACGGCCGTCGCGGGCAGGCAGGACGACACCGGCAACGGCGGCGTCCTGCCTGGCCGGCAGGCACGATCCCCGCAGGGTGGAGTCCATCGACCCACCACTCGCCGTCCCCTCGCACCGGGCGTTTCCGCTCGGATGCGCAGGCGATGGAGGAACCACCTCTGTCCGCGCCGCGCTAAAGTTGCGGGCGGCCGTGCCGATCACGCCTTGTCATCTTTCAGATGGAGTGGGGTGCGCATGAAGGGCATGGTCTTTTCGGAGTTCCTCGAGCTGGTGGAGCGCACATGGTCTCCGGCGCTCGTGGATGAGCTGGTCGAATCGTGCGACCTGCCCTCCGGCGGCGCCTACACCTCCGTAGGTACCTACGACCATCGGGAGATGGTCAGCCTGGTGGTGGCGCTGTCGGCACGGACAGGGCAGCCGCCCGATGACGTGCTGCAATGGTTCGGACGCGGACTGTTCGGTTCGCTGGCCGGTTCCTACCCTCGTTTCGTCAACGGGCATGCTGACGCATTCTCGATGCTGGCAGGGATAGAGGCGGTGATCCACGTGGAGGTACGCAAGCTCTACCCCGACGCGGAACTGCCTGTGTTCAATGTCAGCCGCCCCGATGCGCAGACCCTTGTGCTCGACTATCGGTCACCGCGCTGCCTCGATGCGCTCGCGCACGGCCTGATCGATGCCTGCGTCGAGCGTTTCGGCGGCGGCGTCCACGTCCAGCGCGTGCCGCTGGGTCCGACCCATGCCGACGGCAGCCGGTTCACCCTGGTGCTGCAGTGAGCGACGCCGACGCGGGCCGCATGCCCCCGCCGGCTGAAGACAGAGCGGCCGGAGACACGACGGCCACGATCGCACGGCTCGAGCGCCGCGCCCTGCGCGAGCGCGAGGCGCGGCGCCAGGCCGAGGCACTGCTTGAGACCCGCAGCCTGGAACTGTATGAAGCCAACCAGGCCCTGACACGCCTGGCCGGCTCGCTCGAGGAACAGGTCGAGGCGCGCACCCGCGAAATGGAGTCCGCGGTCCTGCGTGCAAACGAAGCGGTGAGTGCGAAGACGAACTTCCTGGCCACGATGAGCCATGAACTGCGCACGCCGATGAACGGCGTGATCGGCGCGGTGCAGTTGCTGCTCGACGCCCCGCTTGCGCCCGAGCAGCAGGCCCACGCCGAAACGATCCGCGCCAGCGGCGAGCTGCTGCTGTCGATCATCAACGACATCCTCGACCTGTCGAAGATCGATGCGGGACGTCTGGTGCTCGAATCGCGTCCGTTCGATCCCCGGCGGTCGCTGGCCAGCATCGATTCGCTGATGCGGCCCACAGCCGGCGCGCGCGGCATCGACTTCGACGTGCGCGTCGACCCTGCGCTGCCCGCGCGGCTGGTCGGGGACGACATGCGGCTGCGGCAGGTGATGCTCAACCTGGTGTCCAACGCGGTGAAGTTCACGTCCCAGGGCGGCGTTGGCGTGCGCCTGGTTGCGGGCCTGCCCGACGCCGAAGGCTGGCTGCCGGTGGAGTTCACGGTCGAGGACACCGGCATCGGGATCCCCGCGTATCGCCTGGAAACCGTGTTCGAGCCGTTCACCCAGGCCGATGCAAGCACGGCTCGCGAGTATGGCGGCACCGGCCTGGGACTGGCGATCTGCCGTCGGATCGCCGGGCTGATGCGCGGCTCGCTCGAGGTCGAGAGCATCTACGGGCAAGGCTCCGTGTTCCGGATGTCCTGGCGCGCGCAGGCGGCGGTCGCGCAGGCAGTCGACGCCGAGCCCGCCCCGGTATCCACGCCGGCATCCCCGGGCGACACGCGATCGCTACGTGTGCTCGTGGTCGAGGACAACGAGATCAACCGCACGATCGCCTGTGCGCTGCTCGCGCGACTGGGCCTGGATGCTGAAGTGGCCGAGGACGGCGAGGTGGCGCTCGAGAAGGTCGTCTGCGGCCGCTATGACCTCGTGCTGATGGACATGCGCATGCCGCGCATGGACGGTCTGGAGTCGACGCGGCGCATGCGGGCGCTGCCGCTCGCCCGCCAGCCGCGCGTGTTCGCGCTCACCGCCAATGCGTTCGAGGAAGACCGCCAGGCCTGCCTTGCCGCAGGCATGGACGGGTTCCTCGCGAAGCCCTATCGCCTGGAACAGCTCGCAGGGGTGGTCGCCGACGTACGGGCATGGCTGCGGGGGCTGGACCCGGCCTAGGGCGGCCCTGGTGTACCGGTCGCCGGTGCGCCATCGCTCGAGGCATCGGCGCGTCGTCGCGCGCTGGCGACGTCTTCGAAGAAATGCTCTGCGCCGAGCGTGGCGGCGAAGCCGGAACGCTCGAACAGGGAGCGTGGCTGTGCATTGGCCCCGGCGATGAACAGGCGCTTGCCGTTGCGCTCGAGCTTGCGCTGCAGCGTGGAAAGCATGTCGAGGCCGGTGGTGTCGACATTGATCAGCTTCTGCATGTCGAGCACGATGACCCGCGCCGGATGCGAAGGCTCGGCCAGCGCCAGCAGCGGCTCGATCTTGTTCGCCGCGCCGAAGAACAGCGATCCGAAGACTTCATACACGCGCACCGGGCGCGTCTCTGCCTGCGTTGCCGTCGTTGACGGGTCGACCCCGACCGCCGCGCCGACGACCTCGCGCACCTGCGTCAGGCCGGAAATGCGCGTGATGAAGAACACCGCCGCCAGCACCAGCCCGGCCTGCACCGCCACGGTCAGGTCGAAGATCACGGTGAGCACGAAGGTGGCGAGCAGCACCGCCTGGTAATTGAACCGATAGCGACGCAGGTGCCTGAACTCGCCCCATTCGCCCATGTTCCATGCGACCACCAGCAGGATCGCCGACAGCACCGTGAGCGGGATGTAGCGCGCCGCGGGTGCAGCGACCAGCACCACCAGCAGCAGGGTCAGGGCATGTACGATGCCGGCCACCGGGGTACGTCCACCCATGCGCACGTTGGTGCTGGTGCGCGCGATCGCGCCGGTCGCGCAGAAGCCGCCGAACAGCGGTGCCGCGACGTTCGCGAGCCCTTGTGCAATCAGTTCCTGGTTCGGATCGTGGCGGTCGTCGATCATGTTGTCGGCGACCGTGGCCGACAGCAGCGACTCGATCGCGCCCAGCAGCGCGATGGTGAACGCCGGCGCGAGCAGCGGTCCCAGTTCGGCGAACGACACGGTGGGCAGGGCGAACGAGGGCAGGCCGGACGGTATGCCGCCGAAGCGCGAGCCGATCGTCTCGACATCGAGCCCCAGCGCGGCGGCGACCGCAGTGCCTGCGACCAGCGCGATAACCGGGCTGGGCACGATGCGCCAGCGTTTCGGCCAGACCACGATCAGGATCACGCAGGCCACGCCGAGCATCACGCTGTGCGGGTTGAAGGTCGGCAGGCCGGCCCACAGGGCCTGCATCTTCGCGAAGAACTCGGCCGGCAGCGCCTCGATCTCCAGGCCGAGGAACTCCTTCACCTGCGACAGCAGGATCAGCACCGCGATGCCCTTGGTGAAGCCGCTGATCACCGAGATCGGGATGAAGCGTATCCAGGTGCCCAGCCGCGCCAGGCCCATCGCCAGCAGCATCACGCCGGCCATCATCGTGCAGATCAGCAGGTTGGCCACGCCGTACTGCACGACGATGCCATAGACGATCACGATGAAGGCGCCGGTGGGGCCGCCGATCTGCACCCGCGACCCGCCGAACACCGAAATGACCAGGCCGGCGATGATCGCGGTGACGATGCCCGAGGCCGGACTCATGCCGCTGGCGATCGCGAACGCCATGGCCAGCGGCAGGGCCAGGATGCCGACGGTGATGCCGGCGATCAGGTCGGTGCCGAAGCGCGATCCGTTGTAACCATCGAGGCTGTCGAGCAGCTTGGGATGGAACCGGGTCCAGGCTGCCATCGGCGCTACTTGACCTTCATGCCGGGCAGCGCACCGTCATCCGGGGAAAGCAGGAAGATGCCTGGCCCTTCACCGCTCGCGGCGAGGATCATGCCCTCGGACACGCCGAACTTCATCTTGCGCGGGGCAAGGTTGGCGACCATCACGGTGAGCCGGCCGACCAGCGCCTCGGGCGCATAGGCCGACTTGATGCCGGCGAACACGGTGCGCTGCTCGCCACCGAGATCGAGCGTGATCTTCACCAGCTTGTCCGCGCCGTCGACCTTCTCGGCATGGGCGATGCGCGCGATGCGCAGGTCGACGCGGGAGAACTCCTCGATGCCGATCGTCCCGGGGGCGGCAGGCGTGGCCGCCGCAGCCTTCGACGGGGCGATGGCGGCAACGGTTGCAGCAGTGGCAGCAGTGACTGCAGTGGCAGCGGTTGCAGCGGTTGCAGCGGTTGCAGCGCCAGCCAGGTCGGGCTTCGCGCCGCCCGGCAGGCTCTCGCGGTTCGCGGCGACCAGGGCGTCGGTCTGCTTCGCATCCACCCGCTGCATCAGGTGCTGGTAGGGGCGGATCACATGGCCCGGTGCCAGGATGCTGGCAGCGTCGCTCCAGACCAGTGG
>JBIITW010000029.1:0-30254 GCA_044340265.1 Burkholderiales bacterium | reverse complement strand
CGGCTTCGCCGGCCGCGCGCGAGCGGGCGACGTTCCAGAAGCTGTATCCGTTCTCGAAGGGCGAGCCAGACGACATCGCGCCGATCGCCGTGTTCCTGGCATCCGATGAGTCGCGGATGCTGACCGGTACCACCATCGCCGCCGATGGCGGACGTTCCAGTTACCTGAAGGTGTACGCGGGCGACTGAACCGCGGCGCCGATGCCATGCCGTGCATGGTGAAGCGAGGAGATCATCCGATGACCCCTGCAACTGCTGCCGGTGCCGTGGAGTCCGGCGCCATCGATGTCGTTCCGGCGCAGGCTGCGCTCGGTGCAGAAGTGCGCGGCGTCGACCTCACGAAGATCGACGATGCCATGTTCGACCGGCTGCACGACATCTGGCTGGAGAACCTGCTGCTCGTGTTCCGCGGCCAGCGTTTCGCTGCCGAGGACCTGGTCACGCTGGTGCATCGTTTCGGCACGCCGGTGACCTCGTCCGCGCTGCACAAGCGCAGCCTCGAGGAGCGCACCGCGAACAAGGTGTTCGACCTGCCGCCCGAGGTGACGGTGGTCACCAACGTGAAGCAGGACGGCAAGCCGGTGGGCATCCTCGGCGATGGCGAGGTGGTCTGGCACTCCGACTTCTCGTTCAAGGAAGCCCCGACGGCTGCACGCATGCTGCTGGCAGTCGAGATCCCGCCTGCAGGCGGCCTCACCTACTTCACCAACTGCTACGCGGCCTACGATGCGTTGCCGGACGCGATGAAGCGTCGCTTGAGCGGCATGACCATCAAGCAGGCCAACATCGTCGACACCGCGATGCAGGTCCGCCCGGGCGCCTCGCTCGACATGGACATCCGCGAGGTGCCGGGGCCCAGCCATCCGGTGATCTCGACCCATCCCGAGACCGGCCGCAACATGATCTTCCTCGGCCGCCGCCACGGCGCCTATGTGAACGGCCTGTCGCTGGAAGACTCGGAAGCGTTGCTCGACGAACTGTGGACGCATACGGTGCAGCCCAGGTTCACCTACGTGCATGAGTGGGCGGTCGGCGACATCGTGGTCTGGGACAACCGCGCGACACTGCACAAGCGCGATGCGTTCCAGTCGGACAGTCGCCGGGTGCTCTATGCGGCGCAGGTGGAAGGCCACCGCCCGTACGAGGCGGCCGATGCGCTCGCCCTGCCGCCGCATCCGAGGGGCATGCTGGCGGTGGCCGCCTGATGCGCGCCCTCGTCTGCCTGTTCTCCGCAACCCTGCTGGCGCAGTCGGCACTGCCGACCGCGCAGGCGCAGGCGTTCCCGTCGCGGCCGGTGCGCATCGTCGTCGGCTTCGGCGCCGGGGGTGGCACGGACATCGCGGCCCGTTCCATCGCGCAGCGACTGACCGAGAACTTCGGCACCAACTTCCTGGTCGACAACCGTCCGGGCGCGTCGGGCAACCTCGCCGGCGACCTGGTCGCGCGCGCCCCCGCCGATGGCTACACGATGCTGATGGCCAACTCGACCATCGCGATCCCCGGCCTGTCGGCGAAGCTGCCGTTCGACATCCGCAAGGACTTCATCCCGCTGAGCCTGGTCGCGCTCGGGCCGTCGGTGCTGGTCGTGCACCCGAGCCTGCCGGTGAAGGACCTCAAGGGCCTGGTCGCGCTGGCCAGATCCAAGCCGGGCGAGCTGTCGTTCGGCTCCGGCGGCATCGGCAACATCACCCACCTCGCGATGGAACTGATGCTGTCCCAGGCGACCATACGCATGGTGCACATCCCGTACAAGGGTGGCGCGCCGTCGGTGGTCGGGCTGGTATCGGGCGAGGTGGCGACGCTGTTCACGTCGATCCCGACCGCGCTGCCGATGATCAATGCCGGCAAGATGCGTGCGATCGGCGTGTCGATCTCGAACCGGAACCCGGCGTTGCCCAACGTGCCGACGCTGGCCGAGGCGGGCCTGCCTGGCTACTACGCCGCCTCCTGGTACGGCCTGCTGCTGCCGGCGGGCGTGCCGAAGCCGGTGGTCGATGTGCTGTCGAAGGAGATCGTCGCCGCGATGCAGGTGCCGGCGGTGCGCGAGAGCATGGTCCGGCAGGGCTTCGAGCCGGTCGGCAACACACCCGACGAGTTCACCCGCTTCATCCGCGAGGAGATCCCGCGCTGGGAGCGCGTGGTGAAGGCCGCCGGCATCAAGCCCGAGTAGAACGCGCCCATGATCGAACGCATCGAGATGTACGTCACCGCGCTGTCGACGCGCCTGAAGCGCATCTTCGCCAGCGGCACCTACGACACCGGGCCTGACGACAGCATCACCAGCAAGCCGGTGCTGGTGAAGGTGCATGCCGATGGCGTCGTCGGCTATGGCCAGATCCGGCCGATCAGTCCGGGGCACTTCGTCGCCGACACCACGCAGAGCATGGTCGCGGCGATTCGCGAGTTCTACGGGCCGGCGATGATCGGCCGATCGCTGTTCGACAGCGAGTCGATCAACGAGATGTTCGACAACCGGCTGGCCGGCAACCCGGCTGCGCGCGCGGTGCTCGACATCGCGCTGCGCGACGCGCAGGGCAAGGCGCTCGGGCGGCCGGTGCACGACCTGATCGGCGGCTGCTGCCAGCCGCGCATCCCGCTCGAATGGTCGGTCAGCATGGCCGAGGACATGCAGACGGTGATCGACGAGTCGCTGCGCGCGGTCAACGAGTTCGGCATCCGGGTGCTGTGCCTGAAGATGGCCGATCGCCGCGGCTGGCGCCATGACGTGAAGGTGTTCGCGGCGGTGCGTGCGGCCGTGGGCGACGATGTGATGATCGGCATCGATCCGAACACCGGCTGGACGCTGGCGGACAGCCTGCTCGCGATCGCGGAACTCAAGCCGATGGGGCTGGGTTACATCGAGCAGCCGATCGAGCGCCGCGACCTGCGCGGTCTGGCGCGGATCCGCCAGGCGGCGGACGGCGTGCCGGTGATGGCCGACGAGGGCGTGTTCACGCTGCAGGATGCCTGGGCCCTGGCCGAGGCGCGCGCGGTCGATGCGCTGTGCATCAAGCTCTACAAGGTCGGCGGCCTCACCGCGGGCAAGAAGATCGCCGCGGTGGCCGAAGCCGCGAACGTGCAGCTCAACTGCGGTGGCCTCGCCGTACAGTCGCAGCTCGAGGCGGCCGCCGGTGCCCACTTCTATGCCAGCACGCCGGCCGCCCGCATGATGGGTGCGGCCGAGTTCGTGTTCGGCCTGAACGCTCATGTGAAGGATCCGCTGTGCCCGGATAGCGACTTCTGCGTGCGTGACGGCCATGTCGACGTGCCCAGGGGCCCGGGCCTGGGCGTGCATATCGACGAGGCGCTGCTGAAGAAGAACACGCTGCTGCACGAGCGGGTCGGCTGAGGCGGGTCAGTGGAGTTAAGTCAGCCCGTCAGTGTCCGCCGGCGCGAGAGGTAGGCCACCACCACCAGCACCGCGATGGCGGACAGGACGTGCTTGATCGTGTGTCCGCTGACGATACCCCCGGTGGCGTCGAATACGAGGCGGTCGTTGCGGTCGAACACGAGCGCCAGCGCGTACAGAGCAATGACCGCCATGATGAAGCCGCCGCGCGAGTAGCGGGGCGGATAGAGCCAGACGAGGCAGACGATGCAGAGCATCGGCCACGCCTGCATCAGCAGGTAGGGCCGCAGGTCGCCGGCGCCGTGCGCTTCGCTCCAGCCCCAGTAGAGCACGCTGCCGATGCCGGCGGCCAGCAGCACCGGCAGCAGGCGCAGCCCGTCGCGAACGCCGACACGCTCGCAGACGATCGCCGCGAACCAGGCCATGAACGCCAGCATCATCGCCAGGCGATCGATCATCAGTCCATGATTGTCCGGGTCGAGGTGGTAGTAGCCTGATCCGAGTCCGATCGACACGATGCCGATGAAGAACAGTCCGTACGGGATCGCCTCGGCGCGATGCTCGAACAACGATCGATGGCGTGCGCGCAGCAGCAGCACCAGCACCAGGCCGATCGCTCCGGACAGGATGAACAGCAGGTTGGAGCCGGTATCGAGGCAGTTGGGCAGCCAGCCGCAGTCGCGCCGGTCGGCGAACTGGTGGTACTCGAGTGGTTGCGGTATCGGCGGCAGCAGGACCGCCCCGATCGCCATCGCGGCGGCGAGCACGATCAGCCCGATCGCCGCGTTCGACGGGCGGCTCACGGCCGCTGGTGGGCCCAGCCGAGCAGCGCGTCGAATGCAGGCTGCGCGGCCAGTGCCTTCGGATGGTTGACGATCATCACCACCACGCTGCGCCGTCCGCGCGCGTCGAGCACGTAGCCTGCGATCGCGCGCACGTCGTTCAGCGAACCGGTCTTGATGTGGGCCTGTCCGGCGACGCCGGAGTTGGCCAGCCGTCGGCGCATCGTGCCGTCCGAGGCGACCAGCGGCAGTGAAGCCATCAGTTCCGGCATCACCGGTGAGCGGAAGGCGGCGGCCAGCAGGTCGGACAGGCCGCGCGGGGTCATCCGCTCGATGCGCGACAGGCCCGACCCGTTCTCGATCACCAGCGACGGCAGCGACAGTCGCTTGCCGCGTGCCCAGTCGCCGACTGCCTGCGACGACTTCGCCCAGGTCGCGGGACCGCCCTGCACCTGTGCGCCGATGGCGAGGTACACCTGCTGCGCCATCACGTTGTTGCTCCACTTGTTCACGTCGCGCACGATCTCGGACAGGGCAGGCGAGGTGTGGCTCGCCAGCACCCGCGGCCGCTCGCCGGCGCTGCCGTCGCGTACCTGCCCGGTGATCGTGCCGCCCAGTTCTCGCCAGAGCTGCTGGAACAGGCCGGACACATACTCGCGGTGCGACAGCACGCTGATCGGCAACAGGCGTTCGCCGCAGGCGACCGGGAAGCTCCCGCCCACGGTCACCTTTGCGGCGTTCGCGCTGCCCTGCACGTCGACGCCCAGCTTCGCCATCGGATTGCCGCAGTCGAGCGCCGGATCGGGCTTGATCGACACGCCGAGCGTCACCTGGGGCAGGGGCGGATCGAGGCTCACCGTGACCGCGGCGCGCAGCGGATCGGGCAGCAGCCGCACCATGATCGCGCGGAAGTTGACCAGCAGCGCATCGGGCGGCGTGTTGTAGGGCCGCGAGGGCTCGTTGTCGAACACCGAGGCGTCGCGCGCATCGATCGCGAACGCGCTGCGGTCGAGTACCAGGTCGCCGCGGATCTCGCGGATACCGCGTGCGCGCAGCGTGCGCAGCATCAGCCAGAACGCTTCCTGGGTCAGGCGAGGATCGCCGCTGCCACGGATCACCAGGTCGCCTTCCAGCACGTCGCCCCGCTGCGCGGCCTGGGTCACCATGTCGGTACGCCAGGTGAACGACGGGCCGAGCAGTTCGAGCGCCGCGTAGGTGGTCAGCAGCTTCATCGTCGATGCCGGATTCATCGAGCTGTCGGCGTTCAGCGCGACCGCCGGTTCATTGCCGCCGTCGAGGTCCTGCACCACCACGCCGACCGCGGACTCGGGGATGCCGGAGCGCGCCAGTGCGCTGGCCACCGCCTTCGGCAGCCGGCCTTGTGATTGCGAGGGTGACTGTGCCGGCGGCTGACCCTGGGTCTGCGCCGCGATCCCGGTCTGTGCATGGACCGGCCACGCAGCCGGCAGCAGCGTAAAGGCAAGGGCCACCAGTAGTGGCACCCGCAGCGTGGCCGGAAGCAGCGCCCTGGTCACGAGACCACCGGCTTCAACGGCAGCACCACCGCCTGCCCGGCTTCGGCCACGGCGACCGGCCAGCCGAGTTTCTCGTCGACCACCTGTGCGAACGCACCGGCAGCCCCCGCCTCGCCATGCACCACCCAGGTCTGCCCGGGCGGGCGCTGGAAACCGCCCAGCCAGCCGAGCAATGCCGCCTGGTCCGCATGCGCCGACAGCCCGCCGATGGTGTACACCTTCGCGCGCACCGGTACTTCGTCGCCGAAAAGGCGCACCCGGGGTGCGCCATCGACGATCCGCCGGCCGAGGGTGCCCTGCGCCTGGAAGCCGGTGATGATCACGCTGCACTCCGGACGTGGCAGGTTGTACTTGAGGTGGTGCTTGATCCTGCCGGCGTCGCACATGCCGCTGGCGGAGATGATCACTGCGCCGTCGCGGATCGTGTTGATGAACATCGAGTCCTCGACCGACTGCGAGAAATGGATGCGTGGATAACCCTTCGATGCCTGGAGCCAGCGGCCCAGTTCCACCGCCTCGTCGTCGAGCGCTTCATGGTGCTGCAGCGTGATCCGGGTCGCACTCGCCGCCAGCGGCGAGTCCACATACACCTGCATCGGCGGCAGGCGTCCTTCGCGGGTCAGGCGGATCAGCAGCATCAGCAGGTCCTGGGTCCGCCCGACCGCGAAGGCCGGGATCACCACGTTGCCCTTGCGTGCGACCAGGGCGCTGGTCAGTGCCTCCACCAGTTCGTCGAGTGTCGCGTCGAGCGGCCGGTGCAGGCGATCGCCATAGGTCGATTCGACCAGGAGCGTGTCGGCCTGCGGCACCGGTACCGCATCGCGCACGATCGGATGGCCCGGCTGTCCGAGGTCGCCGGAGAACACGATGCGATGGCTGCCGCCAGCGAGGGTCAGCGTCACTTCTACGCTGGCCGAGCCGAGGATGTGTCCGGCATCGCGGTACACGACGCGAACCCCGGGGCGCGGTTCGAACGGCAGATCGTATGTGCAGCGGCTGAACAGGCCGATCGCGCGTTCCGCATCTTCCATGCGGTACAGCGGTTCCACTTCGGTGTCGTCCTGCCGGCGCAGCGGCTGCTTCGCCGCGCGCCTGCCTTCTGCGCCACGTGCCGGTTTGCGTGACCACTCGGCCTCCTTCTCCTGGATGAAGGCGGAGTCGCGCAGCATCACCGCGGCCAGGTCGACCGTCGGCGCAGTGGCATGGATCGCGCCGGTGAAGCCTTCGGCGGCGAGCTTCGGCAGCAGGCCGCTGTGGTCGATATGGGCATGCGTGAGCAGCACGAAATCGAGTGCCGCCGGGTCGAACGGGAAGGGGCGGCGGTTCTTCTCGCCGGCCTCCCGTCCGCCCTGGAACATGCCGCAGTCGACGATGAAGCGCAGGTCGTTGGTCTCGACCAGGTAGCACGAGCCGGTGACCTCGCCGGCGCCGCCGATGAAGGTGAGTACGGGAGCCTGGGATCGCATGGTCGGGTTCAGTCCTTCAGCACCGCATGCAGTGCATCGAGGGTGGCATCGACGAGGTGGCCGGCTTGTGCATCGTCGATGACATACGGCGGCATGAAGTAGACGGTGTTGCCGATCGGACGCAGCAGCACTTCACGCTCGAGGGCGGCGGCGAACAGGCGTCGCGCGAAGTCGGGCGCGCCGCCATCGACCTCGAAGGCCCAGATCATGCCGAGATTGCGGAAGTTGCGCACGCGCGGATGCGTCGCCAGCCCCTGCGCTCGGCGGGTGAGGCCTGCGGACCGCAAGCGGTTGGCTTCGACCACGCCGTCCTGCGCGAAGATGTCGAGCGTCGCCAGCGCGGCGCGGCAGGCGATCGGGTTGCCCGTGTACGAATGCGAATGCAGGAAGGCGCGTGCGCTGCTGTCGTCGTAGAACGCCGCGTAGACCTCATCGGTGGTCAGCACGACCGACAGTGGCAGGTAGCCGCCGGTGATGCCCTTCGACAGGCAAAGGAAGTCCGGCTGGATGCCTGCCTGTTCGCAGGCGAACATCGTGCCGGTGCGACCCATGCCGGTCATGATCTCGTCGGCGATCAGCAGCACGCCATGCTCGGTGCACAGTCGCCGCGCACCGGCGAGGTAGTCCGGGTGGTACATGCGCATGCCCGACGCCCCCTGCACCAGCGGCTCGACGATCAGGGCCGCCACCGTGCCCGCCGAGCGCTTCAGTTCGGCCTCCAGCGCGGCCAGTGCATCGGCGGTGCAGCCCGGGCAGCAGGGCATGGCGCTGGCTGGCCCCGGCGCCGGCGCGATCAGCGGCTGGCGCAGCAGCGGTGCATACGCATCCCGGAACACGGCCAGGTCGGTCACCGACAGGGCGCCGAGCGTCTCGCCATGGTAGCTGCCGGCGAGTGCGATGAAGCGCTGCTTCGACGGCTCGCCCTGGTTGCGCCAGTAGTGGAACGCCATCTTCAGCGCGATCTCGGTGGCCGATGCGCCGTCGCTCGCATAGCTCGCATGGCCCAGCGGGCCCGCGCTCGCCGACAGCGCCGCGTCGGTGGCGCGGGGCGCCAGCGCGCTCAGTCGTTCGGACAGCTCGACCACCTGCGGGTGCGTGAACCCGGCCAGCATCACATGGTCGAGCGTGCCGAGCTGCTCGACCAGTTGCGCATTGATGCGTGGATTGCAGTGGCCGAACAGGTTCACCCACCAGGAGCTGATCGCATCGAGATAGCGCCGGCCTTCGAGGTCGTAGAGCCATGCACCTTCGCCGCGCGCGATCGGCAGCATCGGCCACGACTCGTGCTGCTTCATCTGCGTGCACGGATTCCACACATGCGCGAGGCTGCGTGCGAGCAGTTCGTCGTTGGCACTCATGCGCGCCTGCTGCTGATCACTGACGCAGGTGAAGTTCGTGTGGCGCTGTCCGATAACACCCTTGACACTGGTGCCGATTTTGCTTGAATGCACATGCAGCGAGAATACCGCGAATCAACTTCTTGTCCCCCTAGTTGTCGTTACCAGGAGGTGCCATACGATGTTGAATGTGTCCCGGTTGATCGAAGATCAGTGCGATGCGATGAAGCTGCCGCTTGTCGCGGTGACGATGGCCGCCGTGCCCTGCCGGGACACGCCGGTGATCCTCACGCTGCACTGGCATGGCTTCATGCGCGAGAAGCTCGCCGACGTGCCCGAGGCGGGCACGGTCGCGTTCCGGTCGGTGCCGAGCTCCGCCATGCAGGTCAACGAGCGCTGGGACGACCTCGAGGAACTCGACCGGGCTGCGCTGGAGGCTGCGTGGGCGTTCGGCGCCTGGGACGTCGCGCGCTCCGAGCGGCGTGCCTGCATGCGCCCCGGTGCGGCGTCGCGCGACTTCCTCGAGTGCCGGCAGGCGTTCAGCGCGTTTCCGTTCGGCGTCGATGGCAGCGAGGTGGCCCTGGCCGATGCCCCTGACCACGATGAACTGCTGTCGCTCGCGCAGGTGCGTGGTTACCTGATGTGGCTGTTCCGGCCGGTGAGCAACGGCATCTGGAAGGATGTCGCCGACGATGCAACGCTCGATGCCGAGGGCAAGCGTCCGCTGCCGTGCCCGGTCGCGCCGGTGGCGCCGAAGCTCGAGCGCGATGCGAAGACGGTGTACAGGCTGGGTGCTGCAGGGGCCATCGTCACCTGAGCAGGCCGCGGGTGGGCGCTGGTGCGCGACCCGCGCTCAGCGTTCAGCGCTGCAGCGTCCCCAGCGTGCGCGCGAAGTGCAGCAGCAGCCGGTTGAAGCGGTCGGGCTCGTCCGCGAACAGTGCATGGCCCGACCGATGGAATACCTCGACCTGTGTGCGCGGCCGATGCTGACGCAGGTTCCACGCCTGCTCCTGGAACTGCGGCGATACCGCATACAGCAGCGGTGGTTCGATCGCGCGTGCGACATCACGCCAGTGCTCGCGCGGGATCTCGCGCGGAAACAGCGCGATGCTGGCTTCCAGCGGCATGTGCAGCGCGCCGTCGATCAGCGCGCGCAGTTCCGCATCGGGCCGGCCACTGGTGAAGATCGCGCGCACGAAGCCGTCGATCGCCGATTCGCGATCCGCCTGCAGCGCATCGACGAACGGTGAACCCGGTGCCGGGGCCGGTTCCTCGCCGACCGAACTGTCGACCAGCACGACGCCGACGAACGGTGCACTGCCGAAGCGGTGGATGGCTTCCAGCGTTTCGAGCGCGGCCAGCGACCAGGCGACGACGATCACCGGCGAGATCGAACGGGCGAAGGCGTGCAGGTCGAGTGCGCGGGTCTGGATGTCGTAGCCATGGTCCGGCCGTGCGGATTCGCCCTGGCCGCGCGGGTCCAGCGCGAACACGGCGCGATCGGCGGACAGGGGTCTGAACTGTGCCGACCAGACCCACGCCGGCATGCTCCAGCCAGGTACCAGCAGGAACGATGGGCGCGCGCCGCGCACGCCCGACTGCAGGGTCGACAGCCGGGTGCCGTCCGGCGCGATGAACTCGCCGCGAGTGGTACCGGGCGGCAGCGTGAAGTCGGTGCCGCTCACCATCGACGCAGGGCCGGGCGCCGCGCTCAGCGTACTGCGCTGGCCGGTGTGCCGGCCGTGGCCACCTGGCGGGTGGCGATGAGCAGGCCGGAGCCTGCACCGCCCTCGCGCCAGTGGTAGCCGAACGGGAACGGCAGCCGCGCCGGGTTGCCGTTCTTGATGAACGACTCCTGCAGGTCGCGCTGGAAGCCGTAGGCGAGTGCCGGGATCGGCTTGCGGTACTCGCCGAACAGCCGCACGTCCCAGCCTGCCTGGCGCAGCACCCGGTAGGGCACGCCGGTGTCGTCCTGCACCACGGTGTCCGCGGTCGACAGCAGCGCCTCGCGCACCTGCAGGAACTGGCGATCATGCAGCAGGTAGGAGGCGGACTTGACCAGCGCCGTTGCCGGGCCCTGGCGGGTGAGCCAGGTGGTGAACTCCGGGTAGAACACGAGCGCGCGGTCGGTCGCGTCGAGCGAGAAGTACTGCAGCGACTGCGTGGTGCGGGTGGCCGGATCCATGAACACGATGCGCATGCCGCGCAGCGGCATGCGCGGGCGCTTCGCGGCCGGATCGGCATAGGCTGCGGTGAGTTCGGGGAACAGGTCGACCGGCTCGGCCGAGACGATGTGGCGGTTGTTCAGCGCCATCATCACCGCGATGACCGGCACGGTACCGCGCAGGCGCGGCGCGGTGAGCTGGCGACTCATGAACGAGGTGATGAAGTAGTTGCGCTCGAAGATGTCGCGCAGCGCATCGCGCACGCTCGCCAGCAGTTCGGCGAACTCCTGCGGCGTCTTGGTCGCCATGTCCGGCAGTTCGCTCGGCCGCTCCAGGCTGAAGAACACGTAGCGCGCATGCGTCGGGAACAGCGCATAGGCGTTCAGGAAATCCGGGCCGCTGAACGGGTAGAGCATCGTGCGGTTGCGGGCATCGGGCACGCTGATGTTCTGGTCGCGCCAGGTTTCCATCGCCGACAGGCGCGCGCGCACCGGAGCCCACTGTTCGCGCATCCAGGCCTGGTGCGACTTGAACACGTCGAGCGAGACGAAGCGGTCGATGACCGGATCGCCAGGTGCGGGTGTGATGCCGGCCATCAGCTGCGCAGCCGCGGTCAGCCGTCGATCTGCCTGCGGCAGCGGTGCCAGGCTCGCCGGAACCGCCGTCGGCTGGGCCTGTTGCTGGGGCGGCATCCGCCCCTGAGCGCCGGCAAGCGTGGGCATGCCACCCGCGGCCAGTGAAAGCAGGCCGGTCGCGAGTGCGCGACGGCGGCCCTGCGAGGCGGGAGGGGTCTGAACCGGGAATGGAGCGGGGGTGCGCATGCTTTTAAGGGTGGAACCAGGGACGGGCCGAGGCAGTGGTGCCAGGGCCGGTCTGAGTGGAGAAACCGGACAAACCGGTAGTTTAACGTCGCAGCACCTTCATTCGTGCACAGCCGCAGTGCATTGCGGCATCCAGCGTTCCGCGCGCGGGTCGCCGGCCACGATCGTGCTCCTGCCTTATCGGCGGCAACCGCCACAAGTTGACCCACCGGATGGAGAGGCGTGCAGCCAGGCACTGCGTGTGTCTGGACGTCAGCGAGTGCAAACTATCATGCCCAGCTCCGGGGCGCTGTCAATCATGATCGTTGGAAGACGCGGCGAGTCGGACACACACACAAGGACTTGCCAAACGCGCAAGACCCTGTCTATTATTAGCACTCGATTTCGGCGAGTGCTAACAGCGTATGCGGGCGGCAACGACCTCCCGCCGGATGTGGCGCTCGGTTGTGTTCAACAGAAGTAATCCAAGCAGGAGTTCACTCATGAAAATCCGTCCGCTGCACGACCGCGTTGTGGTTCGCCGCCTCGAAGAAGAGCGCAAGACCGCCTCCGGCATCGTCATCCCCGACACCGCTGCAGAGAAGCCTGACCAGGGCGAAGTCATCGCCATCGGCAACGGCAAGATCCTCGATGACGGCAAGACCCGCCCGCTCGACGTGAAAGTCGGCGACCGCGTCCTGTTCGGCAAGTACTCCGGCCAGACCGTCAAGGTCAAGGGCGAAGAGTTCCTCGTGATGCGCGAGGAAGACATCATGGGCGTCGTCGATCTCTGATCGAGCCCGTCTCTTCGTACCGCAACGGAACCACCCCAGAATTCAGGAGATTCAGACATGGCAGCTAAAGACGTCAAATTCCACGATAGCGCACGCGCCAAGATCGTCGTCGGCGTGAACGTGCTGGCAGATGCAGTCAAGGTCACCCTCGGCCCGAAAGGCCGCAACGTCGTGCTCGAGCGCAGCTTCGGCGCCCCGACCGTGACCAAGGACGGTGTCTCCGTCGCCAAGGAAATCGAACTGAAGGACAAGTTCGAGAACATGGGCGCGCAGATGCTGAAGGAAGTCGCTTCGAAGACCTCCGACATCGCCGGTGACGGCACCACCACCGCGACCGTGCTGGCCCAGTCGATCGTGCAGGAAGGCATGAAGTACGTTGCCGCCGGCATGAACCCGATGGACCTGAAGCGCGGCATCGACAAGGCCGTCGAGTCGGTCGTGGCCGAGCTGAAGAAGATCAGCAAGCCGTGCACGACCAACAAGGAAATCGCACAGGTCGGCTCGATCTCGGCGAACTCGGACAGCGACATCGGCGACATCATCGCCAAGGCGATGGACAAGGTCGGCAAGGAAGGCGTGATCACCGTCGAAGACGGCAAGTCGCTCGAGAACGAACTCGACATCGTCGAGGGCATGCAGTTCGACCGTGGCTACCTCTCGCCCTACTTCATCAACACCGCCGAGAAGCAGCAGTCGGTGCTCGAGAACCCCTTCATCCTCCTGCACGACAAGAAGATCTCGAACATCCGTGACCTGCTGCCCGTGCTCGAGCAGGTCGCCAAGGCCGGCCGTCCGCTGCTGATCATCGCCGAAGAAGTCGACGGCGAAGCGCTGGCGACCCTGGTCGTGAACAACATCCGTGGCATCCTGAAGACCTGCGCCGTCAAGGCCCCGGGCTTCGGCGACCGTCGCAAGGCCATGCTGGAAGACATCGCCATCCTGACCGGCGGCACGGTCATCGCTGAAGAAGTCGGCCTGAAGCTCGAGAACGCCACCCTGACCGACCTCGGCCAGGCCAAGCGCATCGAAGTGGGCAAGGAAGAGACCACGATCATCGACGGCCACGCCGACAAGGCGAGCATCGAGTCGCGCATCAAGCAGATCCGCGCGCAGATCGAGGAAGCCACCAGCGACTACGACCGTGAAAAGCTGCAGGAGCGCGTTGCGAAACTCGCCGGCGGCGTTGCGGTGGTGCGCGTCGGTGCCGCGACCGAAGTCGAGATGAAAGAGAAGAAGGCCCGCGTCGAAGACGCACTGCACGCCACCCGTGCAGCGGTCGAAGAAGGCATCGTTCCGGGCGGCGGCGTCGCACTGCTGCGTGCCCGTTCGAACCTGGCCAAGCTCAAGGGCGACAACATCGACCAGGAAGCCGGCATCAAGATCGTGCTGCGCGCGATCGAAGAGCCGATGCGCCAGATCGCCTACAACGCAGGCGATGAAGCCTCCGTCGTGGTGAACAAGGTCGTCGAAGGCAAGGGCAACTTCGGCTACAACGCGGCCACCGGCCAGTACGGCGACATGGTCGAGATGGGCGTGCTGGACCCGACCAAGGTTGCACGCGTCGCACTGCAGAACGCAGCTTCGGTTGCCGGCCTGATCCTCACCACCGACGCGATGGTTGCCGAGGCGGCGAAGGACGACGCAGGCGGCCACGCCGGCCACGGCCATGGCGGCATGGGCGGCATGGGCGGGATGGACATGTAATACCGGCCTCCCGGCCTCCGGCACGGCCCGAGCAATCGGGCACGGCCGGAACTGCTTCGAGAGCCCCGCTTCGGCGGGGCTTTTTCATTGCGGCTGCACAGGCCGCTCGGCACCCGCCCGCCGCAGCAATGCATGCAGCTGCTCGGTCGCCACGCCATGCAGCACCAGCCGGAAGCCGGCGCGCAGCGTCGACATCGGCACCAGCGGATGCTTGTTGTTGACCAGCACCAGGTGCTCCCGCCGCCCGAGCAGGGTCGAGCAGTAGACGCCGATCGTCTCGTCCAGTTGCAGCGAGTTGGTCGCGCGCCAGAAGTCGTTGTCGGTCAGGAACAGCTGGTAGACCGGCGTGAACAGCTCGATGGCGGTCTGCAGGTCGACCACGTTGGTCCAGCGCGCGGGCATGTCCTCCAGCCGCAGTGGGCAGCGCTGCAGGCCGCTGAAGTCGACCTGCGTCAACGGGGCCAGCTGGCGCTGCTGCGCGGCCAGCGCCCGGTTCAGGTTGATCACGAAGTTGAACAGGTTGGTGTCGTGGCGCACGAACAGGTGGTCGCGAAGATCGGCGATGCACGTCGGGTGCAAGGGCCGCAGCGGTATGTCGACGCCGCTGTTGCGGGCAATGAAGTCGAGCACGTCCGAGCCCAGCCAGAAGTGGCGCAGGATCAGCCAGTTCGCTTCAGGTCGCACGAAACGATCGAGCCCGAAGGCGAGCAGCCGGTGCAGTAGCGTCGACGAGGTGAAGCCGCGCGGCAGCACCATCTTCAGCAGCTGGATCAGGACGATGCAGGTGCGCGCGAGTGGCCGCACCACCGGCAGCAGGTACTGGCGCGCGCGCGAGCTCGAGTCGACCAGCCAGGCGCGCTTCACCTCGTCATCGAGCGGCGTGCTGTGGTCGAGGTAGAGGGCGAGCCACGGATCGGGATCGTCCGGGTCGTGCGGGCGCGACAGGAATGCCGGCTGGTGCGGGTCTGGCGAGGGCGGGGCCGTCATCCGATGGTCTCCATCTGCATCAGGTAGAGGCGTGCCGTGTGGCGCGCCGTCGCCACGATGTCCTGCGCAAGCGTGGGTTCGATCGCCATCGCCGTGCCGGCCATGTCGAGCCAGCGCTGCAGGTGCTGCACGTCGTTCTCGCCGTGGTAGTGCAGGAAGCGCAGCGCGCCAGCGGGCAGTTCGAGCTGGGCACGGATCAACGGCAGCAGGGCCGGAACCACCCGATTGCCGGTGCCTTCGATCACATAGATCGATCCGAGCAGCCCGAGCGCGTCGGCCTCGGTCGCGCGCGCATGCAGGTAGGCGTTGAGTGCCTCGCCGCCGGCGTTGCGACGCAGGCTGTCGATGTCGGCCACCGTCCCGCCTGCCTGCCGGTAGTCGTCGAACAGGATGCGGAAGTCGAACTGTTCGTCGGTGGCATGGTGCGCGATGGTTGCCGCGATCGCCGCGAAACGCGGACCGAGGTTGCCGGCCGCCTTGCGCATCCAGTGCGTTCCTTCGCGCACCTGGGGAATCCAGCAGGCCATCCAGCGCAGGTAGTCATCGTGGCTGAATCGACGCTCGACGATCCGCCGCACCATCGGCGTTCGCCACAGCGACGAGCGGTAGTCGTGCCAGACGCCAGCCAGCTCGCGCAGCAGTTGCGCGAGTGCCGGGTCGCTGGCGGTTGCTGCGTCATGTGGAGGTGGAGGTGGAGGTGGAGGCGGAGGCGGAGGCGGTGGCAGCAGCGCGCCGTCATCCATGTCGGATGGCGGGACGACCGGCGTCGTCGACGGACGCGCGCGCGCTGCCGGCGTCACGACCCTTGCCTGCGGATCGACCACTTCGAGCAGCGCGAAGGCCACCGTGAAGCGGCCGGACTCGGGCACGAACAGCAGGATCTTCTCCCCGGGACTGACCGCTCTTTCGCGAAGGAAGTCATGCAGCATGATGAGGATCGATGCGCTGCCGGTGTTGCCGCGCCAGGCAAGGTTGCTGTACCAGCGCGCGGCCGGGATGGTCAGTCGTGCCCGGTCCAGGCAGTCGGCCACCACCGGCGCGAACCGTTGCGACGAGTAGTGGCAGAGGAAATGGTCGACCCGGTCGGAATGCACCAGTCCCTGTTCCACCAGTTGCACGTATTCGTGGATCGCCAGGTCGAACAGCTGCGGCAGCAGGCGTACGTCCTGGCGCAGCAGCATCGCGCCATCGGCATCGGCTTCGCTGAAACTGGGATAGTCGAGCCAGCCTTTCGCCGGATCGTTGCGGCTGCCCATCTGCATGCAGACCGGATAGTCGCCGCTGAACGAGCGCTGGTGGACCCAGTGCAGGCGCAGGGCGGGCAGCGCGTGGCTGTCGGTGCCGGGCCCCGGTCGCATGTCCGGGCCTTGTGCGAGGTGCAGGGCACCTGCGCCGTCGGACAGCATCCAGCGCAGGAAATGGGCATCGAAGTCGGTGTCGTAGCCCGCCGGCGCGAACCTCGACCGCTTGAACATGCGCGAGGGAAGCTCCGAGGCGACCACCAGCGCCTGCCAGTGATCGCCATGCTCCAACGCCAGCGCGGCGTGATGGAGGGCTGCCATGCTGGCGGCGCACACGCCATGGAAGCTGGCCGTGGTCAGCGGCCGCGCGGCCAGCTCGCCCTGGACCATGTTGGCCAGTCCGGGCAGCACCAGGTCGCTGCCCGACGAGGCGGTGCACAGCAACGTCGCCCCGCCGAGCGCGGGCGGTGCGGGACTGTCGGCTGCGCCGAGGCAGTCGCGCACGGCCGCGGCAGCCATCGCGGCGCTCGACATGCGGGTGGCGCCGGTCTCGTCGATTGCGTAGTGACGGGAGCGGATGCCGTTGTCCGCCAGGATGCGACGTCGCATGGCGGAAGACACCCGGTTCAGCGGTGCGATGAAGCTGTCGATGGCATCGTTGCCGACCGGTGCGCCGGGCAGGCAGGCGCCGGTCGCCGTGACGAAGACCCGCTCGAACGCCGCTACCGGCATCGGATCGCCATGGACGCGCGGCTGCAGTTCGACATGCTGGGAGTCCCGGTTGATGATTCGGTGGCGATTATGCTGCACTCGTGCGTCCCGGGCATGTCCCCTGCGGGACTGGCGCCGTGCATGCATCGCGGTGCACATGCGCGAAACGTCCTGTCGCATCGCCGCCTGCCCACGTAAAATGCCGCCTGTGATGACGTGCCTCCCATGAACTACATGACCCGGCCCGCCGTGCTTCGGCTGCTGCAGATGTTCGACCGCGATGCGTGCGCCTCGGAAGAGCGCGAGCGCAGCGAACTGGTCGGCGTTTACCACGCAGTGAAGCGACAGGTTGCCGATCGTCAGGCCGAGGATCCGGGCGTGGCTGCCGCCAGCTCCGGTGCGCCCTGGTGCGAGCGTGCCGACGTGCTCGACGCGATGAAGGCGGCACTGGCCGAGCGCACCGCCGGGTCGCCCATGCATGAGCTCGCACTGGTGCTGGTGCGCTCGGGGGTGGTCGACACGGTCACCACGGCCTGCCTCGAGCCCTGGCGGCAGACGCCTTTCATCTGGCAGCAGCGTGCGCTCACTGGCGCGAAGATCAGCGACTTCCTGTTGCGGCACGGCTTCCGCCCGATGACGCCCGGCGGCGCCGCGCTGATCGATGCCGCGATCGACGACCCGGGGGCTGCGGTCGAGGACCCCTCGCGGTTGTGGCCGGCCATGTTCGGGCGCCAACTGGTCGAATGCACGGTCGACGCCGGTGCCCTGCAGCCCAGGGCCGATCGCGTCCTTTCGGATCTCGCGGCTGCCGCCCGGCCAGCCATCGTGCTGACCGAGGTGAAGCAGGTGCTGGAGCCCGATCGCTGGCGGATCACCTTCAGTTGCCTCGGCCAGCGGCATGGCTTCTTCGTCGCCCACCAGGGCAACCGGCTGGATGTCGATGCGGTCGTGTCGTCATTCAACGGCTTGATGGCGCATGTCGCGCATCCCTGCCGGGCGTTCCGCATCGACCGGCCGGTCAGCCCCGATGGCAGCGCGGCTTCAGCGTCGGGCACTGCACACCTGATCGTGACCCGCGGCGAACGGTTCGAAGCCGCGGCGCGGGCGATCGGCATCCCGCTGGTGGCGGCTCAGCCGGTGCGACGGATCACGTAGCGCACGAACGCGTCGCGCCTGGCAAAGCGGTCGTAGAGCCCGCGCGCGCGGTAATTGTCCTCGCGCGTCATCCAGTAGATGCGCGACCAGCCCTCTTCGGCCATCTGGGTGCGCAATCGTTCGATCATCGCCGCACCGACCCCGCGCGCGCGTTCGCCTGGTTGCACGTACAAGTCTTCAAGGTAGCAGACCGGTGCGATCTCCCAGGTGTTGGCGTGGAGGATGTAATGGCACAGGCCGATCGCGGTGCCTCTGCCGGTGGGGCCGCCCGGGTTCCCGGGGTCGCGCGCTTCGGCGATCAGCGCACGGATGCCCGAGGTCGGGTCGAACAGGCGCGACCACAGCGCCTGCGTGGTCGCGTCGTCCAGTGCGACTTCATAGAAGGCCAGGTAGCCGTGCCACATGTCCAGCCACTGCGGCTGGTCGTGCGGCTCGATCGGACGGATGTTCAGCACCGTGGCAGCTCGAGTGCGCCGGGCGCGAAGAATTCGTCGAGCGCCACCGGGCGGTCGATCAGCCCCTGGGCATGCGCCCAGCCGATCTGGGTTTCCACGGTACGCCGGTTGTCGGCAGCATCGGTCGCGCCCACGCCGTAGGGCCAGAAGTCGTGGCCCATCACGCTGCGCGTCTGCTCGAGGTGGTTCGGCGTCCATGGCAGCATCACCTTCGGCGCCTGCTCGATCTCGAGCTCGGCCACCGCCAGGTCGCGCGCCCTGGCGAACGCGGCCATCAGCGCGCCGGCCAGCGCCGGGTGCGCTTCGAGGATGCTCCGCCGCACGACCATCACATGCATGATCGGGAACAGCGCGGTGTCGCGCCAGTAGCGCTGCTCTTCCGCGGCGTAGTCGGGGAACATCCGCATCACGCGGCTGCCGTCGAAGGTGCGCGGTGGCGTGTAGGCGCACAGCGCGTCAAGCTCGCCGCCGGCGATCAGGTCGGCGAGGAATCGCCCGCCGGAGGCCTCGATCGACCAGCCATTGCGCAGCTTCGGCGCCACCACCTGCGCGCGCTCCTGCCGGTCGACATCGCCGACCACCCAGTGCACCTTCGACAGGTCGACGCCGTAGTAGTCGGACCAGATGCCGCGCACCACCAGCGATACGGTGTTGGTGAACTCGCGGGTGCCGACGCGGCGTCCCTCGATGTCCTTCGGCACCCGGATGCCGGCCGCGCTGCGCACGAACATCGCATGGTGCCGGAAGCATCGCGTCGGGAAGATCGGCAGCGCGACATAGGGCGATGCGCCGCGCGCGGTGGCGATCAGGTAGTTGCAGAACGACAGTTCGGTGATGTCGAACTCGGCGGTCTCGAATGCGCGCGAGAACAGGCTTTCCAGCTCGCCCGAGGTCCAGGCGACATCGAACCCTTCGACCGGTGCACGCCCGTCGAGCAGCGCACGGGTGCGATCGAACAGCCCGACCGCCCCTGTGATTGCGGGACCGCTCAAGGCTTCACCGCCGGCAGCGCGGTGACGCCCACCATGCTGTCGCGCGACACCAGCTGTGCAAGTTGCGCTTCGGACAGCTGTTCGCTGCCCTGCGGCCGCATCGGCAGCACGATGTAGCGCAGGTCGGCGGTGGAGTCGTGCACGCGCACCGACACGTCGTCGGGCAGTACCGTGCCGAACTCGCGCAGCACGGCACGCGGCTCGCGCACCAGCCGCGAGCGGTAGGCGCGGCTCTTGTACCAGGCCGGAGGCATGCCCAGCAGCATGCGCGGATAGCACGAGCAGAGGGTGCAGACGATCACGTTGTGCACCGTCGGCGTGTTCTCGACCACGGTGAGCTTGACGTCGAACACGTTCATGTCGAAGCCGAGCGATTCGCAGGCCGCGGTCGCGTCCTGCAGCAGCAGGGCCTTGAACGCAGGGTCGACCCAGGCGCGCGCGACCACCCGGGCACCGCCCTCGGGCGTGCGGCTGTCGTAACTCTCGACCGTGCGCCGGATCTCGTCGGCCGACAGCACGTTCTTCTCGATCAGCAGTTCGCGAACCGCGATCTCGAGCTTGCGGTAGTAGTCGAGCGTGTCGTCGTGGTCGCCCGGGGGGGCGTGGGGGTCGTGGTGATCCCCGCCTTCACCCTGCGCGTGCGGGTGGTCATGTCCGATATGCATTTCAGATCTTCCTGAGCCAGTGTTCGTAGAGGTCGACGTCGATGGTGTCGACCCCGGGGCCGTCGTAGTCTGCCCAGACCTCCGCCTGCGCGAAGCGCACCCGGTACAGCATGCGTTTCGGCTCTCCGCTGCGGCCGTAGGCGAGCTCTTCCGGGTTGCGGAACCGCCCGACTGCACGTTCGACCACGCCGCGCTTGCCACGCACGTAGAACGGCGTGCGGATGTGGCCCGGCACGTCGACGTCGAGCACGGCGACGCTGTCGCCCGGGGCGAGTTCACCGGCGCTCACGGCAGCACGTCCGTGCGCTGGTCGATGTCGGCCACCTTCGCCGCCAGTTCCTCGATCGAGATCACGCCCTTGCCGATCAGGTTGGTGCTGATCGACTGGATGCGCCGCTGGGCATAGCCCGCGCCGTGGTAGACCTCGGCACCGACCGACTCCAGGCCGCGGCGGTTCTCGTCCACGCGCATGACGCCTTTCTGCGAAAGCAGCAGGAGCATCGCCTCCACCCGCTTCTCCCACAGCATCATCTCGTGTTCCTGCTTCGGGATATCGCCGGCGGGCTCGCCGCCGATGTCGTGGTAACCCTTCATGGGCCGGCCTTTCAGGCATATGCATCGATGCCGGTATTCTGCATCAGCGCCGGGGCACGTGCAGCGCACGGGGCCTGCACGCGACTTGCTTAATGCGGCCGGGATGTTGATCATTGCGCACACATTCATTCCGGAGGCCGTTCCATGACCCGTTCCTCGAAGCCGGCATTCGCCGTCCCGCGCCGCGCCGCATCGGCAACGACCGCCGCCACCCCGGTCGTTGCCCCGATCGCTGCCGCGCTCGCTGTCGCCCTGGTCGCGCCCTGCGTGTCCGCCCAGGAATTCCCGCAGCGTCCGGTGCGCATCATGGTCGGCTTTTCCGCCGGCAGCGTGGTCGACGTATCGGCGCGCGTGGTGGCCGAGAAGCTGTCCGAGGGCCTCAAGCAGCCGGTGCTGATCGACAACCGTCCGAGCGCAGGCGGCATCGTCGCCGGCGAACTGGTCGCGCGCGGCAACCCGGATGGCTACACCATCCTGTCGGTGTCCGCGTCGCATGCGATCGGGCCGGCGGTGACCACCAAGATGCCGTACAACATCCTCAAGGATTTCGCCGGCATCACGACCACGGTGAACGTCGCCTCGGTGCTGGTCACCGCGGCCAACGGCCCGAAGTCGATGAAGGACCTGATCGCGCTGGCGAAGGCCAAGCCGGGCTCGCTGAACTTCTCCTCGGGCGGCATCGCATCCTCGACCCATTTCGTGGCCGAACTGTTCAACAGCATGGCCGGCATCCAGGCCACGCACGTGCCGTTCAAGGGCATTCCTGAAGCACTGAACGCGGTGATCGCCGGTACCGTGAACTACACGATCACGCCGATGCCCAACGCGTTGCCGCAGGCCTCCGCCGGCAAGGTCAATGCCCTGGGCATCACGGTGGCCAAGCGCCAGCCGCAGATGGCCGACACGCCGACCATCGCAGAGGCAGGGCTCGCCGGCTTCCGCTACGACACCTGGTTCGGCCTGCTGGCCCCGGCTGCCACGCCGCGGCCGGTGGTCGACCGGCTGAACGCGGAAGTGGTGCGCGTGCTCAACCTGCCGGAGGTGCGCGAGCGCTTCCGCGGCCTGGGCGCCGATCCGATCCCGATGGGCGCGCGCGAGTTCGACAAGTTCGTTGCCCAGCAGGCGCAGCGCTTCGTCGAGCTTGCCAAGCAGGCGAACATCAAGGCCGAGTGACCGGCGCAT
The DNA here is from genome assembly GCA_044340265.1 of Burkholderiales bacterium. Taxonomy (GTDB): domain Bacteria; phylum Pseudomonadota; class Gammaproteobacteria; order Burkholderiales; family CAIKXV01; genus CAIKXV01. The sequence continues at coordinate 8,341 of JBIITW010000029.1, read as the reverse complement.
GAGGGTCGGCATCGATCTCGGAGGTACCAAGATCGAGGCGATCGCGATCGACGCCGCCGGCCGGGAACTGGCGAGGCTGCGTCGGCCGACCCCGCAGGGTGATTACCTGGCGACCCTCGATACCATCGCCGGCCTGGTCGGCGCGATCGAATCCGATCCGGCGCTGGCCGCCGGCGGGCCTGCGCGTGTCGGCATCGGCACGCCCGGCGCGTTCTCCAGCGCCACGGGACGGCTGAAGAACTCCAACTCGACCTGCCTGAACGGCCGCGAACTGGCCGCAGACCTCGAGGCGAAGCTGGGCCGGCCGCTGCGTTTCGCGAATGACGCGAACTGCTTCGCGCTGTCCGAGGCGGTCGATGGCGCGGGCGTGGGCGCGCGCGTGGTGTTCGGCGTGATCCTCGGCACGGGTGTCGGCGGCGGCATCGTGGTCGATGGCCGGGTGCTCGAGGGGTGCAACGCCATCGCCGGCGAATGGGGGCACAACCCGCTGCCGCTGATGGACGCGCGGGATGCGCAACGGCTTGCCTGCTATTGCGGCCGCAGCGGGTGCGTCGAGACCTGGCTTTCCGGTCCTGCGCTGGCCGCCGACCATCTGCATGCGACCGGCCAGGCGCTGTCGACGGCTGCGGTCGCCTCGGGTGCGGCTGCCGGCGATCCAGCCTGCATCGCCACGCTCGAACGCTACTGTGAACGGGCGGCGCGCGCGCTCGCCGGCGTGATCAACCTGCTCGATCCGGATGTGATCGTGCTCGGTGGTGGCGTGTCGAACATCGACCGGCTGTACGAGCGCATCCCGGCGCTGTGGGGCGCGCATGTGTTCTCCGACCGGGTCGATACGCCCCTGGTGCGCAACCGGCACGGCGATTCGTCCGGCGTGCGCGGTGCGGCCTGGCTCTGGCCGGCGGCGGGCCTCACTGCAGGGTGATGCCCGCCTGCTTGATCAGCTTCGCCCAGCGCTCGTACTCTTCGCCGACGAACCGGCGGAACTGCTCCGGCGTGCTGGCGACGGTCTCCAGCCCGCCTTCGGTATAGCGTGCGATCAGCGCCGGGCTGGCCAGCGCCTTGAGGGCCGTGGCGCTCATCTCCTTCACCAGCGCCGGTGGCAGCCTCGCCGGGCCGAACAGGCCGTACCAGGTGACCGACTCGAAGCCGGGCAGGCCTGCCTCTGCGTAGCTCGGTACATCGGGCAGGACCGACGAGCGCTTCAGCGAACCGTTGGCGATCGCCCGGAGCTTTCCGGTCTTGATGTGCGGCAGCACCGTCGGGATGCTGGTGATGGTCAGCTGCAGCGTGCCGCTCAGCAGGTCGACGATCATCGGCGCAGTGCCCTTGTAGGGCACGTGCAGCGCCTGGATGCCTGCGGTGAAGGCGAACATCTCGAACGCGAGGTGGGTCGAGCTGCCCTGGCCGACCGAACCGTAGTTGAGCTTGCCCGGCTGCGCCCTGAGCAGCGCAAGCAGTTCCTTCAGGTTGGTCGCCAGCAGCTGCGCATTGGAGACCAGGAAGAACGGACTGTTCACCATCTGCGTGATCGGCGTGAAGTCCTTCAGCGGGTGGTACTTCACCGACGGATTGAGCAGGGGTGCCGCGACCATGCCCGAATGGGTGCCGGTGAGCAGCGTGTAGCCATCGGGGGGCGAGATGCGCACGATCTCGCTGCCGATCGAGCCGCCGCCGCCCGGGCGCGGGTCGACGATCACCGGCTGGCCCCAGAGCTTCGACAGCTCTTCGGCCGCGCCGCGGGTGACGAAGTCGACCGGTCCGCCGGCAGGGAAGGTGTGCACCAGCCGGACGGCCTTGATCGGGAAGGTCTGTGCCTGCGCCGGCACGGGCGCGGCAGCGAGGAGCATCGCGGCGGCGACCGCCGACAATGCGATGCCGGTGGCGGTCATGCGGGCCGAGGCCGACGCCGGGACGGTGGGCAACCTGCGGGCCTCCGGCATCGACATCGGTATCGATATCGGCATCGACACGCTTGCGCAGGCGCCTTCGGAACGGGCTGTCGTCATGCTGTCTATTTCTCCTCCTCGTTTCCGACATGGTGCCACACCCTTGCCGGCAAATTGCCCCGATGGCGTCGTTGCGCTATCGTCTGCGCCCCATGCAGCAACCGTGATCGAGCCGCCGTGACCGACAAGACGCAGCAACCGTCCACCCTGCCGGACGCCAAGTCCCGGGCCCCGCGCGGATCCCTCCAGCCCCTGTTCGATCCGCGCGCGATCGCGGTGCTCGGCGCGTCGGGAGACCCCGAGAAGCTGAACGGGCGTACGGTGCGCGCGCTGGTCGACAAGAAGTTCGATGGCGGCATCTATCCGGTCAATCCGAAATACGACCGCATCGCGGACCTGACCTGCTATCCGGATGTGCAGTCCCTGCCTGATGGCGTCGACCTCGCCATCGTCGCCACCCCGGCGGCGATCGTCGCGAAGACGCTGCGTGAACTGTCGGCGCGCGGCGTGCGTGCGGCGGTGGTGTTCAGCTCCGGCTTCTCCGAGACCGGCCCCGAGGGTGCGCAGCGCGAGCAGGAAGTGCGGCAGGCGATCGAGGACACCGGCATCCGCATGCTTGGCCCGAACTGCCTGGGCTTCATCAATGCCGCGCGCAACGTGATGGCCACCTTCAGCCAGTTCGCCAGCGGCCCGACGCCGCCCGGCCCGGCCGCCTTCGTCACCCAGTCGGGTGCGCTGGGCACGGCCACCAACAGCACGGCACGGCGCCGTCACTTCAACTTCGGTTATTTCATCAACACCGGCAACGAGGTGGATGTCGAGTGGTCCGAGGCGATGCGCGCGGTGCTGGAAGATCCGGCGATCCGCGTCGGCTCCGGCTATATCGAAGGCCTGCGCAACGGCGAACGCTTCATCGAGACCGCGCGCTTCGCGATCGACAGTGGCAAGCCGCTGGTGGCGATCAAGGTCGGACGCACCGCGGCCGGTGCCCGCGCCGCAGCCTCGCACACCGGCGCGCTGGCCGGTGCCGATGCCGTGTTCGACGGTGTCGCCCGCCAGTACGGGCTGCTGCGGGTGCGCAACGAAGAGCAGCTGCTCGACATGGTCGAGGTGCTGTCCAGCTGTGCGCCGGCAGCCGGCAACGGGATGGCGGTGATCACCCGCTCGGGAGGCGCCGGCGTGATCATGGCCGACCGCGCGGGCGAGCTCGGCCTCGAGATGGCGCAGTTCACGCCCGAGACCCGTGCCCGGCTGAAGGAAGTGGTGCCGGTGTTCGGCGCGATCGGCAACCCGGTGGACGTGACCGCGCAGGGGCTGGTCGACCCGACGCTGATCCAGAAGAGCATCGAGATCGTGATGGACGATCCGAACGTGCACGTGGTGATCATGTGGCTGTCGCTGACCGAGAAGCTCTGGCAGATGAACGTCGACATCTTCAAGGCGATCAAGGCGAAATACGACAAGCCGCTGGTGGTGTGCTGGGTGAGCATCCCCGAGCCGGCGCTGCTCGCGCTGCGTGCCGCCGGGATCCCGGTGATCCGCATGGCCGAGCCCTCGGTCGATGCGCTGGCCGGGCTGGTGCACTTCAGCGAGGCGCGGCGACGCTGGCTGGCCGATCGCGAGGCACGCGAATCGATCGTGCTGCCTGCCCTGCCGACGCTCGACCGGCTGGCGGGTGAGAAGCGTTCGCTGTCGACGCTCGAGGGCGCGGCACTGCTCGCCGAGGCCGGCATCGCGGCGGCGCCGGTTCGCCTGGCGACCACGGTCGAGCAGGCGGTCGAGGCGGCGCAGGCGCTCGGCTATCCGGTCGCGATGAAGATCGAGTCGCCGGACATCCTGCACAAGACCGAAGTGCGTGGCGTGAAGCTCGGCCTCGCCGACGAGGCCGCGGTGCGCGATGCCTGGACGGCGATTCAGGCCAACGTGAAGCGCAAGCTGCCGGATGCGCGGGTCGACGGCATCATCGTGCAGAAGATGATCCCCGGCGATGCCGAGTTCGTGCTCGGCGTGAGCCAGGATCCGGTGTTCGGTCCGGTGGTGATGGCCGGCATCGGCGGCGTACTGGTCGAGGTGATCAAGGACGTCACCTTCCGCCATGCACCGGTCACCCCGGCACAGGCGGCCGGCATGCTCGACGATCTGCGCGGCCGGGCCATCCTCGACGGCGTGCGCGGCAAGCCGCCGGTCGACCGCGCGAAACTGGTCGACCTGATCTGCGCCGTCTCACGCCTCGCGGCCGCTGCCGGTCCGCGCCTGGCCGAACTCGACCTCAACCCGATCATGCTCAGCGCCGACAGCGCCGTCGCTGTCGACTGGCTGATCGTCACCGGCTGAGCGGCGCAAGAAAGCCGGGGTCGGAAATCCGGGTCAGAGACGAATTTCCTCCTGGAAATTCGTCTCTGACCCGGATTTCCGTTCAGCGCGCGCCGGGGTCGAGCGCGCCGATCGCGCGGAGGATGCGTTCGGGGGTGACCGGCAGTTCCAGCACCTGGGCGTCAAGTGGTGCCAGGGCGTCGTTGATCGCGTTGACGACCGATGCCAGCGCGCCGGTCACGCCCGCTTCGGCGCCGCCCTTGGCGCCGAGTGCGGAGGTGGCGGTGGGCGTAGTGACATGGCCGACATGGATGTCCGGCATCTCGGCGGCCATCGGCACGAGGTAGTCGGCCAGCGTGGCGTTGCGCAGTTCGCCTTGCGTGCCGTAGAGGCAGCCCTCGTACAGTGCCTGGCCGATGCCCTGGACCGCCGCACCGCGCAGCTGTTCGTCGAGCAGCAGCGGGTTGATCACGGTGCCGCAGTCATCGACGATCCAGTGCCCGAGCAGTTTCACGAAGCCGGTGCGGGTATCGACTTCGACCCAGCTGGCACTGGCGCCATTGGTATAGATGCCGTCGTACTCGGTCTGTGCGTAGTGGTGATGCGCCGCGGGTTCCGGCCGGAACCCGCTGGGGAAGCGCTCGGGCCGGAAATAGATCGCCTCGGCCAGTGCCTGCAGCGTGCATACGGGACCCTGGTCGTCGCGTCGCACGAAGATGCCGTCGACCAGGTCGAGCGCCTCGGGGTTGCACGCATGCAGGGCGGCTGCGGCTTCGACCAGTTGCGTGCGCAGGGCGATGCCGGCCTGCCACAGCGCCTCGCCGGAGATCCCGGTGCCGCGCGAGCCCCAGTTGCCGCCGCTGACCGGCGTGTGTTCGGTGTCGCCCATGAATACCCGCACCTCGGTCAGCGGAGCGCCGATGGCATCGGATGCGATCTGCGCCATCGCGGTGGTCACGCCCTGGCCGGAGTCGGTCAACCCGATGGCGCAATGGATGCCGCCGCCCTGGGTCAGCCTGACCAGTGCCCCGTCGCGGCTCGCGATCGGCGCGCCACCCCGGCCGTAGTTGGACGACGAGTGGTTGGAGTTCTCGACGAACACCGCGAGTCCGACGCCGCGATACACGCCGCGTGCGCGTGCGCGTTCGCGTTCGCGATCGACGTTCGGCGCGCGCTGGTCGGCGCGCAGCCGGTCGTAGTCCATCAGCCGCGCCAGCTCGTCGAGGCAGGCGCGCAGCGACAGGCGCTCGAATCGCGCGCCCGACGGTGCGCGATGCGGGTAGGCATCGTCGGGCACCAGGTTGCGCCTGCGGAACGCGAGGGGATCCTCGCCCAGCTTGCGCGCGACGGCATCGACCGCGGCCTCGGTGAACAGGCAGGCGAGCGGATGGCCGACGCCGCGGTACTGTCCGTAGATCGCCTTGGTCTGCAGGGCCACGCGGATCCGCGCGCGGTACTCGGTGGCGCGATAGCAGGCTCCGGTAAGCCCGAGCACATGGCGCGATTCGTTGACGCTGCCGCGCGGGTAGATCGAGAACGGACCTGCGCCGCAGAGGTCGTCGACCTCGAACGCCGTGAGCAGGCCAGCGGCATCGACGGCTGCACGTACAGTCGCTTCATGCCCTCGCGCATGGACGTCGGACACGAACGCCTCGAGCCGGTCGACGACATACTTGACGGGACGCCCGACGAGCCGCGCCGCCACGGCGACCGCCGATTCGTCTCCGTAGCAGTGGATCTTCGAGCCGAACGAGCCGCCGGTGTCGGCAGCCACGACCCTGACCTGGTCGCTGCCGATGCCGAGCACGTTCGCGAACACCGACTGCATCATCCATGGCACCTGGGTGCCCATGTGCACCGTGAGGCGACCCTGCGCCGCGTCCCATTGCGCGAGCAGCCCGCGCGGTTCGAGCGACATCGCGGTCACCCGCTCGCTGCGCAGCGCGAGCTCGACGACCGTGGAGGCCTGTGCGAAGGCCTGCTCGACCTCGGCGGTGGCGACGGTCGCCGCGAACATCAGGTTGCTGTCCAGTTCGGCATGCAGCCGTGGCGCGTCGGGCTCGAGCGCCGCGCGTGGATCGACCATCGGTGGCAGGTCGGCCCATTCGAACGCGATCGACTGCGCTGCGTCCTCGGCGATCGCGCGGCTCTCGGCGACCACGATCGCCACCGGCTCGCCGACCCATCGCACCCGCCCGCGCGCCAGCGGCCATTGCAGCGCGGCCTGCATGGCCGGCAGGTGTGCGAGCAGGCCACGCACCGGCTGGCAGTGCGCGGCGAGCGTCTCTCCGTCCCAGGCGGCGACCACGCCGTCCATGCGCAGCGCGGGTGCCAGGTCGAGCTTGACGATCGTGCCGTGCGCGACCGGGCTGCGCAGGAAGGCGGCATGCAGCAGCCGATGGGCCGGCAGGTCGTCGACATAGGCACCGGTACCGGTCGCGAACCGCCGGGCCTCGGCGCGTGCGGACGGACGCCCGATCGCGCGCATGCCCCTGTCCGATGGCCCGGGTTTCTCCGGCGCGTGGCTCATGGCGTGCTGCCGTCCGGGAGCGGCTGGCCGCGCAACCGGCGTGCGGCCAGCTCGACCGCATCGACGATGGCCTGGTAGCCGGTGCAGCGGCACAGGTTGCCCGACAGATACGCGCGGATCGATTCGCGTGTGGGATCCGGATCGAGCGCGAGCAGTTCAGCCGCCGTGAGCAGGAACCCCGGCGTGCAGTAGCCGCACTGCAGCGCGTTGCGTTCGACGAACGCATCCTGCAGCGCCCGCATCACCGGGTCGTCGCCCTGGCCTTCGATCGTGCGCACCTGGGCGCCGTCGGCCTGCACGGCCAGCATCAGGCAGCCGCGTATCGCAGCGCCGTCCACGCGCACCGTGCAGGCACCGCACACGCCGTGCTCGCAGCCCAGGTGGGTGCCGGTGAGTCCGCAGTGCCGGCGCAGCGCATCGGCGAGATGCTCTCGCGGCGAGACGGCCAGTCTTACCTGCGTGCCGTTGATGTGGAGTTCGATGTGCTGCGTGGGTTCCAAGTCAGTCGCCTGCCATCGGGTTGCCGAGATCGCGCCAGGCCTCGCGCAGGAGGTGCACGGCGAGATGCCGCTTGCCCTGCGTCGAAAACCACAGGTCGGCCCTCGGATCCAGTTCGTCTTCGAGTTGCGCCTGCGCTTCAGCGAAGCCTGCGCCCGCAGCAAGTGCGCCGGCACAGGCGGTCGCCTGCACCGGGGTGTCGCCGACGCCAAAGAACACCACTCGCAGCTCGCGCCATGCGCCAGGCTTGCCGCGGGCCGACAGGGCCAGCCCGACGGCCGCGTAATCGCCATGGCGGCGCGCCAGTTCGCTGAAGGAGTACACGGCGTCGTCGGCCGACGGCGCGAAGTCGCAGCCCACCAGCAGTTCGTCGGCGCGCCGGTCCGACTGGTAGAGCCCCTGGAAGAACGCGGCCGCGGGTACGGAACGCTCACCGCCGGCGCGGCTCGCCAGCCGGATCGTGGCGTTCAGGGCCACCGCGCAGGCCGGCCATTCGGCGGCGGGGTCGCCCAGCGCGAGGCTGCCGCCCAGCGTGCCGCGATGGCGCACGGCGGGATGGGCGATCCAGGGTGCCGCGCTGTGCAGCAGCGGCGCGCGTGCCGCGATCATCGGGTGGCTGGCGATCTCGCGGTGCCGGACCAGCGCGCCAAGCTGCAGCCTGCCGCCGGCCGCGTCGGTCTCGATCGTCGACAGGCCATGCAGCGCGTTGATGTCCAGCACCACGGCGGGCTGCACCAGGCGCAGGTTCAGCATCGGCACCAGGCTCTGTCCACCCGCGAGCACCAGCGCGTCGTCGCCATGTTCTGCGAGCACTTCGAGCGCATGTGAAAGCGACTCTGCGCGAATGTAGGCAAATGGTGCTGGCTTCATTGCGAGAGGCGGACAACCATGACCGGTTCAGTATACTCTGCGCGCCCATGACCGGGCCCGGGGCTTCCCGCGGCAAGGCAACGTCAGCGACACACGATGCGCAGGACCCTTGATCGGGTCGACAGGAGGAGCAATGGCAGGTTTCACCGGGAGTATCGGGCGTGCCGTCGAGCGGCGTGTC
>JBIITW010000198.1:0-8781 GCA_044340265.1 Burkholderiales bacterium | reverse complement strand
TGCCGGTGCTGGCCCAGAGCAGCCGCTGCGGCCGGGCGCCGGCAGCCATCACCCGCTTCCAGGCGGCCGAGGCGAGCAGGCCGCGGTACGCGAGGTAGGCCTGCTGGCCGACCGCGATGCCCAGGCGGTTGTTAAGCGACGCGGGTACCTTGCCGACGACTGCCGCATCCCAGCGGCTGATGAACAGCGAAGCGACCGAATCGACCCGCGGATCGAGCCCGGCGTCGATCCGGCGCTCGATGCCACGCAGCCAGGCGTCGGCTGCGGCCTCGTACTGTGCGCACGAGAACAGCAGGGTCACGTTCACCGGCACGCCGGCGAAGATCGCTTCCTCGATCGCGGGCAGTCCCTCCGGCGTGCCCGGGATCTTCACGAACAGGTTCGGCCGGTCCGCCTGCCGGTAGATCTGCAGCGCCTCGGCGATCGTGCCGGCGGTGTCGCTCGCCAGCAGCGGCGATACTTCCATCGACACCCAGCCGTCGACGCCGGCCGTGTGCTCGAATGCGGGATGGAACAGGTCGGCTGCACGGCGCAGGTCTTCCAGCGCCAGTTCGACGAACAGTGCCTCGTTGGTGAGGCCGGCCTTCGTCTTCGCGGCGATCCCGGCGTCGTAGGCCTTGCTGCCGTCGATGGCACCCGCGAAGATCGTCGGGTTCGAGGTCAGCCCGGTCACCGACAGGTCGGCGATGTAGCGCGCGAGCGTGCCGTCGTCGAGCAGGTCGCGCGTGATGTTGTCCAGCCAGAGGCTCTGGCCGAGGTCGTGCAGGGTGCGGGTATTCGAATTCATCGGGGTCGGCGGGATCACGGGACGGTTATCGGACGCTACATGGTAGCGCCGTCCCGTTACACGCAGGATAAGAGCCCGCAGTCCGCCCCGCAGTCCTCCCTACAGCACGCCCGACAGGCCGCCGTCCACGTTGACGCAGGTGCCGGTGATGTATCCGGCTGCATCCGAGACCAGGAAGGTGATCGCGTTGCCCATGTCTTCCGGCTCGCCCATGCGCTGAAGGGGTACCGATTTCGCGTTACGCGCGAAGTGCTCTTCGACCGTCAGGTTGTTGCGCTTGGCGCCGCGCGCCTGCTGCGGTGTCTTGATCTTGCCGACGCAGACCACGTTCACCCGGATGTTATGCGGGCCGAGTTCCTTCGACAGTGCCTTGGCCAGCGTGGCGCCGGCCTGCCGGCTGACCACCGTCGGCAGCTGGTTCGAGCCCGGCGTGGCCGCGGCGGCCATCGTCAGGTTGATGATCGAACCGGACTTCTGCGCCTTCATGTAGGGCAGCACCAGCCGGATCAGGCGCATCGGGGCGAACAGCTTGACCGACACGTCCTCCTGCCAGCGCGCCTCGTCGATCTCGTCGAACGACAGCTGGCCCGAGCCGCCGGCGTTGTTGACCAGGATGTCGATATGGCCGAACTTGTCGTGCACCTGCTTCACCCACTGCTGCATCTGCTCGGCGTTGGTTGCATCGCCCTGGAAGGCGAGCACGGTGGCGCCGGTGGCGAGCAGTTCCTTCTCCACCGCTGCCAGCGGCTCGGCGCGCCGAGCGCAGATCGAGACGATCGCGCCTTCCTTCGCCAGGCAGAGCGCGGTGGCGCGGCCGATGCCCTCGCTGCCGCCAGTGATCAGGGCTACCTTGCCTTTGAGTCCGAGGTCCATGCCGTTCCTTCAGGGTGTGTGTGACGTGCGCCGGATTCTAACTCGGGGGGGCGTCCGCCCGCGGATGGGGCGGCGCCGGCCCTCTATCTGCGCACTTCCGGCAAAAATCCCGGCAACCATTAGTCCGATCGGACCAATGCCGCGTAGGCGGGGCGTTGACGCTCGGCAGCGGGTTTCCTACCATCATGTAAGACACTTTCTCGTGCTTTTGCGGAGTTGACCCATGACCCGCAGCAATCCCCTGTCTCGCGGCAAGACACTCGCCATCGGCGTCGCCCTGGCTTTTTCCTTCAGCACCCCGGCACTCGCAGCCAGCCTGTTCAGCGGCGGGTTGCCCGCCGGCTGGGTCGTCAACGGAGGGGGCGCCAGTTTCGGCACTTCCGGTGCCAATGGTGACGTGACCCTCGCGCCCGGGTCGACCAGCAACTATGGCTGGATCTCGACCAACGAAGGCCGTCAGAACGTCGGCACCCTGCCGGGCATCGGCAATCGTACCGACCCCTTGGCCGACAGTTTCGTCACCGGGTCCACGCTGACCTCGACGCTGTTCTCGGCCTCTGCCGGCCAGAACCTGCGCTTCTTCTTCAACTACGTGACCAGCGATGGCGCCGGCTTCGCCGACTATGCCTGGGCCCGGTTGCTCGATGGTTCCGCCAACCAGGTCGCCGTCCTGTTCACCGCCCGCACGACGCCCGGTGGCAACAGCGTGCCCGGTTTCGGCCTGCCGGCGACGTCGGCGACCTTGCTGCCGGCGCTGGTGCAGATCCCGGATGTCATCGACGCGAATGGCGATCGTGTCGGTCCGACATGGTCGCCGCTCGGAGAGCCTGATGGACGATGCTTTGACCAGGGTTGCGGGCTGACCGGCTGGGTGCAGTCCGACTACAGCATCGCGAGCGCCGGTGTCTACCAGCTGCAGTTCGGCGTCACCAACTGGGACGATGACGCTTACCAGTCAGGCATGGCGATCGACGGGGTCACGCTCGGCAACGTGCCGATCCAGGACCTGCCGACGGCCGTGATCCCGGTTCCCGGTGCAGCACTGCTGTTCGCGAGCGGCATGGCGCTGTTCGGTTTCGCGCGTCGCCGCAAGCAGGGCTGAACGCGGTCTCCCGCACCTGCGGGAGCTGAAGTGAGGGCGTGGCGATGACGTAGTTCCCGTCGTTGTCACGCCCGGCAGCTTGGCCGATGACGGTGAGCCGATCCGGCGGATCAGCCGGCGACACCCATCCGCCGCAGCACTGCCTTCTCCACCTCCAGTATCACCAGCAGCGCGATGCCGGTGGCCAGGATCACGATGCCCCATCCGAAGGGCAGTGCCTCGGTCTGGAACAGCGTGTGCATCAGCGGTGCATAGGTGAACAGCAGCTGCAGCATGAACACCCCGGCCACCGCGACCAGCACGCGCGGGGTGCCGCGCACGCCCTGCCAGGTGAACGAGGGTGCCTTCAGGTAGCGCACGCTGAACAGGTAGAACACCTCCATGCAGACCAGGGTGTTCACCGCCGCGGTGCGTGCGGCTTCGATGCTGGCGCCCTGCGCGCGCGCCCATTCGAACATGCCGAAGATGCCGGCCAGGAACAGGGTCGACACGAACACGATGCGCCAGAGCAGGAAGCGCGACAGCAGGGGTTCGCCGACCGGGCGGGGCGGGCGGCGCATCACGCCGGCCTCGGTCGGCTCGAAGGCGAGCACCATCGCCAGCGCGACCGAGCTGACCATGTTCACCCAAAGCACCTGCGCCGGCAGGATCGGCAGCGCGATGCCGAGCAGCACGGCCAGCAGCAGGGTCAGCGACTCGCCACCGTTGACCGGCAGCAGGAAGGTGACGGTCTTCTGCAGGTTGTCGTAGACCGTGCGCCCTTCCTCGACCGCATGCGCGATCGAGGCGAAGTTGTCGTCGGCCAGCACCACGGAACCGGCCTGCTTGGCGGCCTCGGTGCCCTTGCGGCCCATCGCGACGCCGACATCGGCCTGCTTCAGTGCAGGTGCGTCGTTGACGCCATCACCGGTCATCGCGACGATCTCGCCGTTGGCCTTCAGGGCACGCACCAGGCGCAGCTTGTGTTCCGGGCTCGCGCGGGCGAACACGCGTGCATCGCGCACCGCCTCGCGCAGCGCGGCGTCATCCATCGCCTCGACCTGCTGGCCGGTGATCGCCTGCTGTCCTTCGCCCATGCCCAGCTGTTGCGCGATCGCGGCGGCGGTGACGCCGTGGTCGCCCGTGATCATCACCACGCGGATGCCCGCCGCCTGGCAGCGCGCGACGGCCTGCACGGCTTCCGGCCGCGGCGGGTCGATGATGCCGACGATGCCCAGCAGCGTGAGGCCCTGTTCGACATCGGCATGCAGCAGCTCGCGCCGGCCCGCGGGCAGTGCGCGGGTGGCCAGTGCCAGCACGCGCCGGCCGGCACGCGCCTGGTCTTCGATCGCGGCATGCCAGTGGGCTTCGGCCAGCGGCTCGTCCGTTCCGTCGCCGAGGGCCTGTCGGGTGCACATCGCCAGCACCCGCTCGGGCGCGCCCTTGACCAGCACCCGCGTCGCTTCACCGTCCGGATGCAGCGTGGCCATGAAGCGATGCTCGGACTCGAACGGGATCAGGTCCAGCCGCTCGCGCGCGATTTTCAGCGCGGTCGGATCCAGGCCCGCCTTCATCGCGAGCGTGAGCAGTGCGCCTTCGGTCGGATCTCCGGCCAGGTGCCAGCCGGTGCCGTCCTCGCGCAGGCTGGCGTCGTTGCACAAGGCTGCGGCCTCCGCCAGGCGCACCAGCACCGGCTCGGTGGCCCGTGCCTGCACGACATCCAGCGGCCGGCCGTCGCGCGAAATCGTGCCGATCGGCGCATAGCCGGCGCCCTCGACGTCGAAGGCCTGTCCGGCGCACAGCACCGACTGCACCGTCATCTCGTTGCGGGTGAGCGTGCCGGTCTTGTCTGAACAGATGACCGTCACCGAGCCCAGGGTCTCGACCGCGGGCAGCCGGCGGATCACGGCATGCCGGCGTGCCATGCGCTGCACGCCGATGGCCAGGGTGATGGTGAGGATCGCGGGCAGGCCTTCGGGAATCGCCGCCACCGCGAGTCCGACCGCGGCCATGAAGGTCTCGGCCGCATCCATGCCGCGCACCAGGGTGCCGAAGGCGAACAGCGCGGCGGCGGCGGCGAGGATCACCAGCGTCAGCCGTCGGCCGAACACGGCCATCTTCTCGAGCAGCGGCGTGGTGCCGGTCTCGACCGACTCGAGCATGCGCCCGATGCGACCGATCTCGGTGTTCGCGCCGGTGGCGACGACCACGGCGCGCGCCTGTCCCTGGGTCACCAGGGTGCCGGCATGGCCCATGCAGAGCCGATCCCCGATCCCGGCGTCGGCGGCGACCGCGGCGATGTCCTTGTCCACCGGCATTGATTCGCCGGTGAGGGCCGACTCATCCACGCGCAGGTTGCGCGCCTGGATCAGTCGTACGTCGGCGGGCAGGCTGTTGCCCGAGGCGAGCAGCACGATGTCGCCCGGCACCAGCCCGGCGGCGTCGATGTCGTGCTGCGTCCCGCCGCGCAGCACCACCGCGTGGGGTGCCAGCAGGTGACGGATCGCGTCCAGCGCGCGCTCGGCCTTGCCCTCCTGCACGAAGCCGATCAGCGCGTTGAGCATGACGACCACGGCGATCACGCCGCTGTCGATCCAGTGGCCCATCGCGGCGGTCACGCCGGCGGCGATCATCAGCACGATCAGCAGCATGTTGTCGAACTGGCGCAGCAGGCGCGCCAGCAGGCCCGGCGGCGCGGCTTCCGCCAGACGGTTCGGCCCGTATGTCTCGAGCCGGCGCCCGGCTTCGGCCGGATCGAGACCCTGTGCCCCGGTGTCCAGGGCCTGCAGGACGGCCGAGGCCTCGGCCGTGTGCCAGGGTGGATGCTCCTCGTTCATGGATGTACCTCCGACGAGCATTACAGGCACAGATTACATCGTCGCGTGCAGTTCCTTGATCTTGGCGAGCGGTGCGCCGATCTCGCGCAGCACATGCTCGGGTCCGGTAGGCATCATGTTCGCCGGGTGCAGGTGCTTTGGCTTGCCGTGCCACTGCACATAGCCGCCGACCCAGCGCGAGCGCTCGACCACGCGGCTGCCGAAGCTGCGGCGGCGCACATCGTAGGTGGCCAGGGCGCCCGGCACGTCGCCCGGGGTGGCATCGAGCTGGTTCACCAGGTCGAGTGCATCGAGCGCGGCCTTGCTCACGCCGGCGCCGATATGCGGGCGCGCGACGAAGGCGGCATCGCCGAGCAGCGCGACGCGGCCCTTGCCGACGGTGGTCGACTCCAGGTCGTAGATCGCCTGGAAGAACGGCTGCTCGGTGAGTTCGAACGCTTCGGCGATCTGCGGGGCGAGCACTTCGCGCGCGGTCTTCTTGATCGCCCGGATCACTTCCGGGCGGATCAGCGGGGGTGCGATCGACTGGCCATGGCAGCGGCCGGTGGCGTCGGTGCACAGGTCGGGCAATTGCGTGTGCTCGTCGGTGGGGCGGTACCAGACGAAGTTGTATGCGCGATGGCCGGGGCGCACGTCGTCGCCCTTTCCCGGCACCGGGTAGGCCAGCATCATCTCGCCCTCGGGCAGGCCGAACGCATAGTTGGGCATCAACTGCGCATGCAGCGCGGGGGGCATCGCGCTTTCCTGCATCACGCCGCGCCAGGCGATGTAGCCGACGTACACCGGCTGGGCCGTCGGCTGCCAGATCGAGCGCAGCGTCGAGCGGATGCCGTCGGCGCCGATCAGCAGGTCGCATTCGTCGCGGGTGCCGTCGGACAGCTCGACCACCACCCGGTCGGCGTGTTCGGTGAAGCCGGTCAGGGCGGTGCCCGGCCGGTAGCAGCGGTCGGGCAGCATCGCCTTCAGCGGACGGTAGACGCGCGCCCAGGCGCTCATGACCTGCGGCACGGTCAGTTCATAGACCAGCGAGCCGTCGAGCGCGAGGCACATGCGGCGGTTCACCGCGACGCCGATGGACTCGTCGATGGTGATGCCCAGTTCGCGCATCACGGCGAACAGCTCCTCGTGGGTGCCGATGCCGGCGCCGCGGGTGGCGAGGTCGTCGCTCGCGCGCTCATAGACCTTGACGTCCCAGCCGCGGGCGAGCAGCAGGTTGGCGGCGAACAGCCCGCCGAGCGAACCGCCGATGACGATCGCGCGTCCCTTGCCCGCAGTTTTACCATCCGATTGCTGAGCCATCAGGCCTGTCCTTCCCCGAGCAGTGCCAGCGCGTTCGATCCGTGGATCAGGTCGCGCTGCTGGTTGGTGAGCCCGGTCAGCTGTTCCAGCATCCCGAGCGGATTCTCTTCGCCCATGTCGCAGGGCGCATCGGTGCCGACCCGGTCGACGAGGTAACCGCACTCGAGCGGGGCGCGCACCACCTCGATGTCGTGTTCCCGCGGCCGGGCGGCGATCGCCTCGATCAGCGGCTTCGGCAGCACATGGCTGTGCATGTCGATCACCGAGGTGTTGCGAGTCACACGCTACTCCTTGCGGAAATCCGGGTCAGAGACGAATTTTCGCAAATCCGTGTCTGCCCCGGGTCTGTCAAATCGTCTCTGACCCCAATTGTTTTCAGGGCAGGGTGGCCTGAACGGGGGTGCCGTCGCGAAGCGATCGGGCGACGGCTTCCACGGCTGCAATGGTACCGAGCATTTCGGCCGGGGGGATCGGCCAGGCGGTGGATTGCGCGCGTGCGGTGATGGCATTGGCGAAGGCTTCCAGCTGCAGGCGCAGGCCGTTGACTGGCGGCAGGTCGAGGCGCTGCACCGGCTGGCCGGTCAGCCGGATCACGACTTCGCGGTCGCCGATGGCTTCTACCGACCCGTCGCGGCCGAACACGTGCAGACGCCAGAACAGCGGGGTCGGGCGCACGCCGCACAGCACGGCGGACATCGGGCGCGCGAACGTGTAGACCATGGTCAGCGCGTCCAGGGCTTCGTTCGGCGGGGGCTGGGAGACGGTGGTCGCGCTCACCCGGGTCACCGGCCCGAACAGGCGGATCATCCCGTCCAGCACATGGATGCCGGTGGCGGTCAGGCTCGACGCCGGTGCCTCCTCCGGTCGTTCGCGCCAGCTGGTGAAGAAGTTCTTCTGGTTCTCGTTGCTGAAATGGCCCTCGGCATGCAGCACCGGGCCGAGCACGCCGCTGGCGACCACCCTGCCCAGCTCGCGCATCGAGGGCCAGTACCGCTTGTCCTGGCCGACGGTGAGCACCACGCCGGCATCGATGCAGGCCTGCACGGCGGACCGCGCATCGTCGAGCGACAACGCGAGCGGCTTCTCGCTCAGCACCGACTTGCCGGCTGCGGCACAGGCGCGGACCTGTCCGGCATGCTGGGAGTTCGGCGTGGCCAGCACCACCGCATCGATCGACGGATCAGCCAGCACCGCATCGAAGTCGGTGCCCAGTTCCAGCCCGTGCTCGCGCGCGAACCCGGCCGATTTCTCCGGCGTCTGCACCACCGCGCGCACGAATCGCACATGCGGGCTGGACGCTGCCTCGCCGCCCTGGACCGAGCGTACATGGTTACGGCCCCAGCGGCCGAGGCCGATAACCGCAGCACGGATCATCGCGGGTCCTGGTGTTCTTGTGCCCGGGCGTCTAGTGGCCGGTCTTCGCGCTGTCTGCGTGCTGCTCGCCGAACTGCTCCTCGATCGCGCGCCAGCGGTCGATGCCGACCACCTTCAGGTAGTCGTCGAAGTTGGCACCCGTGCCCACCAGCTTCAGTTCGTCGCTGCGCAGGTCGGCCAGCGCGAGCTGCATCGTCTTGACCACGCGCAGCAGCAGGGTGATGCCGTAGAGGGCGATGCCGTAGCCCATCTCGCCCAGCACCGACGGCTTGACGATCGGCGACAGCCCGCCCTCGAGCATGTTGGCCACGTGCACGGTGTCGATCTCGCGCACCGCGCGTGCCATCTCTTCCTCGTTCAGCATCGACTCGATGAACACGCCGTCGGCGCCGGCACGTACATAACGTTCGGCTCGGCGCAGTGCTTCGTCCAGCCCGTGGATCGCGCGCGCATCGGTGCGGGCGACGATGAACGTCTCCGGGTCCATTCTGTTGGCGCTCATCGCGCGCAGCTTGGCTTCCATTTCCTCG
>JBIITW010000028.1:0-30622 GCA_044340265.1 Burkholderiales bacterium | reverse complement strand
AGCGGCCCGCGCCGGCAGCATGAACGACCAGCCCATCCACTTCACCTCGGCCGGCCTGCGCCTGGCCGGCATCGTGCGCACCCCGGCCGCGATGGCGCCGGGCGAGCGGCGCCCGGCCTTCCTGGTGCTGCACGGCTTCGGCAGCCACAAGGGCGCCGGCAACGTGCTCGGCCCGTGCGCGGTGCTGGAATCCCTCGGCTACGTCACGCTGCGCTTCGACATGCGCGGCTGCGGCGACAGCGAGGGCGTGCGCGGCAACCTGATCTGCCTCGAGCAGGTCGAAGACACGCGGGCTGCCCTCGGCTTCCTGGCCGGACATCCTGCGGTCGATCCGGCACGGATCGCGGTGGTCGGATCGAGCTTCGGCGCGGCGGTCGCGGTGTACACCGCCGGCGTCGACACGCGGGTCGCCGCCGTCATCTCGTCCGGCGGCTGGGGCCATGGCGAGATCAAGTTCCGCGGCCAGCATCCGGGCGAGGACGCGTGGGCGCGCTTCACCGCGATGCTCGAGGCAGGGCGCCGGCACCGCGAGCGCACCGGCGAGTCGATGATGGTGCCGCGGATGGACATCGTCCCGGTGCGCCACCGCCTCACGCGCGAGATCCTGCCCGGATCGCTGCAGTCGTTCACCGCCGAGACCGCGCAGAGCATGTTCGACTTCCGCGCCGAGGATGTCGTCGATGCCATCGCGCCACGGCCGCTGCTGCTGCTGCACAGTTCGTTCGACACGGTGACGCCGACCGAACAGTCGCTGCGCATGTTCGCGCGCGCGAAGCCTCCCGTCGACCTGCACCTGTTCGGCGATACCGACCACTTCATGCTGGCCGAAGGCAACCAGCGCGTATGGAACGTCGTGCGCGACTGGCTGGGCCGCTACTTTCCGGTGACCCCATGAACCCTGCATCGATCGCCACGGCGAGCACCCTTGCACTGCTGGCCGCGGCCGCCCAATCCACGCCACTGCATGCGCAGGAATATCCGGTCCGCCCGATCCGGATGATGGTGCCCAACCCGCCCGGCGGCGTCACCGACGTGCTGGTGCGGCTGGTCGCACCGAGGATGAGCGAGGCGCTCGGGCAGCCGATCGTGATCGAGAACCTGCCCGGCGCCGGCGGCGTGCCCGGCACCAACCTGGCGGCGAAGGCGACACCGGACGGCCATACGCTGGCGGCTGTGTTCGACAGCTTCGCCACCAACCCGTTCCTCTACAACAACGTCCAGTACGATCCGCTGAAGGATTTCGTGCCGATCTCGCTGATGGCGCGCCAGCCGCAGGTACTGGTGGTCAACGCAAAGGTACCGGTGAAGACGGTGGCCGAACTGACGCGTTTCGCGAAGGGCGCCGGCGGCATGACCTTCGCCGTGCCCGGCCTGGCCACCTCCAGCCGCTTTTCCGCCGAACTGCTGAAGACCACCTTCGGCATCGACATCACGATCGTGCCCTACAAGGGGGGCGCCGCGGCGATCACCGACGTGATGGGCGGGCAGGTGCAGGCCATGATCGCGTCCATCGGGCTGGTGCTGCCCCAGTTGCAGGGTGGGCGGCTGACCGCGCTCGCGGTGTCGTCGACGAAGCGCACGCCGCAGTTGCCGAACGTGCCGGCGATCGCCGAGACCCATCCCGGTTTCGAGGCGCAGTCCTGGAGCGGCATGGTGGCGCCGGCGCGCACGCCCCGCGCGATCGTGGAACGCCTGAACAGTGTGCTGGTGAAGGCACTGGCCGCACCCGACGTGCGCGAGAAGATGGAGGCGCTGGGCACCGAGCTGGTGGGCAGTACGCCGGCCCAGTTCGGCGACTGGCTGAAGATAGAGACCACGCGCTGGGGCCGGATCATCCGCGAGCAGAAGATCACGCTGGAATAGAATCGGGACCCACAGCGTCACTTGAAGCAGGAACCCAGCATGGCGATGACCGCGGTAGAAAAAATCCTCGCTGCGCGCAGCGGCCGAAACGAACTGCGTGCCGGTGAAGTGGTCGAGCCGCAGCCCGACTTCATCATGGTGCATGACGGCGTGGTGCTGTCGGCCAAGCGCGAGCTCGACCAGCTCGGCATCGACCGGCTGGCCCATCCCGAGTGGGTGATGATCGTCACCGACCATGAAGTGATCTATCCGAACGCGCGCTCGGCCGAACGCGGCGCGGCCAATCGCCGGGCGGCGAAACAGTGGGGCGTGGGCCGCTTCTATGATGTCGGCCAGGCCGGGCATGGGCACATCTTCCCGATGGAATCCGGGCTGCTGCTGCCGGGCATGTTCTATTTCGACAACGATCGCCACTCGACCAATGCCGGGGCGATCGGTGCATTGGGCTTCCGCATGGGCTCCGAGATCAGCCGCGTGCTGGCCACCGGCACCAACTGGGTGATGGTGCCGAAGACCATCCGCCTGACCATCACCGGGCGCGCGCGGCCCGGCGTGTTCGGCCGCGACATCGGCTTCGTGATTGCGAAGCACTTCCGCGAGGGCGGCAGCTGGGGCGTGAACCCCGACTACCGGGTGCTCGAATTCGCCGGCGACATCGACCAGTTCGACCTCGCGCAGCGCACCGCGCTGTGCAGCTCGCCGACCGAGGTGCGTGCCTACGGCACCTTCTTCCCACCCTCGGCCGCGATCCTCGCGCACTCGACCGCGGTCGCGCAGCGTCCGTTCACGCCGGTATACCCGGACGAGAACGCGGACTATGAAGCGAAGCTGTCGCTGGACATCTCGACGATCGAACCGCAGGTGGCGCTGCCCGGCGGCGTGCACCGCGCAGTCGACGTGTCGGAAGTCGCCGGCACCGCGGTCGACCATGCGTTCATCGGTTCCTGCGGCTCCGGCCACTATGAAGACCTGCAGCTCGCCGCGCGGGCACTGGCCGGCAAGCGCATCGCACCGGGCGTGCGCCTGATGATCGCCCCGGGCAGCGAAGCGTCCACGCGGCGGATGCTCGACGACGGACTGATGAAGATCTTCCTCGAGGCGGGCGCGGTGATGCTGCCGGCCGGCTGCGGCTCCTGCAACGATGGCGTGATCGGTCCGGTCGATGGCGGCGAGGTGTCGATCTCGACTTTCGCCGGCAACAACAACGGGCGCATGGGGCCGAAGGACGCACAGCTGTTCCTCGGCAATCCGGCCACCGTCGCCGCCTCGGCCGTCGCGGGGAAGATCGTGGATGCCCGCACGGTGATGGATTTCGTGCAGTGAGCGAACGAACGAACGGAGCGACACCATGATGAATGCTTCCACCAGGCCGGATCCGGTGAAGAGCCACGACTGGCGACTGCGCGGGCGCGCCTGGGTGCTCGGCCACGACATTCCGCACCAGGGCGGCGTAGTGCCGGGCTGGATCGTCACCGGCCGGCACATGGCTGCGGCCGAAATCATCCCGCACCTGTTCGAGGAGACCGACCCCGGCTTCCACACGCGCTGCCGCCCCGGAGACATCATCGTCGCCGGCCGCAGCTTCGGCATGGGGCCGAAGATGAACGGCTACATCGCGATGCAGGCGCTGGGCCTCGGGCTGGTCTGCGAGTCGATGCCCTTCCTCGGCTACCGGGGCGCGATCGGCGCCGGGCTGCGCGTGCTGACCGACTGCCAGGGCGCGACCGAGGAATGCGAGACCGGCGATGAACTCGAGGTCGATTTCGACAGCGGCATGTTCATCAACCATACGCGCGGCACGCGGCGCGAGTATCCGCCGCTGGCCGACAGCCTGAAGGAGATCGTCGCGCTCGGCGGCAACACCGGCTGGCTGCAGCAGTGGTGGGCCGGGCAGCAGGCCGCCGGGGGCGAGCGCGGCTGACGCGCGATGTTCCTGCTGTTCTTCCTGATGGTGGCAGCGGGGATGCTGGGGCTGCTGTGGCTGTACTTCCCGGTGCAGGGGCCGGCGCCGGTGGAATCCACGCCCCTGAGGCCGTCAATCTCCACACCGGCAACGCCCGCTGAGAAGCCAGCCGAAACGCCTGCCGTGCCGACTGCAGCGGATGCAGGGACTGCAGGCGATGCCTCCGCCTCCGCATCGGCGTCCGCCACGGTATCCACTGCGCCTGGGCCCGACGCAGCGGCAGCCGGCCCGGGCGAGGCCCGCCCCGCCGCCGCAGCAGGTACCCCACCGGCATCCGCCGCGGGGACGTCCACGGCGCCTGCCGCGACACCCGTAGTGCCTTCGCTCGAAGAACTCGATCGCCAGATCGAGAAGCTGCTGGGACTTCCGCCGGCCCCTACTCGGCCTTGATGCCGCGCGACCGGATCACCGTCGCCCAGCGCTGGAACTCGGCCTTCAGGTGGGCAGTGAATTGCGCTGGCGTATCGCCGATCGGATCGAACCCGCCTGCGGACAATCGGTCGCGCACCGCGGGCTCGGTCACCACGCGCACGACATCGGCGTTGTAGCGCATGACCAGATCCTGCGAGATGCCGGCGGGAGCCACCAGACCGTTCCAGTTCGACGCTTCATAGCCCGGCAGCGCCGACTCGGCCACCGTGGGCAACTCGGGCAACAGCGGCGAGCGCTTGCTGCTGGCGATCGCCAGCGGGCGCATGCGACCGGAGCGGATGTGCTGCAGGACCGAGGGCATGTTGCCCATCAGCAGGTAGATCTGGCCGGCGAGCACGTCCTGCACCGCGGGCGGGCCGCCCTTGTAGGGCACGTGCACCACGTCGAGCTTCGCCATCGAATTGAACAGCTCGAAGGCGAGATGGGAGGCACCACCGACGCCGCTCGACCCATAGTGCATCTGGCCGGGACGGCTGCGCAACAGGGCGATCAGTTCCTTCGTGGTCTTCACCGGCAGCGACGGATGCACGACCAGCACGTTCGCGGTGGCGGCCATGTTGACGATCGGCACGAAGTCGCGGTCCCAGCGATAGGACAGCTTCTCGTGCAGCGTCGCGTTGATCACGTGGGCGGGCGTGATCGCGAGCAGCGTCGCACCATCGGCCGGCGCACGCGCGACGAACTCGGTGCCGATGATCTGGCCCCCGCCGGCGCGGTTCTCGACCACCACCGGCGTGCCCCAGATGTCGGTCAGCCGCGCCGCGACGATGCGGGTCACCACGTCGGTGCCCCCGCCGGGCGCGAGGGCGACGATCACGCGGATCTGCTTGGCCGGGAGCGGCACGACGCCCTGCGCGAGTGCAGCCGGTGACAGCATGCACAGTGGCCATGCCGCGAGCACAGCCAGGGCGGCGGGGCGTGCGGGGGAGCACATCGAGCGCGGGAACGTCTTGCTGGCATTCATCTTGCACCTGCCGTGTCTGGGGGTGTCAGCCATCCATGATGCCCGCGTCGCGGAATTCGTGCGCACGCATGTGCAGCATCGGTGCGCACCGAAGCGGTGCAGTGCAGCACCGAAGGCGCGCCTGGGCGCAACAGCGGCGGCGGTGCCACCGTGGCACCGGATCACTTGATACGATCCTGTTCCTGTATGCCCACCGTGCCCGCGGATGCCCGCGCCGACGTTCGTACCAAGACACGCACCGGAGAATCGCATGCCGCAATCCCCAGACGTTGCCGATCGAATCTACGTGGTCGGAGCCGGCCCGGTCGGGGCCGTGATGACGCTGGCGCTGGCCAGGCGCGGCATCCCGGTGACGCTGATCGAATCCAACCCCGGGCCGGTCGACGACCAGCGCGCGGCCACCGTGCATCCGCCGACCATCGAGATGCTGGAGGAACTGGGCATCGAGAAGGATGGCTGGGAGACCGGGCTCAAGTCGCCGCTGTTCCACTTCTGGGACCGCGTCACCGGCGAGCGCATCGCCGAGTTCGACCTCGGGCTGCTGAAGGACGAGGTGAAGTACCCGTTCTGCCTGCAGTGGGAACAGTACAAGCTGGCACGCTCCGCGCTCGCCCACCTGCCCACCGACGGCAGTGCCGAGGTGCTGTTCTCGCACACGCTGACCGGGCTCGAGCAGACCGCAGACGGCGTGAAGCTCACGGTCGACACCGGCGGCGAGACGCGCACGCTGGTCGGCAGCCACGTGATCGGCACCGACGGCGGCCGCAGCACCGTGCGCAAGCTGGCCGGCATCGCGTTCGAGGGCTTCACCTGGGAAGAGCGCTTCCTGAAGATCGGCACCACCTTCGACTTCCTCGGCACCGACGCCGGCTTCTGCACGCGCAACTACTTCTCCGACCCGGACGAATGGCTGAACCTGTTCAAGGTGAAGGGCCCGGGCGAGCCCGGCATCTGGCGCGGCATCTTCCCGGTGCCGGCGAGCGAGCCGGATGAAGTGGCGCTGAGCGACGAGCGGATCCAGGCACGCTTCCAGAAGTTCTTCCCGCGCATCGGCCGTTACGACATCGCCTATGTCGGGCTGTACAAGGTGCACCAGCGCGTGGCCGAGACCTTCAACCGCGGCCGCGTGCTGCTCGCCGGCGACAGCGCGCACGTGAACAACCCGATCGGCGGCATGGGCATGAACGGCGGCATCCACGACGCGATGAACCTGGCCGAGAAGCTGGCGGCGATCCGCTTCGATGGCGCATCGCCCGACCTGCTCGACCGCTACACCCGCCAGCGGCGCAAGGCGCAGGTCGACTTCGTGCAGGCCCAGACCATCCGCAACAAGAAGTCGCTCGAAGAGAGCGACCCGGTCAAGCGCCGGCAGAACCTCGACGAGATGCGCCGCACCTGCGAAGACATCGCCCTGCACAAGGCCTTCCTGCTGCGCGGCGCCCTGTTCGACAGCCTGAAGAGCTCCAACGCCGTGCAGTAACAATCCGGGTCAGAGACGATTTTCCTGCCGGCGTTGCCGGCAAACGGAAAATCGTCTCTGACCCGGATTGCCCGGATTGTCTCAGCCGACTTTTTCGGGGAGGCCTGCGCGGTCGGCGACGAGGCCTTCGTGCCGCAGCTTCACATGCACGTCCTGCCCGGTGCCGTCCTTGGACGCGCCACCCCAGCCGTGGGCGGTGGTGTCGATGATCACGCCATGCGGGTCGCGCACCTTCACTTCGTAGAAGATGTTGCTGAGCGTGGGCACTTCGCCCATGTAGTACTTGCCGCCGGCCGCCTCGACATCCTTCACCGTCTGTTCGACATCGTCGACCCAGAAGCCGAAGTGATGGATGCCGACATAGTCCTTGCCGCGCTCTTCGCCGGCCGCTTCGTCCGACTTGTAGTTGAGCAGCGCCATGTTGATGAAGCCGTCGGTCAGGTACACGCCGCGCGCCAGCGACGAGTCGGTCTCGCCGACCTTCTTCATGCCGAACGCCTTCATGTAGAACTCGGCGGCCTTCCAGGGATCGGGGACGCTGAGGGCGATGTGGCGCAGGCGGGACATGGCGGATCTCCTGGGTGGAAAACGCGGGATGGGAAACGCGGGATGGAAAACCTTATGGTCGCCCCAACCGCGCGTCGCGGCAAGCGGGGCCCGGGCGTTCGCGTCGAAAGCTGTGTTCAGCCCCGCGCGCAGGACCGTATCGCCCGCACGATCCCGACATACCCCGTGCAGCGGCACAGATTACCGGCCATGTCGCGCCGGATCTCGTCCTCGCCGGCTTCGGGCTTGCGTTCCAGCAGGTCCACTGCCGACACCAGCATCCCCGGCGTGCAGTAGCCGCACTGCAGCGCATGCTCGGCATGGAAGGCCGCGCGCAGCCGATCGACCAGCGGGCCGGACAACCCCTCGACCGTGGTCACCGAGCGCCCGTCGCAGGCTGCGGCCAGCGTGATGCAGGCACGCACCGGCTGGCCATCGAGCAGCACGGTGCAGGCGCCGCAGACACCGTGCTCGCATCCGGCATGGGTACCGGTCAGGTGCAGGGAATCGCGCAGCAGGTCGCAGAGCGACAGGCGCGCTTCGACACGCGCCTTTGCCTCGTGACCGTTGACGGTGAGCTGCAGGTCGATCGTCGCCTCGTGCGGTGCGTTCATGTTCGGTTCGCCAGTATGTCGTTGACCGCTTCGGCAGCCACCTGCGCATGCAGGTGGCGCGCATAGGCATCACCCGGAGAAATCGCATCGGGCAGCGCGGCGGCGATGCATTCGCGCACGCCGGCACGCTGCCGCGCTTCGCTGCCGCCGATCGCGGCCAGCGCCGCACGATCGAGCGCGATCGCCGCCGGTGCACCACCGGTGGCACCGAGCCAGACCTCGAGGGGCTCGCCTTCGCGGTCGACGCAGACGGCCATCGCATGCGCAAACTCGCCGGCCTTGCGGCATTGCTTGCGATGCCCCCAACGCCGGATCCCTGACCCGGGCAGCACGACCGCGGCCACGATCTCGCCCGGCTCGATCACCGTCTCGAACAGCCCGAGGCAGAACGCGCCCGCCGGGACGCTGCGTTGGCCGGACGGCCCAGCGAGCTCGATCGTCGCGCCGAGCGCCGCCAGCGCACTCGGCCAGTCGGCGGCCGGATCGGCATGCGCGAGGCTGCCACCGATCGTGCCGCGGCAACGGATGGCCCGATAGGCGATCCCGCCTGCGACATGGCGCAACACCTCCGCCAGCCCAGACGTAAACCGATGGTCTGCGGGCAGGTCTTCGAGCATCGCATGGGTGACGCAGGCGCCGATGCGAAGCCCTCCGTCGGCCAGCACGTCGATCGCGCGCAGCGCTTCGATACGATGGATGTCGACCAGCCGTGTCGGCCGCACCATGCGCAGGTTCAGCATCGGCCCCAGGCTCTGGCCACCGGCGATCACGCGCACATCGTCGTCGCCCGCCGCAGCGAGTGCCGCGACGGCCTCTTCGAGCGAGGCCGCTCGCTGGTAACTGAACGGGGCCGGCTTCATTGCGGCGGCATCCAGGTATAGGCGGGCTCGGCCAGCGGGTCGCCCGCGCCCGCACGCGCACCCGCCGCCTGCAGCGCCGTCCATACATCGCGCGCGGTCACCGGTGCGCGCGTCACCGACACGCCCAGCCCGCGCAGCGCGTCGGTCACCGCAT
The DNA here is from genome assembly GCA_044340265.1 of Burkholderiales bacterium. Lineage (GTDB taxonomy): Bacteria > Pseudomonadota > Gammaproteobacteria > Burkholderiales > CAIKXV01 > CAIKXV01. Next base: position 21,746 of record JBIITW010000028.1, on the reverse strand, counting down.
TGCCGATCGCCGCCGGCCCGCCGATGCAGCCGCCCTCGCCGGTGCCCTTCATGCCGTAGGCGGTGAACGGCGACAGCGTGTGCTGGTGCTCGATGCGTACCTCGGGCACTTCGCCGAAACCCGGCAGCAGGTAGTCGGCAAGGGTCACCGTGCCCGGCTGGCCCTGCGCGTCGTAGCGGATCTCTTCCAGCAGCGCCTGGCCGATGCCCTGCGCGACGCCGCCATGGACCTGGCCGTCGACGATCATCGGGTTGATCGTCTGGCCGCAATCCTCCACCACCAGGTAGTCGAGCAGGCGCACCGCACCCGTCTCGATGTCCACCGCAACCTTCGCCGCATGCACGCCGGCCGAGAACGCCCCGGTCTCCACCGGCGGCCGGTAGCTCGACATGAATTCCAGGCCGGGCTCGATGCCGTCGGGCAGCTCATGCACATACTGCAGCGCGACCTGCGCCAGCCGCGAAAACGGCAGCGACTGCGCCCCCGCCGTTGCGTGCACCGCCTGCGCGCCGAGGGTCAGCGCCTCGGGCGCCACCTGCATCAGGTGCGCCGCGATCGCGCGCAACCGCTCGACCAGCCGGCCGCACGCCTGGTGCACCGCGCCGCCGGCCAGCACCACCGAGCGCGACGCGAACGTGCCGTTGCCGTAAGGCACGACATCGGTGTCCCCGGCACGCACGCTGATCCGGTCCATCGGGATCGTCGTCACCTCGCTGGCGATCTGCGCGAGCGTGGTCGCATGGCCCTGCCCGTGCGAGCAGACGCTGGTCTCGATGGTCAGCGAGCCCGAGATGTCCATCTTGATGCGCGCGCTCTCGAAGCCGTAGAGCACGACCGAGCCGCGCGCGAAGAACTCCTTCGCGGTATGCGCCGTCTGCTCGACATACCAGGCATAGCCGATGCCGATCCGCTCGCGTACATCGGCAGGCGAAACGCGCTGTGCTTCGCGAACGTCCGCATGGCCCATCGCGCGCACCGCGGTGTCCATCATCGGCGGATAGTTGCCGGTGTCGTAGACCAGCCCGGTGGCCGAGGTGTACGGGAATGCCTCGGGCGCGATCAGGTTGCGCCGGCGCAGCTCATGCGGCTCCATGCCCAGCACGTGAGCGAGTTCATCCAGCGTGCGTTCCATCGCGAAGCAGGCCGCCGGACGACCGACGCCGCGGTACGGCCCGGTCGGCGCCTTGTTGGTGCAGGCACTCATCGCGGTCGCGCGGTAGTTGCGGATGCGGTACGGCCCGGGCATCACGTTGGCCGACATGTTCGCCTCGACCGCGCTGGTCGACGGCAGCATCGAATATGCACCGCCATCGACGAGGTACTCGGCCTCGAGCGCGAGGATCTCGCCGTCTCGGTTCGCGTGGATGGTCACCACCTCGTCGTTCTCGCGCGCATGGCAGGCCGACAGCAGGTGTTCCATCCGGTCCTCGATCCAGCGCACGGCGGTGCCGAGCTTGATCGAGATCGCGGCCAGTGCCAGCTCTTCCGGATACAGGTTCGTCTTCACGCCGAACGCCCCGCCGACATCGGGCACCACCACCTGGATGCGATGCTGCTCGATGCCGATCAGCTGCTCGGCGAGGAAGTCGCGCTGGATATGCGGCCGCTGGCAGCAGGTGTGGAACAGCAGCCGCCCCTGCGCGCGGTCGAACACCGACAGGCAGCCGCGCGTCTCGAGCGGTGATGGCGCCAGGCGCTCCATCCGGTAGCGGCGGGTCAGGTGCACCTCGGCCTGCGCGACCGCCGCATCGAAGTCGCCGTAGGTGCGGGTGAACTTCATGAAGTGGTTGCCGGCCCAGCCCTCGTGCATCAGCGGCGCGCCGGCTTCGAACGCCGCGCGCGCCGAGGCGATCACCGGCAGAGGTTCGATGTCGACCTCGACCTGTTCGGCGAGATCTTCGGCGCGTGCCCGGCTCGATGCGACCACCGCCGCGATCGTCTGGCCGGCGAAGCGCACCCGGTCGGTGGCCAGGCACGGATAGGGCGCGGACTGGAAGCCCGGTCGGTTCAGCTTCGCCACGATCGGCCGCGCGACGTCGGCAAGGTCGGCCGCCGTCCAGAACGATTCGCCGGGTTCGAGTGCAGGTGCGCGGACCGATCGCACGATGCCATGCGCGACGCTGCTGCGCACGAAGGCCAGGTGCAGCGCGCCCGGCCATGCGATGTCGGCGACGAAGCGGCCTGCCCCCTGCAGGTGGCGTTCGTCTTCCGGCCGCAACACCGGGTGGCCGACGCTCGCATAGGCGGCGCCTGCGTCATGCGCATGGTGAGCGTCCTGCGCGTCGCGGGTCGCTGCAGCCTGCGCTGCGTCCACTGCATCTGCCGTATCCATGGCTGCAAGTTTAGAACGATTCCGCGGCGGTATAGTGGCTGCACGCAGACTTCATGGGAGCCCTCGACGATGCAACCCGATGCACCAGCGCAGGGCGGCGTTGCGCCCGCCAGCAGCCCCTTCGTTCCGGGACCTCGCGTACAGCGCGAAGGCGCCGGCAGCGGACCGCTCGCCGGCCTGCGTTTCGCCGCCAAGGACCTGTACGACGTCGCCGGCGAGATCACCCGCGGCGGCAATGCGGACTGGGCAGCCGAGGCGCGACCGGCCCTGTCGACGGCATGGGCGATCCGCCGCCTGCTCGATTTCGGTGCATCGCTCGATGGCAAGACGATCACCGATGAACTGGCCTGCGGGCTGCTCGGCAACACGTCGGGCGACGGCATGCCGGCCAATCCGCTGTCGCCGGCGCGCGTGCCGGGCGGGTCGTCCTCGGGCTCCGCATCCGCCGTCGCTGCAGGCCTGGTCGATTTCGCCATCGGCACCGACACCGGTGGCAGCGTGCGCGTGCCGGCGGCCTTCTGCGGGCTGTACGGCATGCGCCCGACACACGGCGCGATACCGCTGGCCGGTTGCCTCGCGTTGGCCCCCGCGTTCGATACCTGCGGCTGGTTCGCCCGCGAGCCCGGCCTGCTGGCCCGGGTGGGCGACATGCTGCTGCCGTCCCCGCTGCACGATGAAGCGCTGCAACCGGTGCGCCTGCTGCACGCGGCCGACCTGTTCGACCTGTGCGTCCCGAAAGTGGCCGCGACGCTGCACGCCGCCGCAGCGCGACTGGGCTCGCGGCCAGTGGCTGCCTGCGCCGGCGCACCCTCGGATCATCCGGATGCGTTCTGGCCCCTGCAGGGCCGGCAGATGTGGAACACCTTCGGCGACTGGTACCGGGCGCGTCCGCGCCGCATGCAACCGGGCAACGACGGGCGCTTCGCCGCTGCGGCCGCGATCAGCGCAGCAGAGGTCCAGGCCGCCGATCCGATCCGGCGGCGTATTGCCATGCACCTCGGACGTCTGCTCGGCACGGACGGCGTGCTGCTGCTCCCGACCACCCACGACTTCGCGCCAGCGCGCGACGCGACGCTCGACGAACTGGAAGCGTTCAGGCGCAACGCACATGTGAACCTCGCCATCGCAGGGCTGTGCGGGCTGCCGCAGGTCACCCTGCCGCTGGCTGCAGTCGACGACCAGGGCAGGCCCGCGGGCGTGGGCCTGTCACTGCTGGCAGCGCGCGGCAACGACCGGCTGCTGCTGCGGCTGGCCACGACCTTGTAGCGCCCGACAACAGTTGGCGGCACGCCGGCGTTCTCAGCCCGGCGCAGTTGCCGAAGCGATGCGCAGGCGGCGCGCCGTGAACCACGGCGCGAGCGCAAATGCCGCGATGAGCGTGTAGTAGGCCAGTCCGACCGTGAGATCGCGCCCGGCGACGACCTGCCAGAACGTCATGCCGCGCAGCACGATGCCGACCACCGCGTCGGCCACAAGCACGCCGGCCGAAGCCAGCAGCCCTGCCGCGAGACAGCCGCGCGCCGAGAGCCTGCCTTCGTTGCGATGAACGACCCAGCGTGCCGCAAGCACGATGACCAGCGCCATCAGCGGCATCTCGGCCAGTTGCGCGGGTTGCGCGCCGATGATCGGCTCCAGCAGCGGCACCCGGACGACGCCCAGCAGGAACCCGGCACCGAACACCAGCGCGAAATAGACCGCCGCAGCGCGCATCCAGGCGGGCGCCTGCAACAGGCGCAACGCCACCGGCAAGGCGATCCAGGCACCGATCGTCGCCCCGATCGCGTCCGCGACCAGGTCGGCGACATCGGCCTGACGGCCGGGCAGGGACCGCTGCAGCCACTCGTCGAGCAGTCCGGTCGCCACCGCTGCTGCGATCGCCGCCGTACGGTGCCGTCCACCCAGCGCAACGCACCAGAATCCGGCGAGCACGCCATAAGCGAGCGCATGCATCACCTTGTCGGAGAACTGCGCCATCAGCTGCACCGCGTCGGGTACGCGGCCGCCGATCAGGATCGCCAGCGTCAGCAGCAGTGCGCCGACCGCGGCCACCAGCCGCGCCGTCGCCGCCAGCGGCGGCGCGGCAGGACCTGCCCTCTGCATCACTCGATCCTCACGCCCGTCGCCTTGATCACCTTGGCCCAGACTTCCGCGTCGGCGCGGATCATCGCCGCGAACTCGGCCGGGGTCGAGGTGCGGATCTCGATGCCCTGCGCGGTCAGGCGCTCACGGACTTCCGGCTGCCCAAGCACCTTGATGATCTCGGCATTGAGCCGGTTGACGACCGCCACCGGCGTGCCGGCCGGAGCAAGGAAGCCCTGCCACGAGGTGACCTCGAACCCGGGAAAGCCTGATTCGCCCATGGTCGGGATGTCGGGCGCAGCCGGGGTGCGCTTGGGCTGCGCGACGGCGAGCGCACGCACCTTTCCGGCACGGACCTGAGTGATCGCGGTCGGGATGTTGTCGAACATCAGCGACACCTGGCCCGCGACCAGGTCGAGCATCGCCGGCGCCCCGCCCTTGTACGGCACATGGTTCATCTTCACCCCGGCGCGCAGGCTGAACAGCTCGGTCGTCAGGTGCGGCACCGCGCCGGTGCCGGTGGACGCGTAGTTGAGTTGCCCGGGCTGCGCGCGCGCGATCGCGATCAGGTCCTTGACGTTCTTCACCGGCAGCGACGGATGCGTGACCAGCAGTACCGGGGTGACGGCGGCGATGGTGATCGGCGCGAAATCGGTCGCCGGGTTGTAGGGCAGCTTCGGATACAGCGACGGCGCGATCGACTGGGTCGCGTTCACGCCGAGGAACAGGGTGTATCCATCCGGCGCCGACTTGGCGACGAAGTCGGCACCGATGGTGCCGCTGGCGCCGGCCCGGTTTTCGACCAGCACGGGCTGGCCGAGCGCGTCACCCAGCCGCGCGCCGACCACGCGCGCAAGGATGTCCGAGATGCCGCCAGGCGCGAAACCGGCGACGAGGCGTACCGGCTTTGCTGGCCAGGCGGGCTGGGCATGGGCATGCCGGGCGGTCGACAACGAAGCGGCGGCGAACAGCGCGACCGGCAGGCACAGCGCGGCAAACGGAAGGCGGGCGGCAACGGGCATGGCGAGAAGACTCCTGCAAGGGCGTGGAAGCAGCAGCGCGCGGATTATCCCCGCGCCGGGTAATGAAGCAACTCAGACATGCCAAAAGAAGTTGTTTGACATGTCAGATCAGGTTTCCTAGACTCTATTGATGATGCGAATCAACCTCGGCGAATCGACCTCGGAATCGAACTCGGAATCGACCTCGGAATCGACCTCGTTTTCGATGCCGTGTCCCACCCCTGGGGCCGGACATGAATGACATGGCGCTTCCCGCTGGCCTGGCTGAGCCCGCCCCGGCTCGCACCCAGAAGGAGAAGGGTGCGCCCAAGGCAATCGACCCGCTGCGTGAACCAGGCAGCGGGCCGCTGCTGAACGACCAGGCCTACGACCGCATCAAGCACGACATCATCGCCTGCATCCTGCCACCCGGATCCGGCATTTCCGAATCCCAGCTGGGTGCGCAATACGGCTTCGGCAAGGCGCCGATCCGCATGGCCCTGCAGCGCCTCGCCCATGAAGGGCTGGTGCGCGCGATGCCGCGACGCGGCTACGTGGTGTCACCGGTCACGCTGCAGGACATCCAGGACATCTTCGAACTGCGGCTGATGCTGGAACCGCAGGCCGCCAGGCTGGCTGCAGGCAAGGTTGATGCCAGCCGGCTGAAGCTGCTCGACGATGTCTGCCGCGCCGGCTACCGGCCCGGCGACCTCGCCAGCACGCACCGTTTCCTGGAAGCCAACGCAAGCTTCCATGTGACCATCGCACAGGCAGCGGGCAACCACCGGCTGGCACACACGATCGAGGCGCTGCTCGACGAGATGACGCGCCTGCTGCACATGGGCCTGACCTCGCGCGACCGCACCACTGAAATGCAGCATGAACACGGCGCGCTGGTGAAGGCGCTGCGGCGGGGCGATGGCACCACCGCGGAGCAGATCTGCCGCGAGCAGATCGAAGCCGCGCGCGAGATGGTGCTGACCGCCGCCCTCAAGAGCCGCGCCGTGATGACCATGGCAATCCCCACCGGAGACCTCGGATGAAACCTTCATTGCAGAAGCTGATCGATGGCACCTCGGCGGCCACGCTCGCCGACGGTGAAATCAGGCCGCAGGCGCTGCTGTCCGCGATCCGCGGTTCGCTGGTCGACCTCGACCTGCTGGCCGAAGAGCATCGCCTGAGCAAGCCCGACACATACAGCCGCCACCTGATGTACGCCGATCCCAACGGCCTGTTCTCGATCCTGGCACTCGTCTGGGGTCCGGGCCAGGGCAGCCCGGTGCACGGCCACCATGCATGGTGCGCCGTCGGCGTGTACGCCGGCGAACTGACCGAGAGCTTCTACCGGCTGTCGCCGGGAGACCAGCACCCGGTCGAGATGCGTACGATCGTGCGCCCCGCGGGCGATTCCTGCTTCGACAGCGGCGGCGATGGCGGCATCCACCGCATCGTCAACCGATCCGATTCGATCGCCATCTCGATCCACGTCTACGGCGTCGGTGAAGACAAGATCACCACCGGCGTCAACCGCATCTACCCGATGCCAGCCTGAAGCCGCAGTGCGCCGCCGCCCTGGCCGCCATACGCGCGCCCGGACGTCGACGTACCTGCGGCTATCCTTTCAACCAACACCGATAAACAGACGGAGAGTCTCCCGATGCGCGCAGTCGTGCTGAAGTCCCATGGTCCCCTCGACAACCTCGAGTACATCGCCGATTACCGTGATCCGACGATCAAGGAAGGCCATGTCATCCTGCGCACCCGCGCGACCTCGTTCAACTACCACGACGTGTTCACCGTGCGCGGCATGCCGGGCATCAAGGTACCGCTGCCGGTGATCATCGGCCTCGACCTGGCCGGCGAGATCCTCGAAGTCGGTGCCGGCGTCGAAGGCTGGAAGGTCGGCGACCGCGTGCTGGTCAACCCGCTCGACCCGAAGATCGGCCTGATGGGCGAGATGATGGATGGCGGCCTGGCCGAGAAGTGCCTGGTCAACCAGAAGCAGCTGATCAAGATGCCCGACGGCGTCACCTTCGAGGAAGCCTGCGCGCTGCCGGTGGCCTACGGCACCGCGCACCGCATGATCATGACCCACAACACGATCAAGAAGGGCGACAAGGTCCTGGTGCTGGGCGCCTCGGGCGGCGTGGGCACCGGCTGCGTGCTGCTGGCCAAGATGCTGGGCGCGGAAGTCATCGCCTGCGCATCGAGCGACGACAAGATCCAGCGCCTGACCGACCTCGGCGCAGACCACGTCATCAACTACAAGACCACCGATTTCTCGAAGTGGGTGAACGAGAAGTTCGGCAAGCCGCAGCGCCGCAGCTATGAAGGCGGCGTCGACGTGGTGATCAACTTCACCGGTGGCGACACCTGGGCACCGTCGCTCAAGTGCACCAAGCGCGGCGGCAGCATCCTCACCTGCGGCGCCACCGCCGGCTTCGACCCGAAGGAAGACCTGCGCTACATCTGGAGCTTCGAGCTGAACATCAAGGGCTCGAACAGCTTCTACAACGAGAACCTGAGCGCGCTGATGGACATGATCCAGAAGGGCGAGATGAAGCCGGTGATCGATGTCGTGCTGCCGCTCGAGAAGGCGAAGGAAGGCCTGGCCCTGATCGAGAACCGCGAAGTGTTCGGCAAGGTCGTCGTCACCCCCTGATGCACCGGCGCGGGGCGCGCCGCCATCGCGCCGCCCCGTCCCGCACCCACCCGAGAGAGATATCGAACCATGGCCGACAAGCCCACCCCTGAACAACTGAATGCCCGCCTCGCCAAGAGCCCGTTCAATGCCTGGCTCGGACTGACCGTCACCGCAGTCGGCGAAGACACGATCGAGATGACCGCGAAATGGCGCGAGGAATGGGTCGTCAATCCCGCCGGCGGCTACACGCACGGCGGCATCCTCGCCTCGCTGGTCGACGTCGTCGCCGACTATGCGATCGCGGTGAAGAACGGCAACCCGGTGCCGACCATCGACCTGCGCGTGGACTACCACCGCGCCGCCAAGGGCGACCTGAAGTGCACCGGCAAGATCGTGCGTTTCGGCGGCCAGTTCACCTGCGCCGAAGCCTATGTCTACGACGCGTCGGGCAACCTCTGCGCCAGCGGCCGCGGCACCTATTTCACCGCCCCGCCGGCACCGGCACCCGCGAAAGGCTGATCCCGCCATGGCCTACGAAAAGGAAGACTTCCGCCAGTTCCTGGACCGCCTGCGCGAACACGGCGAACTGGTCGACCTGAAGCAGCCGGTCGACATCCGGCACATCGCGACCCTGGTCGACCAGTCCGACAAGGCGCTCTACTTCCATGACGTGATCGGCTACGACATGCCGGTGGTGTCCGGCATCATCCGCTCGCAGAAGCGCGCGACGCTGTCCATCGGCGTCGACAACTACGCCGAGATCGAGCACAAGCTGCAGCGCGGCATCGTCAAGCCGATCCCGCCGGTGTACGTCGAGAAGGCGGCCTGCCAGGAGATCGTGATCAAGGGCGACGACGTCGACCTGTTCAAGCTGCCGGTGCCGATGTCCTCGATCTACGACGGCGGCCCGATGATCACCGCCGGCGTGGTGATGGCGCGCGACCCGGAGCACGGCCTGAACGCCGGCGTCTACCGGTTCATGGTGAAGGAGAAGAACCTCACCGGCATCGACATCGTCACCCCGAACAACATGCGGCTGTTCGCCGCGCGTGCGCTCGAGCGCGGCGAGGCGCTGCCGATCTCGATCTCGATCGGCTGCCATCCTTACGAGATCATGGGTTCCGGCTTCCGTGCGCCGCTGGGCGTGGACGAGATGGCCATCGCCGGCGGCATCCGCGGCGAGGCAGTGCGTTTTGCCCAGTGCGAGACGATCGACCTGCCCTGCCTGGCCGATTCCGAGATCGTGCTCGAAGCCGAGATCCTGCCCACCGGCTGGACGCATCCCGAAGGCCGTTTCGGCGAGTTCACCCGCCTGATGGGCGGCCTGCACTGGAACCCGCTGGTGCGCGTGAAGGCGATCACCATGCGCCGCAACGCGGTGTACTACGCGCTGCACATGCCGTGGGAGAACACCTGGCTTGCCGCGCCGACCCGCTACACCGCGATCCGCTCGGCACTGAAGATCGCCGGCATCCAGACCGTGGCGATCAACGTCACGCTGGGCGGCTGCGCCTTCTGGCACGCCGTGATCTCGATCAAGAAGCAGGCCGGCGAAGGCAAGAACGCGCTGCTCGCCGCGCTGTCGGTGATGGACCTGAAGCACGTGGTGATCGTCGACGAGGACATCGACCCGTTCAACGCGATGGACGTCGAATGGGCGATCGCGACGCGGGTGCAGGGCGACCGCGACGTGATCATCATCCCCGGCGCGCGCGCCAAGCCGCTCGACTCCAGCCTGGCGGTGATGCCGCACGGCGTGGTGCCCACCGGCGCCAAGGTCGGCATCGATGCGACCATCGGCGAGGGCATCCCGGTCGAGCGTTTCGAACGCATCGCCTACGCCTATGCCGACCGTGCCAAGGTCGACGACTACGTGTCGGGCAAGGCCGATCCGCTGCCCCCGGCGCTGGGTGCCACCGACGCCAAGGTCGAGGCGCTGGCACAGCAAGTGCTTGCGATGATCGAGGTCGAGCCGCGCTACTACCAGGACATCGCCGCGCATTTTTCGGACTACGATTTCCAGACCGTCGCGCGTGCGCTGGGCCACCTGCACACGACCGAGAAGCTGTGGCAGGACCCGAAGGGCAAGATGTGCGTGCGCGGCTCGAAGTTCGCCGCGGTGCTTCCGCAGCGCGGGAAGTAGCACGCGTCGACGAACCGCAGACTCGAACCGCGGTTATTCACGACAGGACACGAGGAGAACAGCATGGCTGGCAAGTACGAAAGCAAACTGGCGGAGATGGGCATCACACTGGCGCCGGTCCCCACCCCGGTCGCGAACTACCTGCCGTACGCGATCACCGGCAACCTCGTGTTCCTCGCGGGCCAGGTCTGCCGCGTCGATGGCAAGGTCACCCACAAGGGCAAGCTGGGCGCGGAAGTGGACGTCGCCGGTGGCAAGGCGGCGGCGCGGGTCTGCGCGATCAACCTGATCGCCGCGCTCAAGCTGGCGCTGGGCGGCGACCTCGACCGGGCCGTGCGCTGCGTGTCGGTGCGTGGCTTCGTCTCCTCCGATCCGAAGTTCTACGACCAGCCGGCAGTGATCAACGGCGCGTCGGACCTCTTCGTCGAGGTATTCGGGGAAGCCGGCAAGCATTCGCGCACCGCGATCGGCGTGGCTGCGCTGCCGTCCGACTGCGCCGTCGAGGTCGATGCCGTGTTCGAGATCAGGTAACGGATCAGGTAACGGAGAAACGCAATGGCCCAGGCGATCGGGGTACGCCCCGTCAGTGAACTCATCCGTTGGCCGACGGACGACCTGTCGAGGATACCGCTGCACATCTACGGTGACCCCGAGATCTACGCCTGGGAGCAGGACCGCATCTTCCGCGGTCCGACCTGGAACTTCCTGTCGCTCGAGTGCGAGATCCCGAAGCCGAACGACTATGTGCTGACCAAGGTCGGCGACACACCGGTGATCGTGGTGCGCACGGCCGACGGCGGCATCAACGCGCTGGTCAACCGCTGCACGCACAAGGGCTCGGTGCTCTGCTACGACTCGCGCGGCGAGGGCAAGCGCTCGTTCGTCTGCCCGTACCACGCCTGGTCGTTCGACCAGTCGGGCGAGCTGCGCGGCATCGCGTTCGAGAAGGGCGTCGGTGGCCTGGGCGGCATGCCCGAAGGCTTCGACAAGTCGAAGCATGCCCTGACCCGGCTGCGCGTCGAGGTGATCGAGGGCCTGGTGTTCGGCACATTCAGCGAGCAGACGCCGCCGCTCGAGCAGTATCTCGGCGAGCCGATGGTGGCGCACATCCGGCGCACCATCCGCGGCCGGAAGATGCAGATCATCGGCCGCTACAACCACATCATGCCGAACAACTGGAAGCTGTACATCGAGAACAGCCGCGACACGCACCATCCGTCGCTGCTGCATGCGTTCTTCGCGACGTTCAAGCTGAACCGGCTGTCGGCAGAAGGCGGCATCCGCCACGACCCGGCCAACTGGCACCACCTCGTGTTCGCCAAGCGGCTCACCGACCAGGGCCACGAGGAATACTCGCCGGGCAAGCTGCGCACGATGAAGTCCGACTTCGGCCTGAACGATCCGTCGCTGATCGCGCAGTGGATGGAGTACGACGACAACATCACCAACGCGCTGCAGAGCATCCTGCCCGGCTTCGTGCTGCAGCAGATCCTGAATTCGGTCGGCACCCGGCAGATCATCACCCGCGGCACCGATGAATGCGAGCTGATCTGGACGGTGGTCGCCTTCGAGGAGGACACGCCGGAACAGCGCGCGATCCGCATCAAGCAGAGCAACCTGGTCGGCCCGCACGGTTACATCTCGATGGAAGACGGCGCGATCGGCGGCTTCGTGCAGCAGGGCATCAAGGGCGACCGCGACAAGCAGGCCGTGGTCGAGATGGGCGGCCTGACCGCTGATGGCCAGCCGACACGCGCCACCGAGACCTCGGTGCGCGGCTTCTACAAGGCCTACCGCCAACTGATGGGCGCCTGAACATGAGCACTGCAACTGCACCCGTGATCACCGCGCAGCGGCGCAGCGCGATCGAGCACCTGATGGTCGACTACGTGCATGCGATCGACGAGGGCGAGTACGAGCGCTGGCCGATGTTCTTCACCGAGGACGGGCGCTACCAGGTGACCGGCCGCGAGAACCTCGCGCGCGGCTGGGTCGCCGGCATGCTCCTGTGCGACAACCGCGACATGATGATCGACCGCATCTATTCGCTGCGCCAGGTGAACGTCTGGGAACCGCATGCCTACCGCCACGTGATCGGCCCGACCCAGGTGCTGGAAGCAGGCATGGACGATACGACCCCCACGGCGCGTTTCATGGCGAAGACCCAGACCAACTACCTGTGCGTGCGCACCATGCACAACGGCGAACAGAAGCTGTTCTCCACCGGCCGCTACCTGGACGAGATCGTGTTCGAGGGCGACGCCGGCGGTGACGTCCCGAAACTGCGCAGCCGGATGGTGATCGCCGATTCGAACCAGATCGACACCCTGCTCGTGATCCCGCTCTAGGCCCCGCAAGATGCCACGCACCACCGGCAGCACCCCGCGCAAGTTCCATGTCCATTTCGAGAGCAGCAGTTCGAAGCCGCGCCAGTTCCAGGTGCTCGAAAGCGACGTCAAGGCCGCGGTGCGGCGCCACCCGGAACTCGCACGCCGGCTGAAGATCACCGTCGGCTTCGACCGGAAGATGCTGGCCGAGGCGCTGCAGACCGCCGACTTCCTGCTCAATTCCGACCCGCCGCGCGAGAAGCTGAGGGCGATGGCACCCAGGCTGGAATGGATCCAGACCACCGGGGCCGGCGTCGATGGCCTGCTGCCGCTCGACTGGCTGCCCGAGGGCTGCGTGCTCACCAACAACAGCGGGGCGCACGCGGCCAAGGCACAGGACTCCGGCGCGATGGGCCTGCTGATGCTCAATGCGCGCATCCCCGAGGTGATGACCGCGCAGCGCGCAAAGCAGTGGGCGCATGCGTTCTCGTCGCCGATCGCCGGCAAGACGGCGGTGGTGATCGGGTTCGGCGACGTCGGCGCAGCAGTCGGCCGTGGCGCGAGGAAGCTCGGCGTGAAGGTGATCGCCGTCACCCGCAGCGGCACGCTCACGCGCAGCACGGCGAAGGCAGCCGATGAGGTGGTGCCGGTATCGAAGCTCGCACGGGTGATCGGCAAGGCGGATTTCGTGGTCGTCGCGACGCCGCTCACCACGGCGACCCGCGGGCTGGTCGACGCCGCGATGCTCGACCGGATGAAGCCGGGCGCGGGACTGATGAACATCGGCCGCGCACCGGTCGTCGACTACGACGCGCTGTGCGACCGGCTCGCCAGCGGCCACCTGTCCGGTGCGATCCTCGACGTGTTCTCGCCCGAGCCGCTGCCCGCCTCGTCGCCGCTGTGGACGGTGCCCAACCTGGTCGTGCTGCCGCACATCACCTGCGACGATCCGCGCTACATCGATTTCCTGCTCGACTTCTGGTTCGAGAACTTCGGGCGCCGGCTGGCCGGGCGCAAGCTGAAGAACATCGTCGAGCCGCTGCGCGGCTACTGATACCGAAACCGCCGAGGACGTCCCGATGTCGATGCCGATGTTCCACATGATCGATGGCGCACCCGACCCGGTCGCGCCGTTCAGCCACGCAGTCGAGGCCGACGGCTGGGTGTTCGTCACCGGCCAGATGCCGTTCGAGGGGCTGGCGAACGACTCCGCCTATCCGGAAGGCATCGAGGCGCAGACGCACCAGGTGATGAAGAACCTGTCCACCGTGCTCAGCGGCGTCGGCCTGGGACTCGAGAACGTGGTGCAGGTGCGCGTGTTCCTGCTCAGGTTCGACGAGCACTATGCGCAGATGAACACGGCCTATGCGAGCTGGTTCGCCCCCGGACGGCGTCCCGCGCGCACCTGTGTCGGGGTGACCGGACTCGCGCGCGGCGCACTGGTCGAGATCGACATGGTCGCGCGCCGGCCCTGACACGAGCACTGCCCCGATGATTCCACGCCTCTCCGTGCACGACGCCCAGGTGCCCTCCCCTGGCGCGCTCAACCTCGACCATGTCGCGCACTTCGTGCCCGACCGCGAGACCGCCGCAGCCGCCCTGGCGCGGCTGGGCTTCACCACCACGCCGTTCTCGGAACAGTTCCACCGTCTGGAGGCCGACGGCCCGCTGGTGCCCGCCGGCACCGGCAACCGCTGCGTGATGCTGCGCGAGGGCTATCTCGAGTTCCTGACCCCGTTCCTCGACACGCCGGTGGCGGCACAGCTGCGCGATGCGATCGCGCGCTACACCGGCGTGCACCTGATCGCCTACGGCACCGCAGACGCCGAGGCCGACCATGCCCGGCTGAGCGCCGAAGGCTTCGCACCGCCGCCGGCGGTACGCCTGCAGCGCGAAGCAGAAGCTGCGTCAGGCACCACCACCGTGCGCTTCGTCGTCACCCGCACGCCGCCCGGCACGATGCCCGAGGGCCGCATCCAGTTCTGCGGCCACCAGACGCCGGAAGGCGTGTGGCAGCTGCGCTGGCTGGACCATGCGAACCGTGCCGCCGGCCTGCGCCGCGTTTTCCTGGTCCTGGCCGATCCGGCCGAGGCCGCCACGCGCTATGCACGTTACGCCGGCCTGCCGTCGGGCCTGGTGTTCGGCCCGGCCGGCACCGAGTTCGTGCAGCAGACCGAACGGGGCACCCTGCACCTGATGGACATGGCCGCCCTGCGTGCACAGTTCGATCCGGATGCATCGATGGCACCGCCTTCGCTGCCCTGGATCGCCGGCTATGAACTGGCCAGCGACGACCTGTCGATCACCCGGGCCGTGCTCGAGAACGGCGGCACCAAGTTCACCGAACTGGCCGACGGTCGGCTGCGCGTGCTGCTGCCGCCGGAACTGGGCGGCTTCATCCTGTTCTCTGCCCACGCGCGCATGCGCACGCCGGGCCCGGGCGGCATCACTCCAGCCTGATGCCTGCGTCCCGCACCACCTTGCCCCAGCGCGCCGATTCGCTGCGGATGTAGTCGGCGAAAGCCTGCGGAGACGCGGACAACAATACATCGGTGGCGCCGGTGGCGAAACGCTCGCGCACCTCGGGCACCGGCAGACCCTGGTTGATCGCCGCATGCATCCGGCGGATCACGTCAGCCGGCGTGCCTGCAGGCACGAGGATTCCTTGCCAGCTGGTCGAGACGATGTCCATCCCCTCTTCACGCAGCGTGGGTACGCTGGGGAACTGCTCGAGCCGCTTGGCCGTGGTCAACGCGATCGGACGCAACCGACCCGATTGTGCGAAGGTCATTACCGACGGCAGCGTCTGGATGGTCACCGTCACATGGCCGGCGACCACATCGGTCACCGCCTGCCCGGCCCCGCCCTTGTACGGCACATGGACCACCTGCAGCCCGTTCTGCGCGGCCAGCAGCTCCATCTGCAGGTGGCTCAGGCTGCCGGACCCGGCCGATGCGTAGTTGACCTGGCCCGGCCGCGCCCGGATGAACGCCACCAGCTCCTTCGCGTTGCGCACCGGCAGCGACGGGTGGACCAGCAGCATCGTGGTCGTTTCCGATACCAGTCCCACCGGCGCCAGGTCCTTCATCGGATCGACCTTCAGGGCGGCGCCATACACATGGGGATTGATCGCGATCGCCCCGATGTTGCCGAGGAAGGTGGTGTAGCCGTCCGGAGTGGCGCGGGCGACGAATTCCATGCCGACGTTGCCATTGGCACCGGCGCGGTTCTCGATCACCACCGGCTGGCCAAGCTGGTCTGCGATGCGCGGGCCGATCACGCGTGCGACGAAGTCGGACGCGCCACCGGCACCGAACGGGACGATCAGCCGGATCGGTTTCGCCGGCCAGGCAGGCTGGGCCTGCACCGCGCCGGATACCGGCACGGTGGCTGCGACAAGGGCGGCGAGCAGTACGGGGATGCGGAGACTACGGGTCTGGGCAGCATTCATCGGTCGGGGTTCTTGTCGTGGTTTGAATCGTCGAAAGAGTCGGGTTGCCGGTCAGAGGTCAGAGTTCGGCCTTGATCCCGGCCTTCTGAACGACGCGAGCATAAAGCTCGATGTCCTTGCGGATCTCGGCGGCGAACTGCTCTGCGGTGCCATAGGCCGGCTCGTAACCCAGATCGGCGAACCGCTTGAGCACGTCGGCGCTCTTCAGCGCGTTGTTGATCTCGCGATTGAGGCGCTCGACGATCTCACGCGGCATTCCGGCCGGGCCGACGATGCCGAACCAGGGCGACACCTCGAAGCCGGGCAGGCCCGATTCGGCCACGGTCGGAATGTCGGGGGCGCCAGCCGAGCGCCTCGGCGTGGTCACCGCGATCGCGCGCATCTTGCCGGCGCGAACCTGGGCCAGTGCAAGACCCATGTCGGCCATCATCAGGTCCACGCTGCCGACCATCAGTTCGGTGAGTGCGGGCGCCGTGCCCTTGAACGGGATGTGCACCACGCGCGTGCCGGCGACCGAGTTGAACCATTCGGCAGCCAGGCTCGACATGCTGCCGACACCGGAGGAACCGTAGTTGAGGTAGCCGGGCTTCGCGCGGGCGATGGCCACCAGTTCCTTCACGGTCTTCGCCGGGACACGCGGGTTGATCACCAGCAGGTAGGGTACGCGCGCGACGTTGGCGACCGGCGTGAAGTCCTTCAGCGGGTTGTAGGACAGCTTCGGGTAGAGCGCGGGCGCAACAGTGAGGTTGCTGGAACCGCCCATGGTCAGCGTGTAGCCGTCGGCGGGCGCACGGGCACCGGCTTCGGCACCGATGGTCCCACCGGCACCACCGCGGTTGTCGATGAGCACCGGCTGGCTCCAGGCTTCGGTCAGCTTGTTGCCGACCAGTCGGGCCAGCACATCGTTCGGGCCGCCGGGCGCGAACGGGACGATGATGCGGATCGGCTTGACCGGATACGTCGCCTGAGCCAATGCGTGCAGGGGGACAAGTGCGGAAGAGAACGCGACTGCCGCGAGAAGGGGCTGCAGGCGCAGGGGTAACGAAAAGGACATGAAAGGCTTGCTCCGGAAACTTGATCGTCTGGCGATCGGGAGCAAGTAACGTACCATTTCTTACAGACCAGCCAACGCCCGGAATGGATGTTCCGGGCGCCGGCCCGTTGGCCCGTTGGTCCGTTGGCCAAGGGTCAGGACATCACGCCTTGCGACGGCGTCCTGCGGCGATCATGGCCAGCAGGCCGGACCCGAGCATCCAGGCCGCTGCCGGCACCGGGATCACCGTGGTTCCGGCCGTCAGCGTTGCCGAAAACGAATTGATCGCCCCCACGGAAGCATCGAAGTTCTGGGTCGACAGGCTCAGCGTGCCGTCGACCGAGGTACCGTCGCTGTCGTCGAAGATCGTGCCCTGCCCGACTGCGTTGAAGAAGGTCACCCCGTCGAGAATACCGAAGGAGGTCACCAGGCTGGACGCCACGAAGCGGGCCGGACCCACGATCGGACCCGGCTCGCCCGGCCCGACGATGATTTCGGGCAGGGAGATGAAGGTACCCGCCGGAGCCATGCCGCCGCTGATGTTGGTGAAGCCGGCGCCGTAATTGGGATCGAGTGGCAGTGTGTTCGGGTTGGGCACGTTGTATCCGGCGAACGATCCGGTATTGCCAGCGATGTTGATGCGGATGTCGGCATCGAAGCCGGGCAGGACGGGCCCCACGCCGATGAACTGGATGTCGTTGGCGGCCGAGATCTGGGCGGAGCCGCCGAATTGCATCGTGCTGCCACTCATGATCGCCGCGCTGGCGACCGACGGTGCAAGCGACAGCAGCCCGGCAACCAGCGCGAGGGTTGCAACGGCCGGTGCCTTGCAGGTGGCCTTGTACGGAATCTTCATGTTTTCTCTCCGGGAGCTGGATGACGATGGGGAAGGTCGAGGCCGCAGAACGCTGCGTCCGCAGAGGCTTTGATCCTTTGCGCACTCAGGACCGCAACCCTTGTTCCCATGAATCGGGAACCCCCTCCCCCGCAGGCGCCTGCAGGGCGTGCTATCCAGCAAAACAGACCGGAAAAAACCGCGGCCGCGGCACTGCCGTGCCGGGCCTGAATCGACCTGCCGGGACGGCTAGAGTTCCCGGATGATGTCGAACTGCTTCGCGTAGGCCGAAGAATCGATGCGCGCGGCGATCAGCGTCGACTGGTCGGTGCGTGCGAACGCTTCGGCGAGCGCCTTGCGATAGTCGTCCAGATTGTCGACTTCGGCGCAGGCCAGCCCGAACGCGCGCGACAGATCGGCGTAGCCCGGTGACGGGAAGTCGAGACCGTGCACGCTCTTGCCCAGCTTGCCCTGCTTCACGGTGATCAGGCTGTGTTCATTGTCGGCGAAGATCACGTACACGATCGGCCGCTTCACGCTGCCGGCGCCGATCAGCCGGCCAGTGACCAGTTCCGGCAGTCGCATCAGGAATCCGGCGTCACCGCACAGGCAGAGCACCGGGCGATGGGGCTCGGCAAGCTTCACCGCCTGCGCGGCAGGCAGGCAGAAACCCATCGTGGCCAGCCCGTTCGACATCAGGAAGTCGTGCGGGCCATAGGCGTCCCAGAGTTCGACCGACAGCAGCTTGTTCGCGCCCACGTCGGTCACCAGCACCGTGTCGCGCGGTGCTGCATCCCGCGCGGCGAGCACGACGTCATTCGGCGACAGGCCATCGACCGGCACGGCAAGCTGGGTGCGAACCGAATCACGGAAGCGGCTGCAGTC
The DNA here is from genome assembly GCA_044340265.1 of Burkholderiales bacterium. GTDB lineage: Bacteria > Pseudomonadota > Gammaproteobacteria > Burkholderiales > CAIKXV01 > CAIKXV01. The sequence continues at coordinate 3,016 of JBIITW010000028.1, read as the reverse complement.
TTCCGGCGACCAGGTGGAGGCCCCCCGGCCGCCCGATCCGCCCCATGCGGCGGCCAGTCCGGACAGCGTGTCGCCGAGGTCACCGATCAGTTCGGCATCGACCGCCGCGGACTGCTCGACATTGGGCACCCGATCGAGCCAGAGCGCCGGCACCGGCACCTTCCACGGCTTGGGCAGCAGTTCGACCGGATCGAAGCCCGCGAACACGATGTAGTCGCATTGCTCGAGCAGCGCCTGCTCGAGCTTGCCGCCCATGAACACGCCGGCCGACCAGGGATCGTCGGCGGCGATCGCCCCCTTCGCCTTGGCCGAGGTGAGCACCGGCGCACGCAACGCGGACGCGACGCGCGCCAGCACGCCGGACGGCAGCGACAGCGCCGTATTGCCGGCAAGGATCAGCGGTCGGCGCGCAGCACCGACCACGGCGGCCGCTTCTGCCACGGCGGCGGCAGGCACGCGGGCCTCGAACGCCGGCTGCAGCAGGCGCAGCGGCGTGGCCGGCACGTTCGTCTTGCCCGCGACGTTGTTGGGGAAGTCGATGAACACCGGGCCGGGTCGCTCGGCCAGCGCCGTGCGGAATGCCCGGCGCAGGCCGGTATCCCAGGTGTCCTCGTGCAGCGTGATCTGCGCCTTGGTCACCGGCCGCATCATCGCCAGGTGGTCGAACTGCTGGCGCAGCGCCACTTCATGCACTCCGCCGCGATAGCGGTCGGCGATCGCCAGCACCGGCAGGCGGTCGAGCATGGCATGGGCCAGGCCATTGGCATAGTTGGCCACGCCGGGGCCGATCGCGGACACGGCGACACCGACCGTGCCGGTACGCTGGCCATACACGCCGGCGGCGATGATCGCCGAGGTTTCATGCTGGGTCAGGACGAACTCGATGCCGGCGGCCTTGCTGGCGCTGACCAGTTCGGCGGTGGCTCCGCCGCCGGGGATGCCGAACATGCGGTCGACCCCGGCCTGCTTCAGCGCGGCGAGCATCTGTTCGGCGATGGTGGTGCTGCTGCTGGTATTGCCCAATTCAATGACCTCCGGTGATCCAGGCAGTGCGGCCGGGCCGTCGACATGTCTGCCACGGCACCCCGCACGGGAACCCGCGATGATTCCATCCCTCGGCCAGCCGCGCCAGTGAAAAGTCGACGCGTCAGTTGGTGCGCGCGCCGCTCTTTCGCACCACGTCACCCCAGCGGCGGATCTCCGCATGCACGAAGGTGGTCGTGTCATCGGGGGACGCCCAGCGCAGGTCCGCGGTCTGTTCCCTGAACCTTGCTCGCTCGGCGGCGTCGTCGGTAAAGCGGCGGATCTCTCCGGACAGCCGGTCGAGCACCTCGCGCGGCGTGCCCGCGGTGGTGAGCACCGCATACCAGACCGGCGCGTCGTAACCGGGCACGCCCGACTCTGCGACGGTCGGGAGGTCCGGCAGCGCTGGCGAGCGCCGGGCGGTGGTCACGGCGATCGCGCGCAGGCGGCCTGCACGCACGCCGGGCAGGTTCGCAGTACTGCCGAAGGTGAGGTCGACATGGCCGCCGATCAGGTCGGTGGTGGCTGGCACGCCGCCCTTGTACGGCACATGCACGATGCTGGTGCCGGTCATCGACTTGAACAGTTCCCCGGCCAGGTGCTGGCTCGACCCGGTGCCGGCCGACGCGTAACTCAACTGGCCCGGCCGCTTGCGCGCAAGCGCGATGAGTTCACCGATGTTGCGTACCGGCAGCGAAGGATGCACGACCACGATGTTCGGCAGGTCGGCGACCATCGCCACGCCGGTGATGTCCTTGATCGAGTCGTAGGGCAGCTTCGGCTGCAGCGTGGCATTGATGGCGAATCCTGAACTCGCCATCAGGATCGTGTGGCCATCGGCCGGCGAGCGGGCAGTCATCTCGGCCGCGATGACGCCGGCGGCGCCGGGACGATTGTCCGGCAGCACCGGCTGGCCCCAGGCCCTGGCCATGCGCTCGCCGATGGTGCGCGCCAGCGTGTCGGTGGTGCCGCCCGTGGCGAAGCTGATCAGGAAGCGGATCGGCTTGGCCGGGAAGGCCTGGGCAATCGGACCGGCCTGGGCGGCGACGTCGGCGGCCTGGACCAGCAGGGCGCATCCGGCAGCCGCGATCCATGGCGCGACCGGCATGGCGCGACCGCGGCGCGATGGCGAACGATGGTGCATCGTCTCCTCCTCCTGGGTGAGGTGGCGTTGCCTTGTGCCGCCGGCAGCACCTCGTCGGGCGCCCGTCCACCGCTTTCAGGTTACCAAGCCGTCGTGCCGCCGTCGACCGGAATGATGGCGCCGGTGACGAACCGGCTGGCATCGGAGGCGAGCCAGACTGCCGCGCCCTTGATGTCGCTGTCGCCGCCCGGCTTGCCGAGCGGGATCTCACGGTCGATCTTCTCCGGCCGCTCGTCGTACACCTTGCGATTGATGTCGGTGACGAAGAAACCCGGGCAGATCGCGTTGACACGGATGTTGTGGCGGGCCCACTTGATCGAGAGGTCGCGCGTGAAGTTGACCAGCGCGCCCTTGCTCGCGCCGTAGGCGATCGAGTTGTAGGCATCCGGGTTGCGACCGACCAGGCCGGCGATCGAAGCGATGTTGATGATGCTGCCCTTCTTCTGCTCGATCATCCGGCGCCCGAAGGCCTGGGCCAGCATGAAGGGCGCGGTGATGTTCAGGTCGAACACCTGCTGCCAGCGCTCGAGCGGCATCTCTTCCACCGGCGCCACCCAGGCCCGGCCGGCATTGTTGACCAGGATGTCGACGCCACCGAAGCGTTCCATGACCTGGTCATGCAGCGACGCGACTGCCTCGGCCCTGGCCACGTCACAGGCGACCGTGAGCACCTCTGCACCATAGGCCTCGCGCAGCTTCGCCTCCGCAGTGGCGAGTCGATCCGCCTTGCGCGCGCAGATCACCACCTTCGCGCCGAACTCCGCCAACGCCTCGGCCATCTGCAGGCCCAGGCCGGTCGATCCGCCGGTGACGACCGCGACGCGGCCGGAGAGGTCGAAGAGTTCCTTG
>JBIITW010000197.1:0-8913 GCA_044340265.1 Burkholderiales bacterium | reverse complement strand
CGCTGCGCCGGGGTGTTGAGCGCGGCGACACACAGCGGTGCCCACAGGGCATCCACGATCGGTTGCCGCTGGCCATGCCTGTGCAGCAGTGCGTCGACGGTGGTGTCGACGCCGATCCGGTAGTGGTCCCGGCGCAGGGCCGCGATCAGTCGCACGGCGTCCCAGCGCGCGCCGGCGGGCAGGCCGCGCGCGGTGGCCAGGGCGACTGCCAGGTGCAGCGGCGCCGGCAGCCGTGGCGCTTGCAGCTGCATGCCGCGGTGCATCGACCATTCGAGCGGACGGCGCAGCCAGCCGTCGCCGGTTTGTCCCGAGGTCTGTCCCGAGGTCTGTCCAGTGTCATGGCGCAGCCGCCGCGTCAGGTCGAGAAGGGTGGTGTAGGCGCCGATGCCGATGTGCAGGCCGTTGTCGAGCACGGCATCGCGGTGAATCACGCGGCGTGCCCTGCCGCCCAGTTCAGGCGCTGCTTCAAAGACGGAAACGACGATGCCGGCATCGGCCAGCTTCACCGCGGCCGCCATGCCGGCATAGCCACCGCCGAGCACTGCCACCCGGGGGCGGTTCACCGCGCGCGCGCCGTCTTCCACGCGATCCAGAGCTTGCGCAGCGGTGTCAGCGAGGTGCGTTCGGTCAGGACCCTGGCGCCGCCGGCGCGGATCTCGCCGAGCAGCGTGCGATAGATGGCTGCCATGATCAGGCCGGTACGCTGCGCCCGGCGGTCTTCCCCGGGCAGCAGCGCCAGTGCATCGGCATAGTGCTGCTCGGCGCGGTCTATCTCGAAGGTGATCATGGCACGCACCGCCTCGCTGTCGCGGCGCTGGATCAGGTCGTCCTCGGCCACGCCGAAGCGCGCGAGGTCCTCCAGCGGGAGGTAGATGCGGTTGCGCCGCGCATCTTCGGCGACATCGCGCACGATGTTGGTCAGCTGCAGTGCGATGCCCAGGCCATCGGCATAGTCGAGCGTGGCCGGATTGGTGTAGCCGAAGATGCGCGCCGAGAGCAGGCCGACCGCGCCGGCCACGCGGTGACAGTACAGCCGCAGGTCGGAAAAGGTGTCGTAGCGGTTGTAGTCGAGGTCCATCTGCATGCCGTCGATGATCTCGTCGAACGGCTCGCGTGGCAGCGAAAAGGCGGCGATCGCCGGTACCAGTGCGCGCGTGACCGGATGCTGCGCCTCGCCGCCGGGCGAGGGCGCCGCGTCAGCATGGGCCATCGCGACCTGGTGACGCCACCAGTCGAGCTTGAGACGCGCGACCCGATCCTCGGTGACCTCGTCGACGACGTCGTCGACCTCGCGGCAGAACGCATACAGCGCCGTGATCGCGCGCCGTTGCTCCGGCGGCAGGAACATGAAGCTGTAGTAGAAGCTCGAACCGCTGGCGGCGGTGCGCTGCTGGCAATACTGGTCGGGCGTCAACGTGTCGCTCCCGGGCCGCTGGCCACTGCCACGCGGGACCCTGCAGAAGGGAACCACAAGGTGCGGCCGACGATCGCGAGCCAGTCCGCCGTGCCCAGTACCGGCCGCTGCCGGAACACGTCGCCGCGCACCCGCTGGAGCCGTTGCACGATGCGCAGCCCGCCGCTGACGATCATCCGCAGTTCGAGGCCGACCCGGCCGGGCAGCGCGCGCGCGAGCGGTGCGCCCGATTCCAGCATGGCGCCGGCGCGCCCGACCTGGTCCGCCATGAACGCCCGCCAGCGGTCGTCCACCCGTCCCTCGGCAATCCAGGATTCATCCAGGCCGGCCGCGGCCAGCTCGTCCTGGGCCAGGTAGACCCGGCCCTTCTGCCAGTCGATCGCGACGTCCTGCAGGAAATTGATCAGTTGCAGGGCGCTGCATATGGAATCCGACCATTGCAGCATCGGCGGATCGGTGCGCTCGAACAGGTGCAGCAGCAGGCGGCCCACCGGATCGGCGGAGCGGCGCGAGTAGTCGAGCACCTCGTCGAAACTGGCGTAGCGGGTCTTCACCACGTCCTGTGCGAAGGCATCCAGCAGGTCGCGGAACAGGCCGATCGGCAGCCGGTGCGCTGCAATCATCGGCGCCAGGTCGAGGAACAGGGGGGTCAGTGGCGCCTGCCCGGCCGCTATCCGGTCGAGTTCCGCGCGGTATGCGTCGAGCGCGCGCAGGCGCTCGGTGGCCGGCGCATCGCCTTCATCGGCCAGATCGTCGGCCGAGCGTGCGAAGGCGTAAACCAGTTCGACCGGGCGACGCAGCCGTGCCGGCATCACCCACGAGGCTACCGGGAAGTTTTCATAATGTTCTACGGGCATCGGGGAGGGGCGGAGGTGCGGAGGTGCGGAAGTTCAGTGGCAGGGGGCGCGGGCGCCGATTATCCGCGTCTGCGCCCCGCCGGGACATCGATTTCACGGCAATACCGGCCAGCCTGCGGCAGAATGCCGGGCCGGCGGGGGCCGGCTCGGCTACAGTCCGCAGCGCGGTAGTTTAAACTCGACGGGTTTGCGGCAAGTCGCGGCGAAAGTGGCGGAATTGGTAGACGCACTGGATTTAGGTTCCAGCGCCGAAAGGCGTGAGAGTTCGAGTCTCTCCTTTCGCACCACGGCTCCACGGTCCCCGCGCGACGACGCCACACCGTTTCCCTCCCCTGCGCCTGTACCTCCATTTGTCTGGCAGCGGGCCCGTATCGATTCATTCCTCATGTCGTGACCCCAGCCAATGAACGTATCCGTTGAGAACCTGAGCACCCTCGAGCGCCGCGTGAACGTGTCGCTGCCGATCACCGCGATCGAAACCGAAGTCGACCAGCGTCTGAAGAAGCTGGCGCGCACCGTCAAGCTGCACGGGTTCCGTCCGGGCAAGGTCCCGTTCCGGCTGGTCGCCCAGCAGTACGGTCCGCAGGTGCGCCAGGAAGTGGTGGGAGACACGGTGCAGAAGAGCTTCGGCGACGCGGTTCGCGAACGCAACCTGCGCGTGGCCGGCATGCCGAAGTTCGAAGCCAACGGCGATGCGCCGGACGCGGCCGAATTCGCCTACACCGCGACCTTCGAGGTGTATCCCGACCTGGCGCTGGGCGACCTGTCGCAGTCGACGATCGAGCGACCGGTGGTCGAGGTCGGCGCGGCCGACATCGATCGCACGATCGACGTCCTGCGCAACCAGCGCGCCACCTACGAGAAGGTCGACCGGGCCGCAGAAGCCACCGACGAGCTGCTGGTCGACTTCGCCGGCACCATCGACGGGGTGGCGTTCGACGGCGGCACCGGACAGGATGCACGCTTCCTGCTCGGCAAGAAGCGCCTGCTGCCTGAATTCGAGGCAGGCCTGGTCGGCATGAAGGCAGGCGAGGCCCGGACCTTCCCGGTCAGTTTCCCTGAAGATTACGCAGGCCGCGAAGTGGCGGGCAAGACCGCCAGCTTCGAAGTGACGGTGAAGGAAGTCGCAGGCCCGGTCGTGCCCGCGCTCGATGCCGAGTTCGCCCGCCAGATGGGGGTGGCAGACGGCGACGTGGCGCGCATGCGCACCGAGGTCGAGGCGAACGTGCGGCGTGAGGTCGAGCGCCGGGTCAAGGGTCGCCTGAAGGAGAAGGTCGTCGAGGCGCTGCTGGCTGCGACCCCGGTGGAAGTGCCGAAGGCGCTGGTGGCCGAGGAGGTCGAGCGGCTGAAGGACATGGCCCGGCGCGACATGGAATCGCGCGGGATGTCGGTCGGCAATGCGCCCCTGCCCGACGACCTTTTCGCCGCGCAGGCCGGACGCCGGGTCAGCCTCGGGCTGATCTTCGCCGAAGCGGTGAAGGTACACGGACTGCACGCAAAACCCGCGCAGGTGAAGGCGGAAATCCAGGGCCTGGCCGAAAGCTACGAAAGGCCCGAGGAAGTAGTGAAGTGGTACTATGGATCGGCTCAGCGGCTGTCGGAAGTCGAGGCAATGGTGGTCGAATCCAACGTGGTCGAATGGGCACTCGGTGCCGCCCAGGTGGTCGACAAACCGGTCGCCTTCGACGAACTGATGGGCACCGAGTCGGCGGCGTAGCGCGGTCGCACACGGCAGACGCCTGCACATCGGCTGCAGGCGATCGGCGGGCCCATCCGGGCCGCCAAGGACAGGAGAGTCGGGCCTCAGATGATCAACTGGAACAGTCCGGGCTTCACGGCCGGCAACGCAGACGCTCAGGGCAGCGGACGCAGCGAACCCCACGGCCTCGGCATGGTGCCGATGGTGATCGAGCAGAGCGGCCGCGGCGAGCGTGCATACGACATCTACTCGCGCCTGCTCAAGGAGCGGGTGATCTTCCTGGTCGGGCCGGTGAACGAGCAGACGGCCAACCTCGTGGTCGCGCAACTGCTCTTCCTCGAGTCGGAGAACCCCGACAAGGACATCTCGTTCTACATCAACTCCCCCGGCGGCATGGTATCGGCCGGCCTTGCCATCTACGACACCATGCAGTTCATCAAGCCCGACGTCAGCACGCTGTGCATCGGGCAGGCTGCCAGCATGGGTGCCTTCCTGCTCGCCGCCGGTGCGAAGGGCAAGCGGTACTGCCTGCCGAACTCGCGCGTGATGATCCATCAGCCGAGCGGTGGCTTCCAGGGGCAGGCGTCGGACATCGAGATCCACGCGAAGGAAATCCTCTACCTGAAGCAGCGGCTGAACGAACTGCTGTCAAGGCATACCGGGCAGGAAGTCGCGACCATATTGCGCGACAGCGACCGTGACAATTTCCTTAGCGCGGAAGACGCGGTGAAGTATGGTGTCGTCGACCAGGTCCTGATGACCCGCTCCGCTGGCTGAACGGGCGGCAGGTACCGAACCGACGACTGACACTTCTCACTGCAGGCGACGCCAGCACGCGCGCCTGCAAGGGCACAGGACACCATGACGGAAAAAGTGAGCGGCGGCGAAAAGCTTCTCTACTGCTCTTTCTGCGGCAAGAGCCAGCACGAGGTGCGCAAGCTCATCGCGGGCCCGTCCGTATTCATCTGCGACGAGTGCATCGAGCTGTGCAACGACATCATCCGCGAAGAGACGCAGGGCGATGCCGGTGCGGCGCGCGGGTCGAAGTCGGACCTGCCGGTGCCGCGCGAGATCCAGCTGATCCTCGACCAGTACGTGATCGGGCAGGACAAGGCCAAGAAGATCCTGTCGGTGGCGGTGTACAACCACTACAAGCGGTTGAAGTCGATCGGCAAGAACGAGGATATCGAGCTCGCGAAGAGCAACATCCTGCTCATCGGTCCGACCGGCTCGGGCAAGACGCTGCTGGCACAGACGCTGGCCCGGCTGCTCAACGTACCGTTCGTGATGGCCGATGCGACGACCCTGACCGAAGCCGGCTATGTCGGCGAGGACGTCGAGAACATCATCCAGAAGCTGCTGCAGAAGTGCGACTACGATGTCGACAAGGCGCAGCGCGGCATCGTCTACATCGACGAGATCGACAAGATCTCGCGCAAGTCCGAGAACCCGTCGATCACCCGCGACGTATCGGGCGAGGGCGTGCAGCAGGCCCTGCTCAAGCTGATCGAAGGCACCATCGCCTCGGTGCCGCCGCAGGGCGGCCGCAAGCACCCGAACCAGGAGTTCGTGCAGGTCGACACGACGAACATCCTGTTCATCTGCGGTGGTGCGTTCGACGGCCTCGACAAGGTGATCCGCGGCCGATCCGACAAGGGCGGCATCGGATTCGGGGCGAAGGTCCACAGCAAGGACAACCGCAAGCACATCGGCGAGGTGCTGCGCGATGTCGAACCTGAAGACCTGATCAAGTACGGCCTGATCCCCGAGTTCGTCGGCCGCCTCCCGGTGGTCGCGACGCTCGAGGAACTCGACGAGCCGGCGCTGATCCAGATCCTGACCCAGCCGAAGAATGCGTTGCTCAAGCAGTACCAGCGCATGTTCGCGATGGAAGGCGCGGAGCTCGAGGTTCGCGAGAATGCGCTGTTCGCGATTGCGCGCAAGGCACTGGCGCGCAAGACCGGCGCGCGGGGCCTGCGCTCCATCCTGGAACAGACGCTGCTCGACACCATGTTCGAACTGCCCTCGATGGAAGGCGTCACGAAGGTGGTGATCGACGAGGCCACGGTCGACAGCGACGGCAAGCCGCTGCTGATCTATTCCGAGCAGCCGAAGGTCGCCGGATCTGTCTGAGCAGGCAGCTTGACGTTCGAGGCAATTCGCTCGCGAAAGCCCTGGAAATGCCGGTGAAAGCCGGCATTTCCATTGGTGCGGCTGCATCTGCAGAGCCCGCTTGCGCGCACGCATCGCCGCGACCTTGTAGCATGTCGGTCAGGGGCAGCCTCCGGGCTGCCATCAGGACGCGCAGCGGGGCTTCCGCTGCACGCCTTGAACAAAGTCGTTGAAGCCCCACCTATCGTCCCAGAGACCTTTTCCAAGGACGCAAATGTCGCCCAATCAGATCCCAGATCCTGCTGCTGCATCACCCGCCGTCGCGCTGCCGTTGCTGCCGCTGCGCGACGTCGTGGTGTTCCCGCACATGGTGATCCCGCTGTTCGTCGGGCGGCCCAAATCCATCAAGGCACTCGAAGCCGCGATGGAATCGGGCAAGAGCATCCTGCTCGCGGCGCAGCGCGTCGCTTCCAAGGACGACCCGGGCGCGGAAGACCTCTATTCGGTCGGAAGCATCGCCAACATCCTGCAGATGCTCAAGCTGCCCGACGGGACGGTCAAGGTGCTGGTTGAAGGCAACCAGCGCGCGAACCTGTCCGACGTACAGGAGAGCGCAGGGTTCCTGACCGCCGTGGCCGACCCGGTGCCGCCAGCCGACGGGCCCGAGGCGACCGAGGTCGAGGCGATGCGGCGCACGATGGTCACCCAGTTCGACCAGTACGTGAAGCTCAACAAGAAGATCCCGCCCGAGATACTGACCTCGATCGCCGGTATCGACGAGGCCGGCCGACTGGCCGACACGATCGCCGCGCACCTGCCGCTCAAGCTCGAGCAGAAGCAGGAAGTGCTCGAGATGTTCGATGTCAAGAAGCGGCTCGAGCACCTGATGACGCAGGTCGAGACCGAACTGGACATCCTGCAGGTCGAGAAGCGCATCCGTGGCCGCGTGAAGCGGCAGATGGAGAAGAGCCAGCGCGAGTACTACCTGAACGAGCAGGTCAAGGCGATCCAGAAGGAACTCGGCGACATGGAAGACGGTGCCGACCTGGACGAGATGGACAAGCGCATCAAGCGCTCGGGCATGTCCAAGGAAGCACGCAAGAAGGCCGAGGGCGAGCTGAAGAAGCTCAAGCTGATGTCGCCGATGTCGGCCGAGGCCACCGTCGTGCGCAACTACATCGAGACCCTGGTCAACCTGCCCTGGAAGAAGAAGAGCAAGATCAGCAAGGACCTCAACGCGGCCGAGGACGTGCTCGACGCCGACCACTACGGCCTCGAGAAGGTCAAGGAACGCATCCTCGAGTATCTGGCGGTGCAGCAGCGGGTCGACAAGGTGAAGGCACCGATCCTGTGCCTGGTCGGGCCGCCCGGGGTGGGCAAGACCTCGCTCGGGCAGTCGATCGCGCGCGCGACCAACCGCAAGTTCGTCCGGATGTCGCTGGGTGGCGTGCGCGACGAGTCCGAGATCCGCGGCCACCGGCGCACCTACATCGGGTCGATGCCGGGCAAGATCCTGCAGAACATGACGAAGGTCGGCGTCCGCAATCCGCTGCTCCTGCTCGATGAAGTCGACAAGATGGGCATGGACTTCCGCGGCGATCCGTCATCGGCGCTGCTCGAGGTGCTGGACCCGGAGCAGAACAACACGTTCGCCGACCACTACATCGAGGTCGACTACGACCTGTCGGACGTGATGTTCGTCGCCACCGCCAACTCGCTGAACATCCCGGCGCCGCTGCTCGACCGGATGGAAGTGATCCGGCTCGCCGGGTATACCGAAGACGAGAAGGTCAACATCGCGACGCGCTACCTCGTGCCCAAGCAGATGAAGAACCACGGGCTCAAGGACGATGAACTGGCGGTCACCGACAGCGCGCTGCGCGACATCATGCGCCACTACACCCGCGAGGCCGGCGTGCGCTCGCTCGAGCGCGAGATCTCCAAGATCTGCCGCAAGGTGGTCAAGGCGATCGTGCAGAAGGGCGATGCATCGGTGAAGGCGGGCCGGGCGAAGCCCGTCGAGTCGAAGGCGGGCGAGGCGGTTGCGAAGGATGGCCTGAAGAAAGTGACGGTCACTGCGCGCAACCTGTCCAATTACCTGGGCGTGCGCAAGTACACCTACGGCATCGCCGAGAAGCACAACCAGATCGGGCAGGTCACCGGACTGGCCTGGACGGAGGTCGGCGGCGAACTGCTGACGATCGAAGCCGTGGTGCTGCCGGGCAAGGGCAAGATGACCACCACCGGGAAACTGGGCGACGTGATGCAGGAGTCGATTCAGGCCGCACTGTCGGTGGTTCGTGGCCGTGCGCGCAAGCTCGGGCTGACCGACGATTTCTACCAGAAGAACGACATCCACATCCACCTGCCGGAGGGGGCGACTCCGAAGGACGGGCCGAGCGCCGGCGTGGGCATCTGCACGGCAATGGTGTCGGTGCTTTCCGGGGTCCCGGTGCGTGCAGACGTGGCGATGACCGGCGAGATCACGCTTCGTGGCGAGGTGTTGCCGATCGGCGGCTTGAAGGAAAAGCTGCTGGCGGCGCTGCGCGGCGGGATAAAGATCGTGCTGATCCCCACCGAGAACGTCAAGGATCTCGCCGAGATCCCCGAGACGATCAAGTCGAAGCTCGAGATCAAGCCGGTGAAGTGGATCGACGAGGTGCTCGAACTGGCCCTCGAGCGAGCCCCCGAGCCCTTGCCGGACGCACCGGCAGAGGCTGCTGCGGCGCCGGTGGCGATCCCTGCGCCGGGCGAGGAAGCGGTCAACACACCGGGGCTGAAGCACTGAGACCCGGACCGTCGTCCATGGCCGGGCGCGCGTCGTAACCAAC
>JBIITW010000196.1:0-8972 GCA_044340265.1 Burkholderiales bacterium | reverse complement strand
AGAAGCGCATCAGCAACTGGAACAGCGTGGTCTTGCCGGCGCCGGACGGACCGACGATGGCCAGCGTCTCGCCTGGCGAGATGTCGAGCGTGACCCCGGCGATGGCATCGACATCGGGCCGTGACGGGTAGCGGAACCCGACCTGCTCGAAGCGCACGGCGCCGCGGTCCAGCGGTGCGGCGGAGGGCAGCGCAGGTGCGTTGATCTCGGATCTGGCGTTCATCAGTTCGAGCAGCCGCTCGACCGCGCCGGAGGCACGGTTCAACTCGCCCCACACCTCGGCCAATGCGCTCACCGATCCGGCCGCGACCACGGCGTAGAGAACGAACGCGGCCAGCCCGCCGGCCGTCATGTTGCCGGCCAGCACGTCCTGTGCGCCCAGCCAGAGCACGACCACGATCGACCCGAACACCATGACGATCACCGCCAGCAGCAACGATGCGGTGGCCTTCGCCCGGCTCAGCGCGGCCGAGAACGACTGCTCGATCGCCTGGCCGAAGCGGCGCGATTCGCGCGCCTCCTGCGCGAACGCCTGCACGGTGGTCACCGCGCTCAGCGTCTCGCCGGCAAGTGCGGAGGCCTCGGCCAGCTTCTCCTGGCTCATCCGCGAAAGCTTGCGCACGCGGCGGCCGAACACCACCAGCGGCAGCACCACCGCGACCATCAGCACCAGGATGTAGCTCGCCAGCCGCGGGCTGGTGATCACCAGCATGCCCAGGCCGCCGATCAGCAGCAGGCCGTTGCGCAGGCCCATCGAGATGCTGGTACCGACCGCGGTCTGCACCGCCGTGGTGTCGGCGGTAAGGCGGGACAGGATCTCGCCGCTGCGCATCGTCTCGAAGAAGCGCGGCGACAGGCGCATCACGTTGGAATAGACGGCGTTGCGCAGGTCGGCGCTGACCCGCTCGCCGAGCCAGCTCATCAGGTAGAAGCGGGTGCCGGTCGCCGCGGCGAGCACCACCGCCACCACGAACAGCGCGACGAAGTAGCCGGTGATGCCGCCGGTGTTCCCGGCCGAGAAGCCATGGTCGATCAGCTGCTGGAAGGCGGTCGGGATGGCAAGCATGGAACCGGCGGCCACCAGCAATGCGCCGAGCGCGATCATCACGCGCTTGCGATAGGGCTGCACGAAGGGCCAGAGCTGCATCAGCGGGGCGAGGCGAGCGTTCATGTGTCTTTCATCAGGAAGGTTGGAGGCGGAAGCCGTCCAGCGCAATGGCGGGCGGACGCCCGGCGACGAGGTCAGCGACCACCCGGGCGCTGCCCATCGCCAGCGTGAAGCCGAGGGCGCCGTGGCCGACGTTCAGCATCAGGTTCGGATACGGGGTGGCGCCGAGCACCGGCGGCCCCTTCGGCGTGGCCGGACGCAGGCCGCACCATGCGCGTGCGCCGTGAAAGTCCCCGGCACCGGGGAACCGCGATGCAGCCTGCCGTGCCAGCAGTGCAATCCGCCGCGGATCAGGATCGGCTTCGTGCCCCGCGATCTCGGCCATGCCCGCCACGCGCAGGCTCGCACCGAGCCGGGCATAGACGACCTTCTGCGCATAGTCGGTGACGCTGACCCGCGGCGCGCCGGCATCGTCTGCGATCGGCACGGTCAGGCTGTAGCCCTTCAGCGGATACATCGGCAGGCGGATGCCGGCGCTGCGCGCAAGCGGCACGCTGCGATTGCCGGTCGCCAGCACGTAGGCATCGCCTTCGATGGCACCCTGTGCGGTCTCGACCGCCACGATCCGGCCGCCTTCGGCACGCAGGCGCTGCGCGGCTTCGCCGAGCATGAAGGTCGCGCCGGCCGCGCGCAGCATCCGCTCGAGGCCGACGCAGAACAGGTAGCAGTCGCCGGCATCCTCGCTCGGCGTATGGATGCCGCCCGCCAGCAGTGGCCGCATGTGGACGAGCGCCGGTTCGAGCGCGACGCAGGCATCGGCATCGAGCGCCTGCTGTTCGCAGCCGAGGCTCGCCTGGTAGTCGAGCAGCCGGCAGGCCGAGGCATAGGTGGCCGGATCGGAATGCACGACCAGCTTGCCGCTGCGTGCATAGGCGAAGTCGAGCGACTCGCCTTCGACCAGTTCGCGCGTCAGCGCGCGGCTGTAGAACGAGAGCACCAGCAGCTGGCGCGTGGTGAGGTCGGCCTGTTCCTGCGTGCAGGCAAGCAGGAATGCGAGGCAGAAGCGCCACTGCTGCAGGTCGGCCTGCGGCCGGAAGCGCAGTGGCGCGTCGGCGCTGAGCAGCCATGGCGGCAGCTTCGGCAGCACGCTCGGGCTGGCGAGCGGCGCCACGTAGCTGTACGAAAGCTGTCCGCCGTTGGCGTAGCTGGTCTCCAGGGCCACGCCCTGGTTGCGCTCGACGAGCGTGACCCGGTGCCCGTCGCGCGACAGGCACCAGGCGGTGGCCAACCCGATCACACCCGCTCCGAGGACGACGACATGCATGCCTCGATTGTCCCACAGGGTTGGCTGGGCGCCTGCAGCCGCTCGACATTGACGGCACCCCGGGTGCCGCAGACAATCGGCGTGATGTCGAAAACCCGCGCACGCCCACCCGCACGGACCCGCGCCCATGCCGCGCCATAAGACGATCCGCATCGGCTGCGGCGCCGGTTTCCAGGGCGACAGGATCGATCCGGCGGTGATCCTCCTGGCGCAGGGCAGGCTCGACTGGCTGGTGCTGGAATGCCTGGCCGAGCGCACCGTCGCAGCCGCCCAGCTGCGCCGGCTCGCCGACCCGGAGCAGGGTTACGACCCGCTGCTGCGCGCACGCATGACGGCGCTCCTGCCACTGCTCAAGCGCGGCCGATGCCGGCTGATCAGCAACTTCGGCGCAGCCAACCCGGTCAGCGCAGGACGACAGGTGGTCGCCATCGCGCAGGAACTGGGCCTGTCGCTGAAGGTGGCGGTGGTCACCGGCGACGATGTGCTCGACCAGCTCGACCCGGATACGCCGACGCTCGAGACCGGACAGCCGGTGCGTGAATACGGCCCGCCGATCTCGGCCAATGCCTATCTCGGCGCAGAGGCGATCCTGCCGGCGATCGCCACCGGCGCAGACGTGATCATCACCGGCCGTGTCGCCGACCCGTCGCTGTTCCTGGCGCCGATGATCCGCGAGTTCGGCTGGCCGATCGACGATCCGACGCTGCTCGCGCGCGGCACGGTGATCGGCCACCTGCTGGAATGCGCAGGCCAGCTCACCGGCGGCTATTTCGCAGACCCGGGCCTGAAGGACGTGCGCGACCTCGCCCACCTCGGCTTTCCGTTCTGCGATGTCGGTGCCGACGGCAACGGCACCCTGGGCAAGGTGCCCGGCACCGGGGGCCTGATCACGCTGCGCACGGTGAAGGAACAGCTGCTGTACGAGGTGACCGACCCGACCGCCTATGTGACGCCGGATGCGGTCGTCGACTTCCGTACCGTTGACCTGGTCGACCTCGGCGAGGACCGGGTCCGCATCGAGAATGCAGACGGAGCCCCGCGCACCGGCACGCTGAAGGTCAGCGTCGGTTATCGCGCCGGCTTCATCGGCGAAGGCGAGATCTCGTACGCAGGGCCGAATGCGCGCGCGCGCGCGCAACTCGCCGGTGCCGTGCTCCATGAACGCCTGCATCATGACCTGCCCGACCTGCGCATCGACCTGATCGGCATCGATTCGACCCACCGTACCGACTTCGGACATGGCATCGATCCGTACGAGGTCCGGCTGCGCGCGGCGGCCAGCGGGGCCACCCGTGAGCTCGCCGAGCGCGTCGGCCTGGAAGTCGAAGCGCTCTATACCAACGGCCCGGCGGGCGGCGGTGGCGCGCGCAAGTTCATCACCGACCGCATCGGCATCGTGTCCACGCTGATGCCGCGAGATGCAGTGCGCAGCGGCGTGGTGCGCCTGTCCACCGACCGCGCATCGGGGCCGGTCGAGCGAGGTGCGCCGCGATGACCGGTCGCGCCGCACCGATCGCGCCCGCCACGCCGCGCCCCGGCTGGCGACTGCTGCACGAACTCGCGCACTGCCGCGCCGGCGACAAGGGCGACACCTCGATACTGTCGTTGTTCGCCTACCGTGCCGACGACTTCCCGCTGCTCGTGCAGCAGGTGACCGCCGAGGCCGTCGCAGCCCATCTGGAACATATCGTGCATGGCGAAGTGCGCCGCTACGTGCTGCCCAGGCTGTGCGCCCTGCAGTTCAGCTGCGAACATGCGCTGGGCAGCGGCGTCACGACCTCGATCGCGCTCGATGCGCATGGCAAGGCGCTGTCGTTCGCGCTGCTGTCCATGCCCGTCGAGTGCATCGATCCCCCGCAGAACCCTCAACCGCCGCAACCGCTGGAGTCCCGATGAAAGTCCATCTTCACGCCGCAGGCCTTGCTGCCGCCGCGGCGCTGGCGCTGTCCTGCGCCGCCTTCTCCACCACCACCCAGGCACAGCAGGCCTGGCCTGCGAAGCCGGTGCGACTGCTGGTGCCGTTCTCCGCAGGCGGCGTCACCGACCTGCTGGCGCGCTCGGTCGCGCAGCGCCTGGGCGAAGGCATCGGGCAGTCGGTGGTCGTCGACAACCGCCCGGGCGCGAACACGATCATCGCCTACGAGATCCTCGGCCGCGCCGGCGCCGACGGCTACACGCTGATGCTCGAGGGCTTCAACGGACTGGTACTCAATCCGCTGCTCTATCCGAAGCTGCCGTACAGCCCGGACAAGGACATCACCCCGGTCGGCCTGATCGGCTTCTCGCCGGTGATGGTGGTGGTGAACCCGCAGCTGCCGGTGAAGTCGATCCGCGAGCTGGTCGACTATGCACGGGCCAACCCGGGCAAGCTCAACTTCGGTTCATCCGGCATCGGCGGCGTGGTGCACATCTCGACCGAATGGTTCATGGCGCTGACAGGAACGCGCATGACCCATGTGCCGTACAAGGGCGGCGCGTCCGCCCTGCCCGACCTGATGGCCGGGCAGCTGCAGGTGCTGTTCAACCCGCCGATCACCGCGATCCCGATGGTCAAGGCCGGCAAGCTGCGCGCGCTCGCCGTGTCGTCGTCGAAGCGGCTGTCGGCGATGCCCGACATCCCGACCGTGGCCGAGCTCGGCTATCCGGGCTACGACGCAGCGACCTGGTTCAGCCTGCTCGCCCGCCGTGGCAGCCCGCAGGCGGTCATCGACCGGCTGGCCGCGGAACTGAAGAAGGTGGTCGATACGCCGGCCCTGCGTGAGCAGTTCGCCGCACAGGCCATCGAGTTCCAGTGGGGCGACTCGGCCGCAGTGGCCGCGCTGGTCAAGAAGGACCTCGGCCGCTGGGGCGAGGTGATCCGCAAGGGCAACATCAAGGTCGACCCGCTGCAGTAGCAGCCGCGTCCGTCCGGGAAGCCAGGCCCCGGACGGACGTCATGCATCAGAGCTTCGCGCCGCTTTCCTTCACCAGCTTCGCCCACTTGATCATGTCGGCGAGCATGTACTTGCGGAAGGTCTCCGGATCGTTGCCCACCGGCTCGGAGCCATCGGCGAGGATGCGCTCGCGCACGTCGGGCAACGCCAGCATCTTCAGCAGTTCGGTGTTCAGCCGCGTGACCAGGGGCTTGGGCATCTTCGCCGGCCCGGCGATACCGTACCAGCCGACCAGTTCGAAGCCGGGCAGCGTCTCGGCCATGGTCGGCACGTCCGGCATCGCCGCGACCCGTTTCGGCGTGGTCACTGCCAGGCCACGCAGGCGGCCGGCGCGCACCAGCGTCTGCGCCGCCTGCATGCCGGCGAAGTTGTACTGGTACTGGCCACCGAGCAGGTCGGCCAGCGCCGGGCCGGAGCCCTTGTACGGAATGTGCTGCGCCTTGATGCCGGCCATCAGGTTGAACAGTTCACCCGCGAGGTGGCCGCCGCTGCCGATGCCGGCCGAACCGAAATTGAGCCCGCCCTTGAAGCCGCGCGTCCACTCGACGAACTCCTTCGGCGTCTTCACCGGGCTGGCCGGATTCACGACCAGGAACAGGCCGGCCGAGGTGAGCTGGCTGATCGGCGTGAAGTCGTTCACCGGGTGGTAGGGCAGCTTCGAATTCAGCGCTGCATTGATCGTGTGCTGGTGGTAGACCAGCAGCAGCGTGTAGCCGTCGGGTGCCGCACGCGCGGTGATCTCGCCGGCATTGACGCCGGACGCACTCGCGCGGTTGTCGACGATCACCTGCTGTCCCATGGTCTCGGTGAGCTTGGCGGCGGTCAGCCGGGCGAGGATGTCGGTGGTGCCACCCGGTGCAGCCGGCGTGATCAGCCGGATCGTGCGGTTCGGGTAATCGCTCTGCGCGAAGGCGGGCATCGCCGCCGCGACGAGCAGCGCGAGCGATGCGCAGCGGGCACCGGCTACTGCAGTGAACGAACGGTGTTGCATTGTGTGTCCTCCTTGGAACATGGCCTGCCGGCTTGGTTGGATCGCGCATTCGTTGACGCGCAGAACGAATCGGAGCGGTACCGACGGCGCTTCCCGGCCGGCCTGCCCTCTGGTCCCCCGCCATCGAAGACTTCAGGCCCGCCCCCTGGCTGACCCATCGATGTCCCTTCTACTTCAGCTTCGACATGATCTGCTCGAGATAGCCGAGGATCAATGCCGAAGCGACGAACGCGAGATGCACGATCGTCACCCACATTATCTTCTCGTTGTCGTATTGCGGGGCGTTCAGGAAGATCTGCAGGAGATGGATCGACGAGATCGCGACGATGGATGATGCAACCTTGATCTTCAGGCTGCCTGCATTGAGCTTCCCGAGGAAGGACACGTCGTCACCCCCCTGGTCGAAGCGGCTCACGAAGTTCTCGTAGCTGGAAATCATCACCATCACCAGCAGGCTGGCCACCAGCGCAGAATCGATCAGTGCCAGCATGGCGAGGATCATCTCGCTGTCGCTCAGCGTGAACATGCCGCCGGCGACTTTCGCGAACTTGTACAGGAACGACACGGCATAGACGGCCAGCGCACCGGCCAGCCCGAGCAGGAACACCACCAGGATCCAGCGGCTGGCGAGGATGATGCGTTCGACCATCAGTTCCAGCGACTTCATGCGTATTCTCCATTTGACCGATACTGGACATCCAGGGGGTCGGTCGATGTCGGCCGGAGGTCGGCCGGCCGCGATGATACTCAAAGATCGCTGCCATGCCGGTGACACAGCCGATGGCAAACGGTGGCAGGCCGGCGCCCGGCGCTACCATCGGCCCCTGAACCGACGCTGCGGCACCAGCCGCTGCACACACACGGAAAGCAGGCAGAGAGATGTCGATCGGATGGTTCCCCGGCCACATGGCCAGCGCCCGCAAGAAGGCGGCCGAGACGCTGGCCAAGGTAGACCTCGTGGTCGAAGTGGTCGACGCGCGGCTGCCCGGCGCGAGCAGCAATCCGATGATCGACGCGCTGCGCCGGCACCGGCAGCGCCCATGCCTGAAGGTCCTCAACAAGGCCGACCTCGCCGACCCGCAAGCCACCGCAGCCTGGATGCGCGCTTGGGTCGACAGCGCCGAGAAGGGGGACAGGATCCACGCGGTGGCCCTGAGCTGCCGCAAGGCCTCCGACGTGGCGCGCATCCCGAAGCTCGCCCAGGCCCTCGCACCGCACCGGGACAATCCGCTCAAGCCCCTGCGGCTGATGGTGATGGGCATCCCGAACGTCGGCAAGTCCACCTTGATCAACGCGATGGCGAAGCGCCGCGTGGCCAACGTCGGCGACGAGCCGGCGGTCACCAAGAGCCAGCAGCGCATCGATGTCACCGACCAGCTGGTGCTGTTCGACACGCCCGGCCTGCTCTGGCCGCGCATCGAACATCCGTCCGACGGACTGATGCTGGCCGCCAGCCACGCGGTCGGGGTCAATGCCTACATCGACGAGGAAGTCGCCAATTTCCTCGGCGAGACGCTGGCGGCACGCTATCCGGCGCTGCTGTGCGCACGCTACCGGTTCGATCCCGCCGGCATGGACGGCCCCGACGTGATCGATGCGATCGCGCAGCGGCGCGGATTCGTGCTGAAGGGCGGCATACCCGACCGGGAGAAGGCCGCGCTCGCGCTGCTGAACGATTACCGGAGTGGTGCGCTCGGGCGGATCAGCCTCGAGACGCCCGCGTCGCGGGCGGCGATGCTGGTCGTGCCGCCACCGCCGCCGCACAACCCGGACGCGGAGGATCCTGCGGATACCCCGCCGCCCGGCTGACCGATGCTGCACAGGCGGATCCGCGCGGGTGCATACAAATCGAAACACCTGCACGCGCCGCGGAAATCATTCACTTACATCGTGGTGCTCCAATGGGACCCGTACAACCTGCCTCCTCCGTGATCGATCAGCGGCCGGGCAGTGCGGCGCACCGGGACCCTTCCCGGCGTCCAATCCCATAGGAGAATCCACGATGAAGAGCACATTCAGATCGCTGCTGGCCGCTACCGGGCTGGGGCTGGCGCTGGCCTCGCCGTTTGCCATCGCACAACCGGCACAGGATCCCGCCGATCCGTCGGTCGCAGCTCCGTCCGCCGCAGCACCATCAGCCTCGCAGGGCCGACAGGGCCGACATGGCCACCACGGAGAGGCCCGCGGCGAAGGCCGGCACGGGCAGAAGGGACAGCAGGGACAGCATGCCGGCCGCCATGGTCGTGACGCGATGAGCCAGGCTGACCGCGACGCCCGACGCGCGGCGATGGACAAGCTGACCACGCCCGAGGAGCGCACCGCCTTCCGCGAGAAGATGCGCAGCGCGACGCCCGAACAGCGCCCGCAGCTGATGGCGGCACGCCGCGCCGAACTGGAGCAGCGCGCGACGGAGCTGGGCGTGACCCTGCCGGTGATGCAGCCGCGCGGTGGCCAGGCCACCCCGGTGCCGGGCGCGACCCCGCCGGCACAACCGGCAGCGCCCGCCATGATGTAACGCGTCCACGATGCGTGTGGGCGGGAGCCAGGCCTCTGACCGGGGCCTGGCTTTTTTTCGTGCCGGAACCGCTACAGCCTGATCAGGCCGCCTTGACCAGG
>JBIITW010000195.1:0-9024 GCA_044340265.1 Burkholderiales bacterium | reverse complement strand
CCTTCTACCAGATGCTTCGCTTCACCCCGGCACGCCAGTACGGCCTGCGCGAACCGCCGCGCAGCGGGTTCAGTGGGCCGACGCCGACGGTCTCGGCAGGCATTCCCTCACGCTCCGACGCACCGCGCCCTGAATCGGACTCCGCAGACTACTGGGCGACGCTGGGCACCGCCTTCGGGATCGCGCTGCAGAAACGTTTCGGCCGCCCGGTCCAGGTATCGATCAACCTCGGCGGCACCGGCTGCGGCGCAGACCTACACGCCATCCCGAGGATGCTGGTCGATGCCGCGATGGGGCCGAAGCTCTCGAGCCGCTGGAAGGCGAACCTGGATGCCGGGCAACTGCAGGAGATCGCGACGGTGCCGATCGGCGACTATCGCGTCGCCCGCGACACCCGGCAGCAGGGCTTCGCGCAGGCCGCGAAGGCTTCCGACAACCTGCTGCGCCGGCTGGCCGATTCGCCGGCCACCGGTGCCGGTGCACTGTATGGCGCGCTGGGCGTCGGCGGCTCGTCGATCCGGGCCTGCTATGTCACGCCAGACGCCGCCGGGACGCCACGTCATGGACTGTCGCTGGAATCGATCATGCGCAGTGAAGCATTCGCCCGATTCCAGTCGGGCAAGCCTTCCAGCATCCGCAAGTTCGACAGCGTCGATACGCTCTATGCCGACCTGCAGAAGCGTGACGGCCGCTGCACCATGGTCCTCGGCAACGGCCCGACGCTGGCCACGCTGAAGACGGCGATCGACCGTGACCGCCAGCTCGACGGACGACTGATGCCTGATCCGCTCGACGAAGCGGCGCTGCTGCAGGTCCATGCAGCCAGTCTCGGCTTCAAGGATGCCAACGGCTACCTGTTCGGCAACAGCGTCGGCGTGCGCGATGCCGCGCAGGTCACTCGCCTGCAGGAACTCGGGATCACGACCGCCGAGCAGTTCGCCGCGGCGCGCAAGCGACTGGAACAGACGGAGCCAGGCGCGCGGGACAATGTCGACGCGCTGATCCAGCTGGCTGCAGACGAGCGCGAGGCGTCGGCCAAGGGCACCTCGGTGAAGGCGATCCGCACCGAGCGCGCACGGCGCGAAGACGCGGAGGCTCGCCGCTACGCCGCTGCCATGGCGGCAGAGGAGAAGACCAAGGCAGCGGAGTTCCCGTTCGTGGCGGTGTTCAGCTGTTCGGTCGGACAGCAGAAGACTTCGTTGCAGGCCTGCCTGTCGAGCGGGTCGGTCGACACCGAGATCGAACTGAAGAACGGCAACGACTACCGCATGTACAAGATCCACGACGTGGCCTCGATGGGCCGCTGGACCGGCGACGAAATGGTCGTGGACCTGCGCCGCAGCTTCGAGATCAAGGCCCAGAACGCCGACCGGACGCTGGTCCTGAGCCTGGTCGTGAAGGACCGGGCGTCCGGCCGGACGGTCTACCAGCGCTCGGCGGCGCAGTTCGGCGTGATGCGGGTGGCCAACTGAGCGGGCGACCGCGCGCCTGCTTCAATGGCCTGGTCAGTACGGTATTCCTGCCCGGTTCAGGAAGGTCCAGCCCGCGGGCCTCGCCTGTGCAGCGATGTCGTCGTCCGGATAACTCGCCGAATCGCCCGGCATGCGGTCGCCGACTTCCAGGAAGACCGCGGGTCGGTCGCTACGGTTGACCAGGCAGTGTCCGTCCGGCCTGCCCGCCGGGAATCCCGCGGCCATGCCCTGGGTCAGCCGCTGTTCGCCGCCGTCGGCGAGCAGCACCAGTTCACCCTCGAGCACGTAGATGAACTCGTCCTGCCGTGCGTGCCAGTGTCGCAACGATGACTGCGCGCCCGGCTCCAGCAAGGTGAGGTTCACGCCGAAGTTCTTCAGCCCGAGCGCGTCACCGATACGCCGCTTGACGCGGCCCGCGACGCGGCTGGCGAACGGCTCGGGGTAACTCGACCCGCGCGAAGCGGGAACGTCGCGCGGGTCTATCGCGGGCAGTCGGGGTGAAGTCATGTGTCCTCTGCAATGACGGGTCTGCAAGCTGCGCGTGTGGCGGATCGGGTATACATTGGACACGATTGCCCGCCTTGCGCAAAGGGGCATGCCCCGGACGCGCCAGGCATTCGGAAGACCATTCGCGCGCCGGTCCGGAGCAGGCCAGCCGCCACGCAACCGCAGGAGGAGACTGGATGAAGACCCGCGACCAACGACTCGCACAGGCCGCCATTGCCACGTTGTGCTCGATCACCGCCGCCGGCGCGGCAGCGCAGGCACCCTGGCCGGCAAAACCGATGCGCATGCTGATCGCGCTGGCACCCGGTGGCGGCGTCGACACCACGGGCCGCCTGCTCGCACAGAAGCTGTCCGAGCGCTGGGGGCAACCGGTGGTGGCCGAGAACCGACCGGGCGCGGGCGGCGCGCTGGCAACCGAGCTGCTGGCACGATCTGCGCCCGATGGCTACACGATGCTCACCAATTCCTCCGGTGTTGCAATCACGCCGAGCCTGATGAAGCTGTCCTACGACCCGCGCAAGGACATCGTGCCGGTATCGCTGGCGGTGATCTCGCCGGGCGTGATGGTGGTGCATCCGTCGGTGCCGGTGAAATCGGTGAAGGAATTCATCGCCTTCGCGAAGGCGCGCCCCGGCGAACTGCTCTACTCCTCCTCAGGCAACGGCACCGGCCAGCACCTGGCGGCGGAACTGTTCGGGCAGATGGCCGGCGTCAAGATGGTGCATGTCCCGTACAAAGGGACTGCGCCGAGCATCACCGACCTGATGGGCGGGCGGGTGTCGCTGTCGATGGCGAGCGTGGTGTCGACGCGGCAGTTCTTCGAGGCCGGCAAGCTGCGCGCGCTGGCGGTGCTCGGCGCGAAGCGCACGCCGGCGCTGCCGAAACTGCCGACCATCGCCGAGTCGGGCGTGCCCGGCTATGCCTACGAGAACTGGTACGGCGTGTTCATGCCGGGCCGCACGCCGATGGACATCGTTCTCAAGACCCAGCAGGAAATCACCCGCATCGTCAACGACCCGGAGATCGAGAAGAAGCTGGTGTCGCAGGGACTCGATCCGGTCGGCAGCACCCATGCCGAGTTCGTCCGCTTCTACGAGGAAGAGATCGTGAAGAACGGCAAGCTGATCGCCTCCATCAACATGGAAGCACGCTGATGGCGGCGCCTTCGGACCTGCAGTCGGCACCGGCGGTACCGGATGCCCTGCTCGAGGAGATCGCTGGCTATGTCTCGGACTACCGCGTCCGAGACCAGGCCTCGATCGGGGCGGCACGGCTGTGCCTGTTCGACACGCTCGCCTGTGCGCTTGAAGCGCTGTTCGATCCCGCCTGCGCGCGCCTGCTCGGACCGCTGGTGCCGGGCACCGTGGTGCCGCATGGCGCGCGGGTGCCGGGCACGTCGTTCGTGCTCGACCCGGCCAAGGCAACCTTCGACCTCGGCGCGATGATCCGCTGGCTCGACTACAACGACGCCTGCAACGGCATGCTGACCATGCATCCGTCCGACGGGCTTGCCGGCGTGCTGATGCTGGGCGATCACCTGTCACGTCGCGCGGTGGCGGACGGCAGGCCACCGCTGCTGATGGCCGACCTGCTCGACGCCGCGGTGCGCGTGTACGAGATCCAGGGCGCACTGTGCGCAGCCAACGACTGGCGGGCGCATGGCATGGACCAGACCATGCTGGTGCAGGCCGCGGTCGCGCCGGTGCTGGTCAAGCTGCTCGGCGGCACGCGCCGGCAGGTGTTCGATGCCGCTTCGAACGCGTTCGTCGAGTCGACGCTGTCGGCGATCCGCCATGCGCCGAACATCGGCTCGCGCAAGAACTGGGCATGCGCGCGCGCCAGCGAAGGCGCCGTGCGCATCGCGATGATGGTGATGGCCGGCGAGGATGGCTATCCGTGGGTGCTGTCGGCGCCGGAACTCGGCTTCCATGCCGCGCGCTTCGGCGGCACGCCGCTGCGCTTCGATGCACCGCTGGGCGAATCGGTGATCGGGCGCTGCATGTTCAAGCTGCTGCCGGCCGGAATGCATGGCCAGACGGCGGGCGAGTGCGCGTTCCTGCTGCATCCGCAGGTCGCGTCGCGGCTGGACGAGATCGAACGCATCGAACTGCGCTGCCACCGTTCGCTGGCGCGGATCATGGACAAGCCGGGCGTGCTGCGCAATCCGGCCGATCGCGACCATTGCGTACAGTACATCGTCGCGCTCGGGCTGATGCATGGCCGGCTCGGCCCGTCGGACTACAGCGATGCGTTCGCGGCGGACCCTCGCATCGATGTGCTGCGCGCGAAGATGGTGCTGGCGGAAGAGCCGCGCTACACGGAAGGCTTCTTCGATCCGGCGCGGCGCACCAGCGCTAACTCGGTGCAGGTGTTCTTTCGCGACGGGACGTCTACCGGGCGGGTCGAACGGGAGTATCCGCTCGGCCATCCGAAGCGGCGCGCGGAAGCGGTGCCGGCGCTGCGTGCGAAGTTCGAGCATGCGCTGCGCCGCCTGCCGGGTGCCGCGCGAGAACGGCTGCTTGGGTGGTACGACGATCCAGCGGCGATCGACGCGATGCCGGTGGATCGGTTCATCGACGCACTGGTCGCGAAGAGCTGAGCGCGGGCGCGGCACACGCCACGCCCCATCATGGTCGCCCCTGCCCAAGGGCTTCCGGCAACGCCAGGATCGCGCGGGCACCGCCCGCGTCCGTGACATCAAGGCGGAGGGAACCCTGCATGGCCCGAGCCAGCCTGCGCACGACCTGCAATCCGATGCCGGCCGGGCGTGCCGCGACATCCCGCCGGAGCCCGTCGGCGCCGAACCCGGCTCCCGTGTCCTCGACCGTCAGGTGCACGTGCATGCCTTCGCATTCCATCCCCAGGGTCACGAGACCGCCCTGCGGCGTGTGCCGAATTGCGTTGCTGAGCAGGTTGGCCACGATCTGGCGCAACCAGAGCGGGTCGGCGCGGACGACCAGCGATGCATTCGCCGTCTCGGCCGGACGAAGCAGGACGCCCTGCCGCCATGCAGCGGCGCCGAAGCGCTCGACCATTTCCTCGATCAACGGCGACAACGGCACGTCCGCAATGGCCAGCCCCGCCTCGATCGATTCCAGGCGTGACATGTCCAGGAGGTCGCTGAGCAGGACGTGGAGATCCTCGACCTGGCGCAGCATCACCTCTGCGCGGTCAGCGCCTCTGCCCTCACGCAGCAGCAGCTCGGCATGCCCGCGAAGGACCGTCAGCGGCGTGCGCAGTTCATGGGACAGGGATGCGACCAGATCGCGCTGGCCATCGATCACCCGCTGGCGTTCGGTCAACGCCCGCGCGAGATGCTCCTGCATGAGATTGAAGTCTGCGGCGAGCTGCCCGACTTCCGCAGGCGCCTCGACGTCGACGCGGCGCGATGCATCTCCCTCCGTTGCAGCCAGACGTACCGCCCGCGCCAATCGTTCGACCGGCGCGCTCAGGCGTTGGGCGCTGCGGGCGGCAAATCGACGCTGGAAGGCGACCAGGAAAAGCGCGACGAAGCCCGCCACCACCGCGGCGGTCAGCATGAAGGCCTTCAACACGACCTCGACGACCTCCCGGGTCGCAAGCCGGTAGTCGGGGCTGGCCAGCACCGCCACCCGATCACCATCGAGGCGCAGCAGGAGCGCTGGCCAGTGCTGGGGTACCGAAGGGTCGCCATCGACGGGTCGTGCCAGGCGCATCGCGTCCCCTTGCGCCAGTTGCGCGATGGCGACTTGCCTGAGCGGCGGCACGGGACCGAGCAGACGACCATCGACCGGATCCACCTGCTCCCCCGCGACCACGATGGAAAGCACGTCGGACAGTGCCACCTGGCGGCCGTCGGGCAATCGCGCATACCCGACCGGGGCGGCATGCTCCCCGTCGACGGTCATGCCCAGGCCATGGACGGCCACCCAGCGCACCAGAACTGGCCACTGTTCGGGCGTGGCCACGCGCAGCACCTGCGCGAGTTCCACGGGTTCGATCTCGTCCAGCGGGTTGAGCGCCTGCAGCCGCAACCATGCGTACTGGCCGACGATCATCAAGGCTATCGCGGTGGCTGCAGCCAGCGCCAGCGCGACCACCGGCCTCAGTTGCGAGTGCAGGACCTCGTCGCGGATGGTCGGCATCCCGCGGTCGGCAGCCGCGTTCGACAGTCCGCCGGGAATCTTCATCGCCCGCGCGGATGCAGCCGATAGCCAACGCCGCGCACCGCCTCTATGGCTGAAGCAACCAGGGTCTGCCTGCCGAGACGCTCGCGCAAGCGCAGTACGCAGGTATCCACGACGCGATCCACTCCGTCGAACTCGCGCCCCCAGACCTGCTGCAGCAGCCATTCACGCGTGAGCACCCTGCCCGCGGCCTGCACCAGGCAGGCCAGGAGCGCGAACTCGCGCGGCGAAAGTGTCCGCAGGTCTCCATCCACGCGTACGAGCTGGCGAACCAGGTCGAGTTCGCAGTCGAGCACGCGCACGACGCCACCGTCATCGTCACCGACACACGCGCGACCGACGGCCCTTGGGTGTGCATGCCGGCGCAGCAGCGCGCCCACGCGTGCACTGAGCTCGCGCAGGCTGAACGGCTTCACCACGTAGTCGTCCGCACCCAGTTCGAGGCCTGCAACGCGATCGGCCTCGCTGTCGCGGGCGGTGAGCAGGAGGATGGGCGCGGAGAAGCCTGCCGCTCGAAGGCGTCGCAGCACTTCGATCCCGTTCAGCGTTGGAAGCACCACATCGAGCACGACCAGGTCAGGTGCCCAGTCGAGGCACAGATCCAGCCCCTCCTTCCCGTCGCCTGCCGTGCGGACTTGGTACGCCAACTGACGGAACTCGTCGTGCACGAGCCCGCGGACGTCAACGGAGTCTTCGATCAGTGCTATGCGGAACATGGTGCCGATCCTGCCCGATCCTGCGGCGACACGCACGATGCGACACCGGCGCCGAACGGAGCCGCAACCGTCCAGTGACCGTCTGGCAACCGTCGCGCCATCCGCGCGTGACCACCGAGGTCGAGACTGCAAGGGATGGAGTCCATGCCTTGCATTGCACGCCTACGGCTCATGCCGCCGCGCATTCCATCGTCGCCATGCGCGGCGCGGGCCCCTGATGCAGATCCGGCACTGCCCGCAACAGCGGACGCTCGCGGTGCGCCCGATTCAATACCCACCGAAAAGGAAAGGACCGACATGGCCTACCCGATTTCCCTGCGCGCCCTCGCCGCGGCCCTCGTGCTCGGGACTGCAGGATGCGCCACCTACACGCCCGGTGTACGACCCGCCGATGGCGTCATGCTCTCGGCCACCGACCTGCGCGCCCTGATCGATCGCGCGGCAGCCGGGGGGCGGGTGTTCGACAATGGCTATACGGGAGGGCTGACGTATGCATTCAGGGCCGATGGCGGGATGGTCGTGACCTGGCGCTTCGTGACGAGCGCGTCCTTTGCCGGCAGCTGGCGCATCGATGCCGAAGGCCAAAGGCTGTGCACCCGGGTCGAACGGGACGCCGAGACATGCGCGCACGTGTACCGCCTGCCGGCGCAGGCGGACCGCTACTACGTCGATGTCGCAGGCGGCTCGTCTAGCGCGAACACGTTCCGGATGCGGTAGACGCCGACCGCACGGTGAGCGGCCGGATGGCCGCTCAGACGTTGAACCGTTAGTGGTTCTTCAAGGTCATGATCTGATTGTCGTTTTCTGAACCTTACAAAATCGTACCCACTGACCGTACCCGCTGAACATCGGGCTGCGTGTGATGGACTTCCCACAACGCAGGGAGCACCCGGCGGACGGCGGATTCACAGATGCGTATATAGCTGGAAGACCTGTCGCACCGCGACCAGGAGGCGCGCTTCCACGCCCTCGGCAAGACGCTCGATGGGCGTGCGCTGCACATCACCTTCACGCTGCGCGGTGACGGCACCCTGATCCGGGTGATCTCGGCGCGCGACATGCACCGAAAGGAAAGGAGCGTCCATGACCAAGCCCGCTAAGGAACGTCTGAACAAGTCATGGATGATGCGCGTCGGCTTCCAATCGCGGCCGGAATCGCGTCGGCGGTCAGCCTGAGCCACCGAAACCGTTCGATATAGTTGCCGTTTTTGCGCTTCATGCCATTTGCGGACGCACCACTCCCGTCATCGCCAGCAATCGCTTTCGAACCATGTAGAGGTTGGTCAGCGCGAACAGCGTGACGATCTGCGATGTGTTCTTCATCAACCCCTTGAAGCGGACCTTCCGGTAACCGAAGATGCACTTCAACGCCCAGAACGGATGCTCGACCCGCGCCCGCACCTGGGCCTTGCGTTTCTCCTCGAGCATCACCAGGTCGCGTGCGTGTTCCGACGTGATCTTCTTCACCTGGCTGCGGCGACGCGCGATCTTCCACTCGATCTTCCGGCGGCCCACGCGCTGCTCGGCGCCGGTGTAACCCGCGTCGGCATGGACAGTCTTCTCTTTGCCATGAAGCAGCTGGTCCACCTGTTCCACATCGGATTCATTGGCGGGCGTCGTGACGACCGTATGTACCAGTCCGGAATCGGTGTCGGCGCCGATGTGCGCCTTCATCCCGAAGTGCCAGTTGTTGCCCTTCTTCGTCTGGTGCATCTCCGGGTCGCGCTCGCCGCTGCTGTTCTTCGTCGAACTGGGCGCAGCGATGATCGTTGCATCGACCATCGTTCCGCGCTTGACCATCATTCCCTTGCGCGCAAGATGGGCGTTTACCGCATCCAGGATCAGCGGCGCGAGCTCCTCGCGCTCGATCAGGTGCCGGAAGTTCAGGATCGTCGTCTCGTCGGGAATGGCCTCGAGCAGCGACAGCCCGGAGAACTTGCGCATCGAAGCCACTTCGTAGAGCGCCTCCTCCATCCCCGGATCGCTCAACCCGAACCAGTTCTGCATCAGGTGGATGCGCAGCATCGTCTGCAACGGGTACGGCTGGCGACCGCGGCCCGCCTTCGGGTAGACCGGTTCGATCTCCCGGATCAGCGCCTTCCACGGAATGACCTGTTCCATCTCTTCAAGGAACAGCTCGCGGCGCGTCTTCTTCCGCTTGCC
>JBIITW010000194.1:0-9058 GCA_044340265.1 Burkholderiales bacterium | reverse complement strand
AGCGCATGTGATCGTCGCCCTGCTGGCCTACGGGCTGCTGACCATCGCCGCGCTGCACGCACTGATGCTGTCGGCGCTCGACCGCAAGCTGCGCACCGGCACGCTGCCGCCGGTGCTCGCCGGCCTGCCGCCGCTGCTGACGATGGAGACCATGCTGTTCCGGATCATCATCGCCGGCTTCGTGCTGCTGTCGGCGACGGTCCTCAGCGGCCTCCTGTTCTCGGAAGAGCTGTTCGGGATGCCGCTCACCTTCACCCACAAGAACGTCTTCACGCTGATCTCCTGGGCGATCTTCGCGTCCTTGCTGGTCGGCCGCTTCCTGTTCGGCTGGCGCGGGCGCGTCGCGCTGCGCTGGACGCTATGGGGCTTCGGCGTGCTGCTGGTCGCCTACATGGGCACGCGCATCGTCGGCGAGTTGCTGCTCGGGCGGTGAACCCTGCCGGCAAACCCGGGCGGCAGGATAGACTGACTTCTTCGTTGCACGCCCGCGGGGGCCCATGAACGATATTCCCTTACAGACGCTGTTCATCGCGCTGTTCGTCCTGCTGCTGGTGTCGGGATTCTTCTCCATCGCCGAAACCAGCATGATGGCGCTCAACCGTTATCGGCTGCGCCACCTGGTCAGCACCGGCAATCGCGGGGCGATCATGGCCGCCGCGCTGCTCGACCGCACCGACCGCCTGCTCGGCGTGGTCCTGCTCGGCAACAACTTCGTCAACAGCCTGTCGGCCGCGCTGTTCACGGTGATCATGTTCCGCACGCTCGGCGAGAACGAATGGGCCCTGTGGATCGGCAGCGCCGGGGTCACCTTCTGCATCCTGGTGCTGTCCGAGATCACGCCGAAGATCATCGGCGCGACCTATCCGGAGCGCATCGCCCTCGCCTCGTCCTATGTGCTCACGCCGCTGCTGAGGGTGGCCTGGCCGATCGTCTGGTTCGTGAACCTGTTCGTGCAGAGCATCCTCTGGACGCTGCGCCTGAAGCGCAAGGAAGAAGGCGCGCACCAGATGACCCCGGAGGAGCTGCGCACGCTGGTGCTGGAAGGTGGCCAGTACATCCCGCAGAAGCACCGGAGCATCCTGGTCAACCTGTTCGAACTGGAGCGGATCACGGTCGACGACGTGATGATCCCGCGCGGGCAGGTCGAATGGCTGGACCTCGACTCGGCGCCCGAACAGCTGCTCGGGGAGATCGCGACCTGCTACCACACCCGGCTGCTGGTCTGCCGCGGCGACCTCAACAACGTGGTCGGCATCCTGCATGTGCGCCGCGCGCTGTCGCTGGTCCGGCAGGGTGGCCTCGCCGAGGCCGAGGACATCGAGGCGCTGCTCGCCCAGCCCTATTTCGTGCCGGCAGGCACCGCCCTGTTCACCCAGCTTGCGAATTTCCAGGAGCAGCATGAACGCATCGGCCTGATCGTCGACGAATACGGCGAACTGCAGGGCCTGGTGACGCTGGAAGACATCCTGGAGGAGCTGGTCGGCGAATTCACCACCACGGCCCCGGGCCGTGGCGACACCTTCGCGCGCAGCGAAGACGGCAGCGTGCTGGTCGAAGGCGGCGCCACCCTGCGCAGCCTGAACAGGAAACTCGGCCTCAAGTTGCCGCTGGATGGACCGAAAACCCTGAACGGACTGATTGTGGCTCATCTGCGCGACCTGCCCGAGCCGGGCACCACGGTGAAGATCGCCGGACATCCGCTCGAGGTGGTGCAGACGCAGGAACGATCGATCCGTTCGGTCCGCGTCTACCCCCGGGTGGACAACGGAACACCGGACCTGCCGCTCGACCACAGCGGCTGACCGGCGAAAGTGCCACCCCGGCGACAGCTCAGCCTTTACAAACCGGGGTTTAGGAAGCAGTATCGATGTATTACCTTACCCAGGTTCTCGCACCAGGCGGAGCGTAGTCGATGGCCACAACGATCACCCAGGGCCGCAAGAAGGACGTCCAGGACTACCTGTATTCATGGGTGGGCCAGGACAAGAGCGGCAAGGCCGTACGCGGCGAGATGCGTGCGAACGGCGAGAACGTGGTGGTCGCGCAGCTGCGCCGGCAGGGCCTGTCCTTCGTAAAGGTAAAGAAGCAGCGAGTCGGTTCCGGGCGCAAGATCACCGAGAAGGACATTGCGATCTTCACCCGCCAGCTCGCGGTGATGATGAAGGCCGGCGTGCCGCTGCTGCAGGCGTTCGACATCGTCGGCAAGGGGCATTCGAACCCTGCGGTGCAGAAGGTCCTGATGGCGATCAAGACCGACGTCGAGACCGGTTCCAGCCTGAACCAGGCCTTCCGCAAGTTCCCCGACCAGTTCGACGACCTGTTCTGCAACCTGGTCGCCGCCGGCGAGCAGGCGGGCATCCTCGATTCGCTGCTGGACAGGCTTGCGACATACAAGGAAAAGATCCTTGCGATCAAGGGCAAGATCAAGTCTGCCCTGTTCTACCCGATCTCCATCATCGTGGTCGCGTTCGTCATCACCGCGATCATCATGATCTTCGTCATCCCGTCGTTCAAGCAGGTGTTCGCGAGCTTCGGCGCGGAACTCCCGGCGCCGACGCTGATCGTGATGTCGATCTCCGAGTTCTTCGTCGCCTACTGGTGGGCGATCTTCGGCATCCTGGGCGGTTCGTTGTACGGTTTCGCCATGGCGTACAAGAAGTCCGAAGCGATGCGCAACGGCATGGACCGCCTGATGCTGAAGGTGCCGGTGTTCGGCGACATCATCCAGAAGGCGTCGATCGCGCGCTGGGCGCGCACCCTGTCGACCATGTTCGCTGCCGGCGTGCCGCTGGTCGAGGCGCTGGGTTCGGTGGCCGGCGCGGCGGGCAACGCGGTCTACATGCAGGCGACCAAACGCATCCAGCAGGAAATCTCCACCGGTACCAGCCTGACGGTGTCGATGCAGGGCGTGGACGTGTTCCCGAACATGGTGATCCAGATGGTGGCCATCGGCGAGGAATCGGGCGCGCTCGACAGCATGCTTTCGAAGGTCGCCGACTTCTACGAGGCAGAGGTCGACGACGCGGTCGACGCCATGGCAAGCCTGATGGAGCCGATCATCATGGTCGTGCTGGGCACGCTGATCGGCGGCATGGTGATCGCCATGTACCTGCCGATCTTCAAGATGGGCCAGGTGGTCTGATCAGACCCGCTGCGCAATGAGCGACGTCACCGAACTGCTGCGCAGCGAACCGGCGCTGTGGATCGGCGTCGCCGTCCTGTTCGGGCTGGCGATCGGCAGCTTCCTGAACGTGGTGGTTCATCGCCTGCCGAAGATGATGGAGCGCGAGTGGGCCGCACAATGCGCGGAACTCGGTGGGGCTGACCCGGAACCCCTGCCTGCCTACAACCTGGCCAGGCCCCGCTCATGCTGCCCGGCCTGCAACGCCCCGATCGGCGCGTTGCAGAACCTTCCGCTAGTCAGCTGGATTGCGCTTCGCGGTCGCTGCGCCGCCTGCGGCGTGGCGATCTCGATGCGCTACCCGCTGGTCGAAGTGGCCACGGGCGTGATCGCCGGCTTCCTAGCCTGGCACTACGGCTTCGGGCCGACGGCGGTGCTCGCCTTCGGATTCTGCGCGACCCTGCTGGCGCTGGCCCTGATCGACTTCGACACCCAGTTGCTGCCCGACGGATTGACCCTGCCACTGGTGTGGGCCGGGCTGCTGGTGAACGTCTGGGGAGTCTTCGCACCCTTGCAGGAAGCGGTGGTGGGTGCGGTGGCCGGCTACCTGTCCCTGTGGGCGGTGTACTGGGCATTCAAGCTGGCGACCGGCAAGGAAGGCATGGGCTATGGCGACTTCAAGCTGCTCGCCGCGATCGGCGCCTGGCTGGGCTGGCAGGCCCTGCCGCTGGTGATCCTGCTGTCGTCGCTGGCGGGCGCGCTGATCGGCATCGCGCTGATCGCCGCGGCGCGCCTCGGTCGCAGCGTGCCGATGCCATTCGGACCCTACCTGGTCATCGCCGGCGTGGTCGCACTCGTCTGGGGCGATGGGATCATCGCCGGGTACCTGAAGCTCCTGGGCTGACGACGTTGGCCACGACCGCCATGGACGCAACCATCACGCCGGTGGCGTCGCCCGCGCGCAGGCCGGACCTGCTGGTGGTCGGGCTGACAGGCGGTATCGGCAGTGGCAAGTCGACCGCGGCGAACCTGTTCGTCCAGCTTGGTGCCGCACTGATCGATACCGATGCGCTGGCGCATCGGCTGACCGGTCCCGGCGGCGAGGCGATGGCAGCGATCGTCGAGGCGTTCGGGCCGCTGTCGGCACGCCCGGACGGGGCACTCGACCGCGACTGGATGCGCGGGCAGGCGTTCGGCGACCCCGCCCGGCGGACCCGGCTGGAAGCGATCCTGCATCCGATGATCCGCGCCGCAGCCGACGCCGAAGTGGCCAGCGCAGTCGGCCCCTACGCCCTGCTGGCGGTACCACTACTCTCGCCCCGTGGCGGATACCGCGAACGGATGGACCGGGTATTGGTGGTAGACTGCACCTGCGATCGTCAGATCGCCCGGGTGATGCAGCGCAGCGGATTGACCCGGGAGCAGGTGATGGCCATCATCGCGGTGCAGCCCACGCGCGAGCAGCGGCTCGCGATGGCCGATGATGTGATCGACAATGATGGTGACGAGTTCGCGCTCGCGCCGCAGGTCGAGACGCTGCATCAGCAGTACCTGCGCCTTGCGCATTCGAAACGGACGGCGGCAAGCCCTGAACGTCCCGACGACTGAATTGAAGAGCCGTGCGTCGTTGATCTTCGCGGACACTGCCGCGAGATCCTGCGAAACAGCATGTTCGATTCGCACAAGCTACCCGAGCAGACCGCAGCTATCGTGATCGACTACGAGTTTCCACTGAACGAGCGCACGCGAACGCTGCTCCGGCTGGAAGACCTCTACGACAAGCTGGCCTATTTCGTCTCGCGCGACCACCCGCTCGAGCACCATACCGCGCTCGTCACGCTGTTCGAGATCATCGAGGTCGCGAGCCGGGCCGACCTGAAGTCCGACCTGCTGCAGGAACTCGAACGCCAGAAGCATTCGCTCGAGGCGTTGCGCAGCAATCCCCAGATCTCCGTCGAGGCGCTGGACGCGGTGCTGTACGACATCGACCACGCCGCAGGAAGCCTGTACAACCTGACCGGCAAGATCGGCCAGGACGTGCGCGACAACGAGTGGCTGATGAGCATCCGCCAGCGCTCGAACATACCGGGCGGGGTCTGCGAATTCGACCTGCCGACCTACCACTACTGGCAGCACCGCCCGATCGAAGAGCGGCGCGCAGACCTCGACCAGTGGATGGGGCCGTTCCTGCCGCTGCGCGACAGCCTGACCATCGTGCTGCGCATCCTGCGCGACAGCGGCAAGTCGTCGCAGCGCGTGGCCGCACAGGGCGTGTTCCAGCAGATGCTCGCCGGCCGTGCCGTGCAACTGGTGCGGGTGCGCGTGGCGCGCGAGTTTCCCTGCGTGCCCGAAGTCAGCGCCAACCGCTACATGCTGAACATCCGGTTCACGCAGCAGGTACCCGGCAGCGACCGGCCGAAGGCGATCGAAGCGGACATTCCGTTCGACCTGACCTTCTGCAACCTGTAGCGCGCCTGGCGCGCGCCGGCGCCGGTCAGAACTCCGATCGCTTGCGGCGGTCGGTCTTGCCGCTGCGGCGTCCGGTACGGCGCTTGCCTTCGCCCGCCGCCCGCCGCTCGACCGCACGCCGGTCATCGCTGTGCCGGCGGTCTTCCAGGCGCGCCTTCTGCGCCGACTTCGCTGCTGCCAGCCAGCGGATGCCTTCCTGGTCGATGTAGAAGCATTCCGAGAAGTCGATCACCACGCTGTCGTCGCGCGCGATCGCGCGGTGGTACATCGCCTCGATCACCGGCAGCGAACCGTAGTAGAGGTTGCCGCGGATCTTCAGCACGTTGCCACTCAGGCTGATGTTCGGATGCGCCTGCTCCCACTTCGAGTAGGCGATCGCCAGCAGCGAGCCGACGATGACCGCGCCGAACAGGTCGAGGAACAGCACCGACAGGAACGAGGCCATGAACACCACCGCCTCGCGCCGGTCCTTGAAATGCGGCTTGATGTCCTCCCAGTTGATCATGTTGGCGCCGAGCAGCATGATGATCGCGGCCATCGCAGGCATCGGGATCACCGCGATCAGCTGCGCCAGGAAAAGCACCAGCAACAGCAGCCAGAGCGCGGAACTGAATATCGCCAGCTTGCTGTGGCTGCCCAGGCGATGAACCAGCCACATCCGGTTGAACGATGCGCAGGTGGGCAGCGAGGACAGGAAGGGCAGCAGGCAGTTGGACGTCGCATCCGAGAAGATCGCCTTCCGGCTGTCCGTGAAGCCGCCGGCCTTGCGGTTCATGCGGCGCATCGCGGCCACCGTCTGGAACAGGCCGAGCAGTGCCAGCGTGACCGCACCCGGAAGGATCGCGATGATATCCGGCATCGCCTCCTGGCTGAACAGCGGAATCGATGGCATGACCAGGCCGATGGACGACAGGTTGCCGATCTTCTCGATCAGGCTGCCTTCCGGGCCGAGGCTCGCGTCGAGGTACTCCGAATACAGGGTGCCGGCAGCGATGCCGATGAGGATCGCCCAGTTGCGCAGGCGTTGCACCTGCTGCACGGCGACGCAGGTGACGAGCGTGATCAGGCCGATCTGGATCGCATGCAGGTTGCCGATCTCCAGTACCGCGAGGAATGACTGCCAGGCGATCCACAGCGGCCACTCGACCTCCGTGTTGATCGGCAGCCCGCCGAAGGTGGTCAGCGACTTGAAGATCAGGAACAGCCCGATGCCGCAGATCATGCCGTTGATCACCGGCTCGCTGACCAGGTCGAGCATGCGACCCAGCGGACGCACCACGTAGAACATCATCTGGATCAGTCCGCACAGCAGCCCAAGGGTCAGCGCATAACCCATGTACTCGGCGCCGAACGGCGGGGCGACCGGCAGCAGGGTGACGCCGATCGTCGCCGACATCGCGGTATTGGGCCCGCCATGGAACACCCTGGACGGGTTGAGCATCGCGCAGAACATCACGCCCCAGATGGCCGCGTAGATGCCGAAGTGCGGCGGCACGCCAGCCAGCGTCACCGAGAAGGCGACCGCCTGCGGCAGCGTGACCAGCGCCAGCGTCAGCCCGACCAGCAGGTTGCCGCTGGTCTGGGGCCAGTCGCGGACGATGTCCTGCCTGTATCGCTGAAGCGTTGCCAGCGCGCTCATCGGGATGCGACCGGGTCCGGCTGCCCGGCACGCGCATCGCGCTCCGTCCAGCGTTCGGTCAACCGGATCAGCGGCGGCATGATGCGCATCAGCGCCTGCTGCTGAAGCGCGATCAGCGGCCCCTGCTTGTCACCCGCGGGCCTTGGCAGATTGCTGATGAAGTAGGCGATGTCGCGGCAGTCCTGGTTGCTTAGGGTGTTCTCCTCGCCCAGCGGCATGTTGCGGCAGATGAACCCGGGCAGGATGGTGGCCACGTAGTAGAAATAGTTGCGCGACTGCATATTCCACGAATTCGGTCCTGCCACGGCTGGACCGACCAAGTGCCCGTTGACCTCGACCCCGTGGCCCTGGGGACCATGGCAGTTCTGGCACTTCGCCTTGTAGAGCGCCTCGCCCCGGATGTAGTCATCGCCCTGCTTGCCGGTGAAGGACGCCGGGATCTCGTCCACGCCCTGCTCGTCGTAACTGATGCCGATCTGCAACCCGAGGGCGGCGGACAGGAACCGCGTGTAGGCAGTGACATCGCGGATCAGGTCATCGGCGATGTTCGGCTTGTAGCCGTTCGAAGAGTTGATGTAGCACTGCATCTGGCGCAGCTCGAACGGCAGCAGCAGCCCGGTGAAGCGGTCGTACATGTCGGCCATCACCCAGGATGCACCGAGGCTGAGCGACCCCTTGAGCGGGTTGCCCGCTGCATCCTGCTTGTCGCCCACGCTCTGGTGGCAATGATTGCAACTCATGTGGCTGCCGCGGATGAACCGGGTCGAGTTCCAGCGCTCGGCGCCCTTGTCGCTGGCCTGCCGGCCCTGCGTGTCGTCGATGATGTTGCAGCCACGCTGGATCGCACGCACGTCTTCCTCGCTGTAGCCACTGACGGGAACGACCATGCCGGTGCGCTGCAGGATGTAGGGCGACTGGTACTGGGCGCCGGCGGCGAGGCCGTAGCGCGCGAGTTTCTCGGCGCACGCCGGGGTCAGCACCACTGGCGCCTGCCGTATCGTCTCGCGCTCGTGCTGCTTGTAGACCGCCAGCATGTAGAGGCCGCCCATCACGACCAGCAGCGCCGCGACTTTCGAGATCTTCCAGGCCAGCGTCGACATCGGTTACCCCCGCTTCCTCTGCGCACCTTCGCCCAGGCCCAGGTGGCGCGCGACAGCCCGGGCAAGCAGGCGTATGTCGCGCACCGCAGGGTCGTAGACCGTCGGCACGTACCCGTTCAGCGAATTGCCATAGCACCAGCGCACGCGGTCCTCGAACGACAGGCGCCGTCCCGACTTCGGATCGACGCGGTCCGAGTTGACGAAGCTGTAGGCCAGGTCTTCGACCGAGTGACATCCGGCGCAGGTGGTGGCGCCTGCCCCGGCCGCGACACGGGTGAAGCGCGAGGCATGACGATCGGTGTGGTGGACGAGGTTGTAGCCGTTGCGTACCGCTCGCGCGAACTGGCCGTCCGCCCCGAAGTGGTCGATGTCGTATTCGACACGGAATCGATCCCACCCGGGCTCGGCTGGCGAGTCGGACCGGAACACCGGCACGCCCGAACCGAGGTGCGCCCACAGCACGAACGCGGCCATCAGCACCACGAGGACCGGCGTCTTGAAACGCAGCAGCCCGGCCAGCGCCGTCTTAGCTCGGAGTTCCCTGGATTCTGGTGGCGGAGACGGCTGGTTCATGCCCTTGGCTGATCTGCTATCTGGGTACGGCTCCCTTGCCGAACACCGCGTTGATCATGCGACGGTGGGGATCGTAGTCTTTTTCTTGCGCCTTGCGTATCCCTGTGGTCAGGGCCGCCTTCAATACTGCCCGCCCAGCCTCGCTGTTGTCGAGGT
>JBIITW010000027.1:0-31119 GCA_044340265.1 Burkholderiales bacterium | reverse complement strand
ATCGTTCACAAGTTCACCCGAGCCTACCGCCCTCAGACCAACGGCAAGGCCGAGCGCTTCATCCAGTCCGCCCTGCGCGAGTGGGCGTACGGATGGGTCTACCAGAACTCGAGCCAGCGCACTGCCACGCTCGCCAGCTGGCAGCACCACTACAACTGGCATCGCCCCCATGCAGGAATCGGGGGCGTAGCTCCGATGTCCAGACTCAAGCCGTCAGGAAGGAATAACCTCTTGACGCTTCACAACTAGGCGCGCACGTGGCCCGGGCTGCCGTCGTGCTGCTCGTGCTCTGCCCGGCCTCGAGGCGGGCCGCTGGCGCGGCGACGGCCGCGAGCTGGTGGCCACGGTCGCCGGTGGCGCGGTCGCCTACCAGGCGCCCACGTCCCCTGGCTGCCGGCGCGTCGTTCGTGACGTTCCGGAGCAGGTCCTACCTGCTCGGATTTGATGCCGAAGGGTCGTCAGCAGACGGAACCGCTTTCGGAGCCTCGAGACGAGGTGCAGAGGCTCGCTTCTGGATGTCGTCCCACACCTGCTTTGGACCGACCAGGCTGGCATAGAGGATCAGCACCATGACCGCCCAGAACGCGGCCGTGATTAGGCTCTGGAACACCCCCTCCCCAGCTAACCGCCTCAACGACTTTGCCTCGGTGACCTGCCGAAGCACCTCATCCTTCGCTTCGGCTTCGATAGCCTTGACCGCGTCTTCTAGCTGGAAGGTCGTCATCGCCTGAAGCAGTTGCTCCGCCTCGGAGCGATAGCCCCTCAGCCTGGTCTCCAGATTGCAGGCATCGACGAAGGTCTGAAGCGTCCCCACTTCAGGCTCTCGGTTGTGCTTGCGAACATAGTCATCGCAGAACTTGAGCTTGTCCCGCTTGTACAGGGCGTAGGCGACGTGACCGATCAGGTCGTCGTCGGCTTCGACCAGGGACGAATAGGTGCTGTGCCGCACTCGAGCGGGCAGTTCCACCAAACGAGTAGCAGAGTCGCCAGCACGTTCCGTCGTCATTTACGCGCGGCTTGCTCTCTCATCGCGTAGGTCGCGGCCGTCCGTACATCCCGAATCTTCGAAGACACCTGAGTGCTGACCATGGACGGGCCAAGCGCTGCATGCTTGGGCGCCGCGATGATGCGCCCGTTCGCGGCCCGTACCGACTGAACGGTCACGAGCCCTTTGCGCGTGTTCATCATCGTCCTCCAGTGCCCCGGAACCGCCGAGGCGCGCCGCCGCGGCGACAATCGCCGGGGCACCTCAAGTATCGGACGAAGCTCCGGAATCCGCAACGCCGGGGCCTGTGCCTCAGTCGACACGCCACCAGCGCCCCCGCCCTGCAGCGGCCTGTCATTGCGGCCCGAGAACGGCTCGATCCCCCCGCTGAGCAGGCGAAGGCGGGCGTCAGGAACACGGCCGCGCGGCGCGGGTCTGGTCGGCGATTGCGCTGCCGGCGAGCGGTGGCCATTATCTGGCGGCCGTCGTCGAAGTAGCGGCCCGCGTCGAGGCCGGGCAGGGCACGAGCGACGCGCCCACACCGCGCCCACGTGCGCGCCTCGTCGCCGGCAGTGCGGGCCTGCAGCCGACATCGAAGCCGTAGGCCGAGCTGCTCGGGCTCGCGATCGCGCGCCTGGTCCCCGGCAGCGCCGGCTGCAGCGGTCGAGGCTCACCGCCTCGACACGATGGCGCGGCCTCGATGCAGTACGCCGAGCGCTTCGGTCGCGCGGTCGCGCG
The DNA here is from genome assembly GCA_044340265.1 of Burkholderiales bacterium. GTDB lineage: Bacteria > Pseudomonadota > Gammaproteobacteria > Burkholderiales > CAIKXV01 > CAIKXV01. The sequence goes on along the minus strand of JBIITW010000027.1, from coordinate 29,396 downwards.
ATCGCGCCTGGTCGTCGACGCGGCCGGCCTGCAGCGGTCGAGGTTCACCAGCTCGGCTCGGCGGCAGGTAAGTACCGCAGCTAACTTGTTGTCGATGAAAGGTTTTAGGTGATTTGCCTCAGGGAAAACGGGCAATTCGGTCCCGGCATATTTGCGTCCACGCCACGCTCGGCCGAGTGACTTCATGATTCCACGGGTCGAAAGCATTCGGCTGCCGTCCTCAAGAGCGTAGCACTGAATCTCGACTTCACCAATGTTGAGAACGCCACTATGGGCTGCCTTCAAAGCGGTCCCATTCCACCGCTCGAGGGCTGCGCTACGCGCAATCTCAGACCGGCGTTCTTGGTGGCATAGATGTAGCCCGCAGAACCGTGCGGCCGTTTACTAGCCCGCCTGGTCGCCGGCCGCGCGGGCCTGTAGTGGTCGAGATCCACCAACACGGCGCGATGGCCCTCGACGCTCACTGCATGAAAGTGGACACATGCAAGGTGGACAGCAACCAACATCGCGCGAGCTAATCCGATCGTCCATGGCGAACCCATCGAACGAGTCGACCGAACGTCGCGTTCCAGTAAAAGGAGCCACAGATTCCCGCAACAGTTGCCACCAAGCCGAAGTAGAAGACCGCCTGCGCGACCCGCAGGTCATAGCTGTCAAACAGTACGACGTTGTCGACAAAGCTGCCACGCTCATTGAAAACGAACCAGATGACAACGCAGAGCATCAGGAGTCCACCGCCGATCGCGAGCAACAGAAACAACCTCTGCATCGCGGTGTCGAGGGGAAGGGGCCGAAGGCGAGAAGCCACCCGCCTCCCAAAGCAAAGCACGTCCTGGACCAAGTCATTGTTGATCGAGCCCCACACGAATCCGCCCAGCAGCGAAGTGAAGTAGGTGACGATGATCTCCTGCTTCCAGTCCTGCCATAACCCGTCAAGCGAGTGATAGGAAGGTGAGAGCAGAACAAAGAACCCGGAGACCACAGCGAACGCGAGCGCGAGCCCCGTAACGATTCCGGCGTCCATTCGCTGTAAGGAACGGCGTTCCATCACTTCAGGACGCTCGCGTCGCTGGGATTGCATCCAACAACTGCCGACTTTCCCGCGCCAGCGCCCGCAAAAACCCCAGGTCGAGCTGGACCGATTCGGACTCGTAGACGTAGCGAAACTGCTCGAACACCTTGCGAACCTCAGCAAGCTTCGCGTCGAAGTCCGCCGCGCCGGGTTGAACACCTCGTCGTATCTGCTCCTGCGCAGATGGAGGCAACTGCCGAAACAGGGCGAATAAGTCGTGTCCGCCAGCCGTCCTATTGTCCAGGTTGATGGCTGCCTTGAACGCCAGCTCGATACCGAACCCCCACGAGACAACTGCTGGTATCAACAGCACTTCAAGCTTTCCGGTACGCAACGGCCTGGCCTCCATTGCTCGATCCGCAGCCATGAAAAACGCCCGCGCCGAGTTGGCAATCCTCACGGGGTCAAATGGCACGATCGCTCCTTCCTTCAGGCAACCGCGTCAGGCGGCAGGTGGACCCACCAGTCGAAACCCGCAGGCACTGGCTTGCAATTGGCCACGGCCTGCTCGAGCACCTCGGCCAGGTACTCATCGCTGATGCCGAAGGGCGACGGGGGCATGAGGTCAAAGGCGCGCCAGTAGGCGACGCGCGCGGTGTCGAGGCGTTCCGCTTCGGTCATGGCTCTATTCCTCGATCATTGGCGGTAGGCCGAACTTGGCGCCCGATGGGGGTCGCTAAATGTTGCCGCCGCTTTTCTTGAGCGTTTCGCGGCGTACCTCTTCGGCGTTCACGATGGCGGCCCGCCCGATAAGGATGAGCGACGGTTCTCCGATCCGAGTACCGTGCAGACTGATGCGCAGCATCTTGTCGCCTTCGCGCCACGTCGAGACTTCCTGATCGAACGAGGCACCTGCGCGGTTCTGAATGATGGAACGTTCGACGGCCGGCGGGCCGTACTTCTCGGTGAAGGCGTCTACGGCGAGCCGATAGTTGAACGACGACACGCTTACCGTGAGCGCGATCCCCTTGCTCGACTGGCTAACCGAGAGCCCCGAGCGCCCGTTCAGGAACGAAATCTCCGTGAACCACCGCGCAACCCCGTTCTCGCACGACTGCGCATAGGTCCCGGTCCTCACATCAAGCGATCGTATGTACTGGCAGTTCACGGGCTCGTCGACGGTGACCCCTCTGATGTCCAACGCCTGCGCGTGCTGGACGCCGAGCACGCATAGCGCGAGGCCGGCCAGCCAGGCGCCGCAGCGCGGCATCGCACGCCCCCACATTCCCCAACGGCCCGATGGCCCGGTGTGCATTCTCACGTCAGTAGCCCCTTCGCCACGGCCTGCGCCGCCTCCTTGACCCGCCGCCCGGGCATCGGGCAATTCTGCAAAATCACCCCGGCGCCCGGCAGCTTCGGCGACCGAATGAGGTGTGGCAAGATCGCCCACCACGCGACCGCCGCACTTTTCCATCCAGGTATGTTCGTGTCAAGATTCTCGTGGGGGCCGAGTGGTGGACCGGTCAACACCCTGCCCTGCAACCCGCATAGAATCGAGCGATTGACAGACACCGCTTCCGCCAGAACAATGCTCTCCTGACGTCTGCAGCCGCCTAGCCTTTGCCAATTTTTGCCAAAGCCGTTAGGATGCCTGCATGAGCACGATGAACATTTCTCTTCCGCAAACGCTGAAGTCCTTCGTTGACGAGCAGGTCAACAGTCGTGGTTTCGGGACCAGCAGCGAGTACGTGCGGGAGTTGATCCGGAAGGATCAGGAGCGCCTGCAACTGCGCGGACTGCTGCTCGACGGCGCAGCGTCGCGGCCGGGCACTGCGGCTGACGGCACGTACTTTTCGGCGCTGCGCGACCGGATTGGCAATCGAATGGCAAAGTGAACGCTGCCAGAACAATCGTCCCGCGAGCGCTCGCCAGCCGGGACGTTGAGCAAGCCATCGATCACTATCTGGTCGAAGCCAATGAAAAGGTCGCGCTCGGGTTTGTCGATGCCCTCGAGAAGGCCTACCGCCACGTCTCGCTCCAGCCCGCGTCCGGATCGCCGCGCTACGCGCACCAGCTCGGGCTTGCAGACCTGAGGTTCTGGCCACTTGACCACTATCCTTACCTGGTTTTCTACGTCGCACATGACGATCATGTCGATGTCTGGCGCGTACTTCACCAACAGCGGGACATCCCGGCGTGGATGAACGAACCTTGATCTACACTCCGCCCCCATGAACGCCCCCCTCGACGTCTCCCTGTTCGCGCGCGCCGCCAAGCCGATCACCAGCTACCGGAAGTACTGGGCGGCCCGCTTCGGCACGGCGCCCTTCCTGCCGATGAGCCGGGCCGAGATGGACGAGCTGGGCTGGGACAGCTGCGACATCATCATCGTCACGGGTGATGCCTATGTCGACCACCCCAGCTTCGGCATGGCGGTGATCGGCCGCACGCTCGAGGCGCAGGGTTTCCGGGTGGGCATCATCGCGCAGCCGGACTGGCAGAGCGCCGACCCGTTCAAGGTGCTGGGCAAGCCGAACCTGTATTTCGGCGTGACCGCCGGCAACATGGATTCGCTGATCAACCGCTATACCGCCGATCGCAAGATCCGCAGCGACGACGCCTATACGCCGGGCGATGTCGGCGGCCGGCGGCCCGACCGCGCAGCCACGGTCTATTCGCAGCGCTGCCGCGAGGCCTACAAGGACGTGCCGATCATCATGGGCGGCATCGAGGGCAGCCTGCGCCGGATCGCGCACTATGACTACTGGCAGGACAAGGTGCGCCGCTCGGTCGTCGTCGACTCGAAATGCGACCTGCTGCTCTACGGCAATGCCGAACGCGCGATCGTCGAGATCTCGCACCGCCTCGCGGCGAAGGAACCGGTGTCGCAGATCACCGACGTGCGCGGTACGGCGTTCATCCGCCGCAGCACGCCCGAGGGCTGGTTCGAGATCGATTCGACCCAGGTCGACCAGCCCGGGCGGGTTGAAGACCACATCAATCCCTACATGACCACCGCGGAGCAGGCGCAGGCCCAGGGCGCCACCTGCAGCCGGGAGGAAGATGGCCCGGCCGCGGCGGCCAGTCCCGCCTCGGGCGCCTCCGCGGGCGCCGCAGTGAAGCCGCTGAACTTCGTGCCCAATCCTGCGCTGGTCTCCCGGCGCACGTCGCCGCCGCGCAACCGCACCGTCATCCGCCTGCCCTCCTACGAGCAGGTGAAGTCGGACCCGGTGCTCTATGCCCACGCCAACCGCGTGCTGCACCTGGAGACCAACCCCGGCAACGCGCGTGCGCTGGTGCAGGCCCATGGCGAGCGCGATGTATGGGTGACCGAGCCGCCCATCCCGCTGACCACCGCCGAGATGGACCATGTGTTCGACCTGCCCTATGCGCGCAGCCCGCATCCGTCGTACGCCGACGAAAACGGCAGCCATGAACACGCCACGAAGATCCCGGCCTGGGAGATGATCCGCTTCTCGGTGAACATCATGCGCGGCTGCTTCGGGGGCTGCACCTTCTGTTCGATCACCGAGCATGAAGGCCGGCTCATCCAGAGCCGCAGCGAAGACTCGGTGATCCGCGAGATCGAGGACATCCGCGACCGGGTACCCGCGTTCACCGGCGTCATCTCCGATCTCGGCGGCCCCACCGCCAACATGTACCGCATCGGCTGCAGGAGCCCGGAGATCGAAGCGGCCTGCCGCAAGCCCAGCTGCGTCTATCCGGGCATCTGCCAGAACCTGAACACCGACCACTCGGCCCTGATCCGCATGTATCGGCGCGCGCGTACGCTCAAGGGCATCAAGAAGATCCTGATCGGCTCGGGGCTGCGCTACGACCTGGCGGTGGAGTCGCCCGAGTATGTGAAGGAGCTGGTGCAGCACCATGTCGGCGGCTACCTGAAGATCGCGCCCGAGCACACCGAGCAGGGGCCGCTGTCGAAGATGATGAAGCCCGGCATCGGCACCTACGGCCGCTTCAAGGAGATGTTCGACCGGTATTCCGCCGAGGCCGGCAAGAAGCAGTACCTGGTGCCGTATTTCATCGCGGCCCACCCGGGCACCTCCGACGAGGACATGATGAACCTGGCGCTGTGGCTGAAGCGCAACGGCTTCCGGGCCGACCAGGTGCAGACCTTCTATCCCAGCCCGATGGCCACCGCCACCGCCATGTACCACTCGGGCCGCAACACCCTGCGCAAGGTACGGCGCGAGGCGACCTCGGATGACACGGTGGACATCGTGCGCGGTGAGCGCCGCAGGCGCCTGCACAAGGCCTTCCTGCGCTACCACGACGCGAACAACTGGCCGCTGCTGCGCGAAGCACTCAGGGCGATGGGCCGCGCGGACCTGATCGGCAACGGCAAGCACCACCTGATCCCCACGTTCCAGCCGGCGACCGACGGACACTATGTGTCGGCAAGGCGCAAGAACTCGTCACCGGGCGGCAAGCCCCAGCGCGGGCGCCTGCTCACCCAGCACACCGGCCTGCCGCCGCGGGAGAAACGATGATCGAACGAACCCGGGGCGTTGCCTGCGGCCGCGGCCCGGCGCACCACGGCTGAGGCGTCAGCGCGTACGCAGCGACTGGCCCAGCCCGCGCAGCAGCGGCAGGATCGCATCCATCGTCGGCACCGGCACGCCCGCTTCATGGGCGAATGCATGCACCTGCCCGAACAACGCCTCGACTTCGATCGGCCGGCCCTGCAGCACGTCCTGCAGCATCGACGGCCGCTGGCCCCAGGTGCCGCGCTGTGCGATCGCCTGCAGGTCGAGCTGGCCGCGCAGGTCCCAGCCCAGCGCGGCGGCGACGGCCAGCACCTCCTCCATCACCGACACCATCTGGCCACGCAGGTCCGCATCGGCGGCCAGCGCACCCAGATCGAGCCGGGTCAGCGCGGCGATGGTGTTGCCTGACGCGTTCGAGACCAGCTTGCCCCAGATGTCGCGCCGCAGGTCGTTGGACGCACGGCCGTCGATGCCACCGCGCCTGAGCATCGCGACCGCCTGTTCGAGCCGTGCGCTGCTGCTGCCATCCGGCTCGCCAAGGATGAAGTGGTTGCTGCCCACATGCGCGATGACGCCGGGCTCGACCAGTTCGCAGGGGCAGTAGATCACGCAACCGATCGTGCGCTCGGGGCGAACCTCCCGCCAGAGCGCCCCTTCGGGATCGAGCAGCGGCAGCGTGCCGCCCGGTCCGGGACGTCCGTGGCGCCACCACCACTGGATGCCGTTGAGCATGAACACGACGCTGCCCCCTGGTGCGAGCAAGCGGGCGATCGCGGCGGCCGCACCCGGGACCGCATGGGCCTTCAGCGTCACCAGCACGAGATCCTGAGGCGGCAGGGTAGAAGGATCATCGGTCGCCACCGGCACTGCAGCCTTCAGCTCCGTGCCGCCCGATCGAAGCACAAGACCCCGGCTGCGCATCGCCTGCAGTTGAGGGCCGCGCGCCACCACCGAGATGTCGTCCGCACCGGCTGCCAGCAACCGGGTGGCCAGGCTACCGCCGACCGCTCCCGCTCCGAATACGCATACCTTCATTGCACTCCCCCGTCTGTCGCGCGGTTCACCCGACACGGGGACAGCGCGCTCAGCCGGGATTGTGCGCCCAGTCGCGGCGGGCTGCGCAGCCCGCCGCAGGCTCAGGCAGCCCTCAGGCAGCCCTCAGGCAGCCCTCACGCAGCCTTCTGGTCGAGCCGTCTCACGCCCCTGGGCTTGCGCTGGTCGGCACCACCTTCGTCCGCCAGGCGGAAGAAGGCCATCAGTCGCTGCACTTCATCGGCCCTCGCACGAAGTTCATCCGACGTCGCCGCGAGTTCTTCAGAGCTCGCAGCGGCCTGCTGGGTTGTCGAATTGAGCTGGCCCATCGCATGGGTGATCTGCGTAACCGAATCGCTCTGCTCGGCCGAGGCACCCGATATCTCCTGGACCAACTGGCTGGTCTTGCGGATCGACGGCACCATCGCATCGAGCATCTGCCCCGCACGTTCGGCCTGCTCGACGCTCGAGCGGGCCAGCGCGCCGATTTCCTGGGCTGCGACCTGGCTGCGCCCGGCGAGCAGCCGCACCTCGGCCGCGACCACGGCAAAGCCACGCCCGTGCTCGCCGGCACGCGCTGCCTCGACCGCGGCATTCAGCGCAAGCAGGTTCGTCTGGTAGGCGATGTCGAAGATCACCGAGATGCGATCGGCGATGGCCCGCATCGCCTGCACTGTCTCGGCCACCGCCTTGCCACTGTCCTGCGCTTCCGTTGCGGCCATGGTCCCGATCTCGTCGGTCTTCGCCGCGCTGCGCGCGTTCTGTCCGACGGAATCGCTGATCGCCCTCAGCGAAGCGGCGGTCTGGTCGACGCTCGATGCCTGCTCGGACGCAGTCTGCGCGAGCGCCTGCGAGGTCTGCGAGACCTCGGCCGACGACAGCACGACCGCACCGGCCGCCACGTTCACGTCCCGCACCGTCTGTGCAAGGTGTTCTACGGTGGTCGACAGCGCTTCGGACAGCCGCAGGAACGTCCCCTGGAAAGACCCGGTTTCGCCGACGGCAAGGTCACCGACGCGCAGGCGACCGAGGCCTGCCTCGAGCGCTTCGAGCGGCTGCCTGACCGCATCCAGCGTGTCGTTCATGCCGGTGACAACGCGGCCGTAGTGACCGGCGTGGCGGGCAGCATCCACCCGGGCATCCAGCCGGCCTTCCACCGCAGCTGTGGACAGCGCGGTGGCATCCTCGACCAGAGTGCGGACGTTGCAACGGACCTGCTCGAGCGATCGTGCGACCAGCGCCAGTTCGTCCCGGCCCGACACATCCACCGGCTCGTCGAGGTCGCCGGCAGCGATCCGGTCCGTGGTCGAAGCGAGGCGGGCCACGCCCGCCGTGACACGGCGTACGGTCAGCATCGCGAACCAGCCGATTACCAGGCAGGCGAGCAGGGTCGCGAGCGCAGCACCAGCCAGGACGAAGCGCCCCGTGCTGCGAATCCCCTCCCGTGCAACGACGACCCGCTGGTCAATGGACTTCGTGACTTCTTCGAACGCCTTGTCCGCAGTCCTGACAGCGGACTTCAACGGCTCCATCGCCGCATTGCCTGCGGCAGGATCGCTGAACAGCCCCGCACGGATGCCTTCATGGATGCCCTCGACTCCCTTCCGATACCCGGCCAGGCCGCCGCGCAACCGGTCGACTGTTGCCTTCTCTTCGACCGACAGAAGCGGAAACGCGGTGGCCAGGTTGGCTTCGGCGCCATCCAGGGCCTTGCGCCACTGGTCCATGTACTGCGCAACGCGCTTCGGGTCGGAGATATTCAGGAAAAGATCCTTTTCGTAGCGCCGGGTGTTGCCGATTCCCGACTGCGCGGCATCAAGCGCGCGCTGAGCAACGAGCTCACCGTCGAGCAGCCTCGCGTTACGATTGGCCACGCTGTTCAACGCGCCCATCATCCCCAACGCCACAGCCAGCAGTGCTGCGCAACTGAGCGACGAGAGCAGCACCAGTCGGCTGCGGATGGTCATCATCGAATGTTCGTTCATCATGCGACCTTTCTTTCGGTGCGTGCATTGACTGCAGTGCCTCGCCGATGCGAGCGTCCGGCCGCGGGCGCCGCGTCCGAGGCCAGCTTGAAATAGGCCATCAGGCTCTGCAGCTGCTCCGCCTGCGCGGACAGCTGCTCGGCGGTCGCGGACAGTTCTTCCGACGCGGCCGCGGTCTGCTGAGTGCCCGAGTTCAACTGGTTCATCGCATCCGAGATCAGCGTCACGCCCGAGCTTTGCTCGCCCGAGGCGGCTGCGATCTCCTGCACCAGGCCGCTGGTCTTCTTGATCGACGGCACCATCGCGGACAGCAGCTTGCCGGCACGCTCGGCCAGTTCGACGCTGGAGCCGGCGAGCGTGCCGATCTCCTGCGCCGCGACCTGGCTGCGTTCGGCCAGGGTCCGCACCTCTGCCGCGACCACCGCGAAACCACGCCCGTGCTCGCCCGCGCGTGCGGCCTCCACGGCGGCGTTCAGCGCCAGCAGGTTGGTCTGGTAGGCGATGTCGAAGATGACAGAGATCTTGGTGGCGATGGACTTCATCGCGTCGACCGTCTGGGCGACGGCCTTGCCGCCCTCCTCCGCCTCGTGCGCCGCCCCGGTCGCGATGCCGTCGGTCAGGGTGGCGCTTTCGGCATTCTGCTTCACCGACTGGCTGATCTCGTGCAGCGAGGCACTGGTCTGGTCGACGCTGGCCGCCTGCTCGGAAGCGGCCGTGGACAGCGACTGCGAGGTCTCCGACACCTGGCCCGAAGCCGATGTCAGTTCATTGGCCGCGTTGCGCACCTCGGCGATGGTGCTGCTCACCGTCTCGATCAGCTCGTTGAACTTGCCGCACAACTCGGCGTGGAACTGCTCCTTGCCCTCGAGCGGGATACGGTGCCGGAAGTCGCCGCGGGTCGCGCCATCGACGGCCGTTCCGATCTCCTCGGCCACGCGGCTCGCGGCCTGCGTCGCGGCCTCGGTGGCCGCGAGGCGCTCGGCATCCGCGGTGCGCTGCGCCAGCAGGTTGGCCTGCATCGCCTTGAAGCATTTCAGCAACTGCGCAGCCTCGTCGCTGCCGCTTTCGTCGATCGCGTAGGCGAGGTCGCCCTGGGCAACCGCGTTGGCCGCATCCACCGCATGGTCCAGCGGCCGGGTCACCGAACGCGTGATGGCGATGCCGAGCGCGAGCGCCAGGGCGCCGAGCGCAGCCAGGATGCCGAGCAGGGTCGCCAGCTGCAGCTGCGTGGCGCTGATCCGGTCGGTCAAAAGGGTCTGCAGCGCATTGGCCGTCTCGTCGATCGCCTTGTATTGGGCGTCGACCGCCACCGTGCCAGCCTTGAAGTAGTCGGAAGCCGCCATCGTGGCGGTGCCCGGCTGTGTGAGTTGCGCCTCGGCGAGCTTGTAGAACTTCTCGGCTTCGGCGGCACTGGCGGCGCTGCCGCCACCGATGATGCGCTTCACATCTTCGCTGAGCGTGGTCGCCTTGCCGATCTGCATCGATGCGCGACCATGCAGGTAGCGTGCACTGCGCGCATCGAACGCGAGCGCGCTGCGCTCCAGCGGCGCCACCTCCTTCGCCGACAGCATCGCGGCACCGCGTCCGCGCATCGTCGCCAGCGATTCGGCCAGCCGCGGCAGGTGGTCGATCAGCGCAGTCATCACGTAGTAGCTCTCGGCGACCGGGTCCAGCGACAGCCCGGACGCGTCGGCGATCAGGTCGAGCACGACGAAGTTGCGCTCGATCAGCGCCGTATGGGCGGCGAAGCTCTCGCCCGCCGACAGGCCGCGTGCATCGACCTTCTCGCTGAGGGTCTTCCAGCCTGCCTTGATCGCGTCGAGTTCCGCCGCCGCACCGGCATAGCCGAGCGAGGCGAGCAGCGCGGTCAGCCTGTCCAGTTCACCGTTGACATCGGCAAGGCGTGCGCGCCGCTCGCCGTCGACGCCGGCGTTTCCGTTCAGGACGATGCCCGACAGTCCGCGGTGTGCCTGCAACTGGCGCTGCAGGGCGATCGCGACACGCACCGGCCCCAGGCCTTCGGCTTCACTACGGGCGACGCCGATCTCGGCAATCTTGTAGCTGACCACCGTGATAAGCGGCACGGTGCACATCACGGCGCCGAGCACGGCGAGCGCGGCAAACTTCTGCCAGAGCTTCATGGACCGAAGCGTACTTTTCATCGATACACCTTGTTCAGGAGGAAATGGGTGCCGGACGGCTGAGCGTCAATGCCAGCTGTGCGGATCGGGGGGCAGCCATTGCGAAGGGCTTCACCGGCCACGGTCGTATAGCGGCCGCGAACGCCGATCCTTGAGCCCGGAAACCGGGCAACCGGGCAACCGGGCAACTTCTCAGCGTGCCGCAAATCCCATGCGCAGCAGCTGACGGCCGTGAAGGCCGGACAACACGGCCAGCGCCGTCGTCGCACCCACGAGTGCGAGGAACATGTCCCATTGCGTGTCCCAGACATCGCCCTGGGTGGCGAGGAAGGCTACCGCTTCGTCGCCGCTGGCCACCGCGACCCACCACTCGATCATCTCGTAGAACGCCGAGAACGCAAGGCAGAAGCAGACCACCAGAAATGGCAGCCAGCGACTGCCCGGCAACGGCGAACGGCGCAACAACACTTCGCGCGCGACGATGGCAGGGGTGAAGCCCTGCATCAGGTGGCCGACCCGGTCGTAGTGGTTGCGCGAGAAGCCGAACGCATCGCGCACCCAGTCGAACAGCGGAACCTCGGCATAGGTGTAATGCGCGCCGACCAGCAGCACGATGGCATGCGCCGCGATCAGCGTGCAGGCCAGCGTGGTGAAGCGGAACCTGCGGTAGATCGCAGGCAGCAGCACCAGCACGACGAGCGCCGGCAGCGCCTCCAGCCACCACGTGAACACGTCCTTCGGGCCGATCGCCGACCAGACAGCCACCAGCGACACTGCCATCCAGAGTGTCAGGTGCGCAACACGGCCCGAGCGGTCCGGCGCCTGACCCGAATTCGGATCGGCGCCAGGGATCATGGCGCGGTGGGCCCGGCGTCTGCCCAGGCGTTGGGCGTTTCGTAGAGCCGCACCCGCGACAGCGCGATGCGCGTGCCGTAACGCGCGGCGATCGCGGCATCGAGCAGCCGGAACGCAGTCGCCGCCAGATGTTCGGCGGTCGGAGGCTGGTCGAATTCGACCGTACGATGGCCGGGCAGCGTCGCCAGGAATTCAACCACCGGCCGGTCCTCTCGCCAGACCAGGAACGCATGGTCCCAGGCGTCCACGATCACGCGCTTGGCGATTGCCTTCACTTCCGAGAAATCGACGACCATGCCCTGGTCTGGCTGGCCTTCGGTTTCGACCAGCGCGCCGGTGACCGTCAGTTCGAGCCCGTAGCGGTGCCCGTGCAGGTGGCGGCACTGGTTCGCATGGTGCGGAATTCGATGTCCGGCGTCGAACTCGAGCCGGCGGGTGATGGTGATCAAACGATTAGCCTCGGACGAAGGACCCGGGACGGGCGGCGCGGGGAAAACAACAAGGCCCGAGTCTAGCAGCGCATGCGGGCGCAATGACGTGCGCTGACGTGCGCCTTCGGTCGCGACAGGCTATTATCAATGGTTTACCTCGATTCGCGTCACGCCCAACCCCATGGCACTCATCGTCCAGAAATACGGCGGCACCTCCGTCGGCTCGCCCGATCGCATCAAGAACGTCGCACAGCGCGTCGCTCGCTGGAAGGCCAAGGGCCACCAGGTGGTCGTGGTGGTCTCGGCCATGTCCGGCGAGACCAACCGGCTGATCGGCCTCGCGCGCGAAGTGCAGCCCGAACCCGATGCCCGCGAGCTCGACCAGATGGTCTCGACCGGCGAGCAGGTCACCATCGGACTGCTGGCGATGGCGCTCAAGCAGATCGGCGTCGATGCGCGCAGCTATACCGGGCCGCAGGTGAAGATCCTCACCGACAGTGCGTTCACCAAGGCGCGCATCCTGAGCATCGACGAGCACAACATGCGTGCCGACCTCGATGCCGGGCGTGTGGTGGTGGTGGCCGGCTTCCAGGGTATGGATGCGCACGGCAACATCACCACGCTGGGCCGCGGCGGCTCCGACACCACCGGCGTCGCGCTGGCCGCGGCGCTGAAGGCCGACGAGTGCCAGATCTACACCGACGTCGACGGCGTCTACACGACCGACCCGCGCATCGTGCCCAATGCACGCCGGCTGAAGACGATCACCTTCGAGGAAATGCTCGAGATGGCCAGCCTCGGCTCCAAGGTGCTGCAGATCCGCTCGGTCGAGTTCGCCGGAAAATACAAGGTCAAGCTGCGCGTGCTGTCGTCGTTCCAGGACGAAGGCGAAGGCACGCTCATCACGTTCGAAGAGGAAGAAGACATGGAACAGGCGATCATCTCAGGCATCGCGTTCAACCGTGACGAAGCGAAGATCACCGTGCAGGGCGTGCCCGACAAGCCGGGCATCGCCTACCAGATACTCGGCCCGGTCGCCGACGCGAACATCGACGTCGACATGATCGTGCAGAACGCAGGCATGCACGGCCTCACCGACTTCTCGTTCACCGTGCCGCGCAACGACTATGCACGCGCGAAAAAGCTGATCGAGCAAGTGCAGAAGCACATCGGCGCGAAGGAACTGATCGGCGATGACCGCATCGCCAAGGTCTCGATCGTAGGCGTCGGCATGCGTTCGCATTGCGGCATCGCGAGCAAGGCGTTCCGTGCGCTGTCCGAAGAGGGCATCAACATCCAGATGATCTCGACCTCGGAGATCAAGATCTCGGTGGTGATCGACGAGAAGTACCTCGAACTGGCGGTGCGGGTTCTGCACGACGCTTTCGACCTGGCGCACGAGCCGGCCTGACCCCGGGGGCGCACCGGCCGCATCCGGGCATGTTTATCGAGATCGATGCGATCGCAGTGCTGCCCTGAACGGGTCGGGTTGGGTATACTCCACCCGTCCGGAGAGATGGCCGAGTGGTCGAAGGCGCTCCCCTGCTAAGGGAGTATACGGGCTTAAACCTGTATCGAGGGTTCGAATCCCTCTCTCTCCGCCATTTGCCTCGCGCGGTCGATATTTCGCATATAATCGCAGCAATGCGCCTGTAGCTCAGTTGGATAGAGTACTTGGCTACGAACCAAGGGGTCGTGGGTTCAAATCCTGCCAGGCGCGCCACTCTTTCAACGCCCGGACTTCGGTCCGGGCGTTTGTTTTCGTACTCTTCGTTCGTGCAGGCGCGACGTGCAACCTTCGCCGCCGCACACGTTCTGCTAGCATCCGGCGCAGATCGGCAACCCGGACAGAACGAGGAGAAAACGTGACCAGCACTATCGGCATGACGCCGGGGCGCGAGCTCGAAGGCAAGGTGGCGCTCGTCACCGGTGGCGCACGAAACATCGGGCGCGCGATCTGCCGCTCGCTGGCCAGTGGCGGCGCATCGGTGATGATCAATGCGAACACATCGAAGGCCGAGGCCGACGAGACGCGCGCGATGATCGAAGCAGGCGGTGGAACAGCCGAGGTGCATGTTGCCGACGTCACCAGCCCGGCAGCCGTCGCCGGCCTGGTCGATGCCACGGTCCGCCGCTTCGGCCGCATCGACATCCTCGTGAACAACGCGGCCGTGCGAGCCGAGACGCCGTTCGCCGAGATCACCCATGCCGAATGGCAGCGCGTGATCGCCATCATCCTCGATGGTGCATTCCTCACGACGCAGGCATGCCTGCCACACCTGACGAAGGCCGGCGGCGCGGTGGTGATGATCGGCGGACAGACCGGACACAAGGGTGCGGCCAGCCGCGCGCATGTGGTCGCGGCGAAGGCAGGGCTGGCCGGCTTCACAAAGGGCCTCGCGCTGGACCTCGCGCCACTGGACATCACGGTCAACAACGTGGTGCCGGGCACGATCGACACGGTACGCGGCCTGCCCGGAGCGCCGCCGCGGCCGGCCCACCGCACCAGCCTGCCGCCGCTGGGGCGGCGCGGCGAGCCGGAAGAGATCGCCGCGATGGTACGCATGCTCTGCGGCCCGGACGCGCGCTACCTGACCGGACAGACCATACACATCAACGGCGGGGGATGGTTGCCATGAGCAGCGCCAGTGCAAAGGGAAAGAAGGGTCCGGCGATCTCGCCGATGATGACCACGCTCGCGGCCTACCTGGCTGCCTCGCCGCGCAAGGCCCTGCCTGCGGCGGTGGTCGAGAAGACCAAGCACCACCTGCTCGACACGCTCGCCGCGATGGTGTCCGGATCGAAGCTGCTGCCCGGCGAACGGGCGATCGCTTTCGTCGAGGGGCTGGGCGGCAAGCCCGAGGCCTGCGTGATCGGCACCCCGATCGTCACCTCGGCGATCAACGCAGCACTGGCCAACGGCATGCTCGCGCATGCCGACGAGACCGACGACTCGCATGCGCCCTCGCTCACCCATCCGGGCTGCGGCATCGTGCCGGCCGCCCTGGCCATCGGCGAGCGCAACCGGGTGTCCGGACGCGCGCTGCTGCGAGCGATCGCGGTCGGCTACGACCTGTCGTCGCGGCTCACCATGTCGCTGAATGCCTACGAGTTCCGCGAGGATGGCCATTCGACGCACAGCTTCGGACCGATGTTCGGTGCGGCTGCCGCCGGCGGCGCGCTGCTCGGCTTCAACCCGCGGCAGATGCGCCACCTGCTCTCGTACACCGCGCAGCAGGCATCCGGTGTGTCGTGCTGGATGCGCGATCCTGACCATGTCGAGAAGGCGTTCGACTTCGGTGGCATGCCGGCACGCAACGGCGTCTACGCCGCCCTGATGGTCGACTCCGGCATGACCGGGGTCGAGGACGTGTTCTCGGGCGAGCGCAACTTCTTCGTGGCCTACGGCCGCAAGCCGGAACCGCAGGTGCTGGTGAAGGGCCTGGGCAGCACCTTCGAGATCATGAACACCAACATCAAGCGCTGGTCGGTCGGCTCGCCGATCCAGGCCACGCTCGATTCACTGCTCGCGCTGATCACCACCAAGGGCGTGCGCGCCGAAGACGTCGAGCGCGTGGACATCCGCGTCGCCAGGCAGGGCGCGAACACCGTCGACAACCGCGACATGCCTGACATCTGCATGCAGCACCTGGCCGCCGTGATGCTGCTCGATCGCACGGTCACCTTCGTCTCGACGCACGACGTCGCGCGCATGCGCGATCCGAAGGTGCTGGCACTGCGCAAGCGCGTGACGCTCGCCGGCGACGAAGCGCTGACCCGCGTGATGCCCAGCCGGCAGGGCATCGTGTCGATCACGCTCAAGGACGGCACGGAACTCAGCCACCACACGAAGGCGGTGCGCGGCACGGCCGAGAACCCGATGAGTCGCGCCGAGGTCGACGCCAAGTGCTACGACCTGCTGGCGCCGATCACCGGCAAGCGCCGTGCGCGCCGCCTGTGCGACACCGTGTGGTCGCTCGACAAGCTGGCCGACGTGCGCTCGCTGCGCCCCCTCCTGAAGGCAGGTTGAACATGCGTACCTACACCATTGCGTCCATTCCCGGCGACGGCATCGGCAAGGAGGTGATCCCTGCCGGCCAGCGTGTGCTGGAGCACCTGGCGAAGAAGAGCGGCGATTTCTCGATTGCGTTCCGCAGCTTCGACTGGGGCAGCGACTACTACAAGCGCCATGGCGTGATGATGCCCGCCGACGGCCTGTCGCAACTGAAGGACCTCGACGCAATCTACTTCGGCGCCGTCGGCGCACCCGACATCCCCGACCACATCACGCTCTGGGGCCTGCGCCTGGCGATCTGCCAGCCGTTCGACCAGTATGCGAACGTGCGTCCGGCGCGCGTGCTGCCCGGCATCACCAGCCCGCTGTCCAGTCCCGAGGCGCAGAAGCTCGACTGGGTGATCGTGCGCGAGAACTCCGAGGGCGAATACTCGGGCGCCGGCGGCCGGGTGCATCGCGGCCTGCCGGAAGAGACCGCGATGGAGGTGTCGGTGTTCACCCGTACCGGCGTCGAGCGGGTGATCCGCTTCGCGTTCGAACTCGCCCGCTCGCGTCCGCGCAAGCTGCTCACCGTGGTCACCAAGTCCAATGCCCAGCGCCATGGCATGGTGCTGTGGGACGAGATCGCGGAGGAAGTCAGCCGCAAGTACCCGGACGTGACCTGGGACAAGATGCTGGTCGACGCGATGACCGTGCGCATGGTCGTGAAGCCGGGCAGCCTCGACACCATCGTCGCCACCAACCTGCATGCCGACGTGCTGAGCGACCTCGCGGCCGCGCTGTCCGGATCGATGGGCGTCGCACCCACAGCCAACCTGAACCCCGAGCGCCGGTTCCCGTCGATGTTCGAGCCGATCCACGGTTCGGCGTTCGACATCACCGGCATGGGCATCGCCAACCCGATCGGTACCTTCTGGTCGGCGGTGATGATGCTGGAGCATCTCGGCGAGAAGGATGCCGCCTCGCGCCTGATGGGCGCGATCGAGGCGACCACGAAGCAGGGTCGCCTGCACACGCCGGACCTCGGGGGCGAGGCCTCGACCGAACTGGTCACCGAAGCGGTGCTCGATTTCCTTGCCTGATCCCGTGCCACGTCTCCGTACAACGTCCCGCGCCATGAACGACCCTGCCCTGCCCATCTGGTCCCCGTCCGCCGACCGCGTCGCGCGCTCCCACCTCAGGCAGTTCATGCGCGAGGTTGCGCGAACCTGGGGCGCCGACTGCCCCGACCAGCCATCGCTGTACCGCTGGTCGATCGAACATCCAGAGCAGTTCTGGATATCGGTATGGGATTTCTGCGACGTGATCGCCGAAACCCGCGGCGAGGTCGCGCTCGAGCACGGCGACCGCATGCCCGGGGCACGGTGGTTCCCCGGCGCGCGGCTCAACTACGCAGAGAACCTGCTGCGCCGCGCCGACGATGCAACCGCGATCGTGTTCCGCGGTGAAGGCAAGGTGCGCAGCTCGCTCACCTTCGCCGAACTGCACCACGAGGTGTCGCGGATGCAGCAGGCGCTGCGTGCGGCGGGCGTGGGCGTCGGCGACCGGGTGGCCGGTTACTTGCCGAACATCCCCGGTGCGATCATCGCGATGCTGGCCACTGCGAGCCTGGGCGCGACCTGGTCGTCCTGCTCGCCCGACTTCGGCGTGCAGGGCGTGCTGGACCGTTTCGGGCAGATCGAGCCGAAGGTGCTGGTGGCCGCCGATGGCTATTTCTACGGCGGCAAGACGCTCGACGTGATGCCGCGCGTGGCCGAGGTGGTCGCGCGCCTGCCGTCAGTGCAGCGCACCGTGATCATTCCGTACACCCGGCGCGACCCCGACCTGTCCGGCATCACGAACGCAGTCGACGTGCACGACTTCATGGCGCCGTTCGAGGCGGCGAAGCTCTCGTTCGAACGCCTGCCGTTCGACCACCCGCTGTTCATCATGTTCTCCTCGGGCACCACCGGCGTGCCCAAGTGCATCGTCCATGGCGCCGGCGGCACGTTGCTGCAGCACCTGAAGGAACACCAGCTGCATGTCGACCTGCATCCGACCGATCGTCTGTTCTACTTCACCACCTGTGGCTGGATGATGTGGAACTGGCTCGCCACTGGCCTGGCGAGCGGTGCCACGCTGATGCTGTTCGACGGATCGCCGTTCTATCCGAAGGGCAACGTGCTGTTCGATTTCGCCCAGGACGAAGGCATGACCATCTTCGGCACCTCGGCCAAGTACATCGATTCACTGCGCAAGCTCGACCTCAGGCCGAAGGACTCGCACGACCTGTCCAGACTGCGCACCATGCTGTCCACCGGTTCGCCGCTGGTGCCAGAAAGCTTCGATTACGTGTACTCGAACATCAAGGCGGACCTCTGCCTGTCGTCGATCTCCGGTGGCACCGACATCGTGTCCTGCTTCGTGCTGGGCAGCCCGATGCTGCCGGTCTGGCGCGGCGAGATCCAGTGCCGCGGGCTCGGCCTCGCGGTCGATGTCTGGGATGACGACGGCCACCCGGTGCGCGGCGAGCGCGGTGAGCTGGTGTGCACCCAGCCCTTTCCATGCATGCCGGTCGGCTTCTGGAACGACCCGGATGGCAGCCGCTACCGGGCCGCATACTTCGAACGCTTCCCCGGCGTCTGGTGCCACGGCGATTTCTGTGAACTCACCGGGCATGACGGTCTGGTCATCCATGGACGGTCGGACGCCGTGCTCAACCCGGGCGGCGTCCGGATCGGCACGGCCGAGATCTACCGGCAGGTCGAGCAGCTCGACGAAGTCGTCGAGGCACTGGTGATCGGCCAGGACTGGCCCCCGGCGCAGCCCAATGACGTACGGGTGGTGCTGTTCGTGCGCCTGCGGGATGGACTGCAACTCGATGACCCGCTGGTCGCGCGGATCAAGGCGCGTATCCGCGACAACACGACGCCCCGGCACGTGCCCGCGAAGGTGCTGCAGGTGGCCGACATTCCGCGCACCAAGAGCGGAAAGATCGTCGAGCTGGCGGTGCGCAACGTGGTCCACGGCCAGCCGGTCAAGAACCGCGAAGCGCTTGCCAATCCCGAAGCCCTGGAGCTGTTCGCCGGCCGTCCTGAACTATCGGGCTGACAGAGACCCTGACGGACGGTCTCGTCCTTGACCACCGTACCCCATGGGGGTACGGTGACCAGATGGACATCCTGCCCGAACCGGGCGCCCGGCGCCCCTCCCCCGCGTCGGTCGACCTGGCCATCGAAGGCATGACATGCGTGGCCTGCGCGGCCCGCATCGAGAAAGTGCTTGGCCGCCTGCCCGAGGTGAGCGCCTCGGTGAACTTCGCGACCGAGCGCGCGCATGTCGAATTCGACCCGGTGCGCACCGACGAGGCGACCCTCACCGATGCCGTCTCGCGGGCCGGGTACACCGCACGGGTGCTCGACACCGCGCCGGGCGCAGACAACGGGCCCGCCACCGCGGCGGCCGACGCCAGCCATCGCGCAGCGACATGGGCCCTGGTGCTGTCGGCGCTGCTGACCGCTCCGCTGCTGGCGCAGATGGTCGGCATGTTCGCCGGCCGCCATGACTGGATGCTCCCGGACGGCGTGCAGCTGGTGCTCGCAACCGTCGTCCAGTTCGCCTTCGGACGGCCATTCTATCGAGGCGCATGGAATGCACTGCGCGGCGGGGGCGCGAACATGGACGTGCTGGTCGCGCTGGGCACGACCATCGCATGGGGATACAGCGCAGTGGTCACCTTCGTCGAACCGGGTGGACACCTGTACTTCGAGTCGAGCGCGACGATCATCACGCTGGTGCTGTTCGGAAAGTGGCTCGAGGCGCGCGCGCGCAGCCGTACCGGTGCGGCAATCAGCGCGTTGGTCGCGCTGCAGCCGCCGACGGCCCGCGTCGAGCGCCCCGTCGACACGGGCGGCATCACGACCATGGAGGTCCCGGTGGCAGAGGTACGGCCCGGCGACACGCTTCAGCTTCGCCCGGGCGAATCCTTCCCGGTCGATGGCGAGGTGATCGACGGGCGCTCCAGCGTCGACGAGAGCATGCTGACCGGCGAGAGCCTGCCCGTTCCCAAGGACAACACCGATCCGGTGTTCGCCGGCACGGTCAACGGCACTGGCGCGCTGCGGGTGCGCGCGACCGGTGTCGGTGCGACCACGGCACTGGCGAGGATCGTGCAGCTGGTCAGCGAAGCGCAGGGGTCGAAGGCACCCATCCAGCGGCTGGCCGATCGCATTGCCGGCGTGTTCGTGCCGGTGGTGCTGGTGCTGGCCGCCCTGACCTTCGGTGGCTGGATGCTGTCCGGGGCGAGCCTGGTGGACGCGCTGGTGCCGGCGATCGCGGTGCTGGTCATCGCCTGTCCATGTGCGCTGGGGCTGGCGACACCCACGGCGGTGATCGTCGGCATCGGCGAAGGTTCGCGTGCCGGCATCCTGATCCGCAACGCCGCCGCGCTGGAGGCAGCGCACCGGCTCGACCTGTTGATCGTGGACAAGACCGGCACCCTGACCACCGGCCGGCCACAGGTCGTGAAGATCATCGCATTCGACGGTGCCACCGATGCGCAGGTGCTCGGCGTCGCCGCGGCACTCGAGGCCGATTCCGAGCATCCGCTGGCGCACGCGATCCGCGAAGCAGGCGCGACCGGCGCCGACATGAAGACGCCTCGCGTCGAGGGCTTCGAGGCCGTGGTCGGCAGCGGCGTACGGGCGAGGATCGATGGCAGGTCCGCGCTGCTCGGATCGGCTGAATGGCTGCAGGCCGAAGGCATCGACGTCACGACCCGGCCGATCCAGGATGCGGACACGGACCGGCTGACCTGGGTCGCCGTCGCGCTCGACGGCCGCGCGCTGGGCATGATCGGCCTTGCCGATGCGCTGCGTGCGGATACGGCCGACGCAGTCGCCCGACTGCGCGCCGCATCGGTCGAACTGCGTGTGATGTCGGGAGACCAGGAGGCGGTCACCGCCCGCGTCGCCGCCGAAGCCGGCATCGTGTCGTACCGGGCACGCTGCACCCCCGGCGACAAGGCCGCAGAGATCGGCCGCCTGAAGGCCGAAGGCCGGTCGGTCGGCATGGTCGGTGACGGCATCAACGATGCACCGGCGCTGGCCGCGGCGGACGTGAGTTTCGCGATCGGCAGCGGCTCCGGCATTGCGCTGCACACGGCGGACATCACGCTGATGGGCAACCGGCTGTCGCAGGTGGTCGACGCCATCGACCTGTCTCGCGCGACGATGGCGAAGATCCGCCAGAACCTGTTCCTGGCTTTCGGCTACAACGCGCTGGGCATCCCGCTGGCGGCTGCCGGCATGCTCGATCCGGTGATCGCCGGCGCGGCGATGGCCGCAAGTTCCGTCTGCGTCGTCGGCAACGCGCTGCTGTTGCGGCGCTGGCGGCCGGCAGCGGGCACCGGCACAGCGCCCTCCCCGTCGCCGTCTCCTTCCGTGATTCCTTCTGCTTCTGCTTCTCCTTCTCCCGCCCCGGCAACGAAAGGCACCTGAACGATGGAAACCACCCGCATCATGGTCGAAGGCATGACCTGCCAGGGCTGTGTCAACAGCCTTTCGCGCGCACTCCAGGCCACCCCCGGCGTGCAGTCGGCAACGGTGACGCTCGAGCCGGCCCAGGCGAGCATCGAACATGATCCGGTGACAGCACCGGCTGGCCGCCTGCGCGAAGTGATCGCCGAAGCCGGCTTCGAAGCGCGCTGAGCTCGACTGGCGGCAATCCGCTCCGCCCTGGACGCCACCGCGATCGACGAACCGATGAAGGTGCTGCGCCGGTTCGCGCGGTGAACCCGGGTCAACGGCACCCGGCTACCAGAAGTGCCACCAGCGGCGACCATCCACCCGCGGGTCGGTGGACAGGTACTTGCTCTTCGGGAAGTTCGCCTTCATCACCCGTTCGGCATCGTTGCGCAGTTCCGTCAGCCCCATCGCGTCATAGGCCTTGACCAGGATCAGCAACCCTTCCTCGTTGGCCGGCGCCTGCGGATAGGTGGTGAGCGCGGTCTGCGCACGGTTGGCTGCAGCCACGTATGCACCCTTGCGGAGATAGAACCGTGCGACATGGACCTCGTGCGAGGCGAGCATGTTGACGATGAACTTCATCCGCGCGGCAGCATCTGGCGCGTAGCGGCTCTCCGGGAAGCGCGTGACCAGTTCGCGGAACGAATCGAACGACTCGCGCGCCGACCGCGGGTCACGCTCGCTCACGTCCTGGCGAGACAGTTCGCTGAGGAAGCCCAGGTCGTGGTTGAAGTTGATCAGGCCGCGCAGGTACCACGCGTAGTCCGCGCTCGGATGCGTCGGATACAGCTTCAGGAAGCGGTCGAGGGTGGCGATCGCCGGCAGCGGCTCGGACTCCTTCCACTGCGAATAGGCGAGTTCGAGCAGCGCCTGCTGCGAATAGCGGCCGAACGGGAACCGCGACTCCAGCGTTTCGTACAGCTTGATCGCGCGCACCCAGTTGCGACTGTTCATCTCGTCGCGCGCTTCCGCGTAGAGCTTCTGCGCAGGCCAGCCCCGGGTCTCGTCGAAATCGCGCACCGATGCACAGCCGGCGACCAGGCAGAGCGCCGCCGCCGCGATCACCGCCTGCCGCAGTGCCGGTAAACTCGTCCAACGCCCGACTGCGGAAGCAATGCCGGTGCGGCTGTCACACATCCGACCGGCAAGCGGCCGATCGGGATTCGAAGCTGCGGCTTTCATCGATTCGTCCGTTCCATGGCAAGCAATTGATTCCGCATCAGTATAGCTCGACCCTCCCGTCGTCAGACGACGCACCGGCTGGTTCCATGAACGGAACGCTGCCGGCCGCGCCGCTGCGCCTGGTCATACCGGCAGCCGGGGCCGGTGAACGCATCGACCAGGCGCTCGCGGCGCTGATGCCTGAACACTCGCGCAGCCGCCTGCAGCAATGGATCCGCGGCGGTCGGGTACTGGTCGACGGGCGCACGGTGCGCAGCGCCGACCGCGTCTGGGGCGGAGAACTGCTGGAAGTGACCCCCGGTGCCGACCCGCGCGAGGCCACCGCGCTGCCCGAGGCGATCGCACTGCAGATCGTGCACGAAGACGCCTCGGTGCTCGTGCTCGACAAGCCGGCCGGACTGGTCGTGCATCCGGGCAGTGGCAACTGGCAGGGCACGCTGCTCAATGCGCTGTTGCATCATCATCCGGCGATCGAATCGCTGCCGCGAGCCGGCATCGTGCATCGCCTCGACAAGGAGACCAGCGGGCTGATGATGGTGGCCAAGACCCTGGTCGCCCATACCGCACTGGTGCGCGCGCTGGCGGCACGCGATGTCGAGCGCATCTACCAGGCGGTCGTGATCGGCATCCCGCCCGCCTCGGGCGAGATCGACCGGCCGATCGGCCGGCATCCGGTGCACCGCGTGCGCATGGCCGTGGTTGCCGGAGGCCGGCCGGCACTGACTCGGTTCCGCACCCTGCAGCCGCTGGCCGGTGCCGCGCTGGTCGAATGCCAGCTGTCCACCGGCCGCACACACCAGATCCGGGTACACCTCGATGCGATCGGCCATGCCGTGCTCGGCGACCCGGTCTACGGCCCGCGCAGTGCCCGCCTCGCGCCGGCACTGGCAGCGGCCTCGGACGCGATCGGCCGGCAGGCGCTGCATGCGGTCGAGCTGGCGTTCGCGCATCCGGATACGGGTGAGCCGATGCGCTTCCGCTCGACACTGCCGGGCGACATCCAGGCAGCGCTCGATGCGCTGCGCCTGCCATGACTGCCCCACCTGCGTCCGCTGCGTCCGCCGCACCCGCACCGCCGGGAGCGCCCGGCACGATACCCGCGGCTGCCTTGATCGTGCCCGACTGGCCGGCGCCACCCGGCATCCGCGCACTGGTCACGACGCGTGACGGTGGCGTGAGCAGCGGTGCGCACCGTTCACTGAACCTGGGCACGCGCGCCGGGGATGACCCCCTTTCGGTGGCCGAGAACCGGCGCCGCCTCGATGCCATGCTGCCCGCCCCGGCACGCTGGCTGCAGCAGGTGCACGGCAACCGCGCAGTGGCGGCGCACGAGATCGACCAACCGCCACCGGCCGATGCATCGTTCACCGATCGTGCGCACACGGTATGCACGGTGATGATTGCCGACTGCATGCCGGTGCTCCTGTGCAGCGACGACGGCCGTTGGGTCGGCGCGGCGCACTGCGGATGGCGCGGCCTCGTCGGCGGTGCGATCGAAAGCACGCTGGCCGGGATCGGCGTCGATGCGCAGCGGATGATCGCCTGGCTCGGACCCGCGATCGGACCGACCGCGTTCGAAGTCGGCGCCGACGTGCGCGACGCCTTCCTGGCCGTCGATCGCTCCGACGACATCGCCTTCATGCCGTCACCGACACTGCCCGGGAAGTGGTATGCGGACCTGTTCACCCTGGGCCGCCGCCGACTGTCGCGCGCCGGCGTGACACGCGTGCATGGCGGCGGGCTGTGCACCGTCGCCGACCCGGCACGCTTCTTTTCCTATCGACGCGACGGGATCACCGGGCGCATGGCTGCGCTGGTCTGGAGGGACGCGTGAACCAGCCGCCCGCGGTTGCGCGCGCCTGGGCGACGCTCGCCGCGGCACTGGAGCGTTCTCCGGATACCTGGCAGGCACTCGCCCGCGAGCTTGCCGAACGCCACACGGCGCTGTGGCAGTCGATGGTCGGACAGGTGCCGCAGGCCGCACCCGACCCCGAGTTGCCGGCGCTGGCCGCGCGCGATCGCCGGTTCAGCGCACCGGCATGGCAGTCCCACCCCTGGTTCGACTACCTGCGCCAGGCGCACCTGCTGAACGAACGATGGCTCGAACGTGCAATCGAAGCGGCGGCCCTCGAACCCGTGGACGCGCGCCATGCGCGCTTCTTCCTCAGGCAATGGCTCGAGGCGATGTCACCGGCGAACTTCGCACCGACCAACCCCGAGGTGCTCGAACTCGCGGCGCGCAGCGGTGGCGAAACACTGGCGCGCGGGCTGCAGCGCGCGGCCGAGGACACCCGCCGCGGTGCGCTGACGATGACCGACGAGCAGGCGTTCGCCGTCGGCCGCAACCTCGCGATGACCCCAGGCTCGGTGATCCATCGCAACGAGATCATGGAGCTGATCCACTACCGCCCGACCGGGCCGACCGTGCATGCCCGGCCGCTGGTGATCGTGCCGCCGTTCATCAACAAGTACTACATCCTCGACCTGCAGCCCGGCAATTCCTTCGTGCGATTCGCGCTCGAACAGGGCTTCGATGTCTACATCCTGTCCTGGCGCAATGCACCACAGGCGCTCGGCCACCTGCGCTGGGACGACTATGCACAGCGCGGCGTGCTCGAGGCGATCGGCATCGCGCGCGAGGTCTCGGGATCGCCCCAGGTGAACACGCTGGGCTTCTGCGTCGGCGGCACCCTGCTGTCCACCGCGCTCGCGCTGGCGGCCGCGCGCGGCGAACAGCCCGCGGCATCGACCACGCTGCTGGCGACGATGCTCGACTTCAGCGATGTCGGCGACATCGGCGTCTACATCGATCGCGATTATGTCGAAGCCTGCGAGCGCCGCTTCGACCCTGCAGCGGAGCCCGCGGTGATGAGCGGGCGCGACCTGGCGTTCACCTTCGCCAGCCTGCGTGCGAACGACCTGATCTGGCGCTTCGTGGTCGACCACTGGCTGAAGGGCAAGGCGCCGGAGCCGTTCGACCTGCTGTACTGGAACAGCGACGGCACCAGCCTGCCCGGCGTGCTCTATGCGTGGTACCTGCGCCAGATGTACTTCGAGAACAACCTTCGCCATCCCGGCCGGTTGCAGCTCGAAGGTGAGCCGCTCGACCTGCGTTCGATCCGCAGTGCCTGGTACCTGCTCGCGGCCGAAGAGGACCATATCGTGCCCTGGCGCACGGCCTGGCTGGCGCGCGGCCTGCTGCGCGGCAACCGGGCGTTCGTGCTCGCCGCGAGCGGCCATATCGCCGGCGTGGTGAACCCGGCGGCGAAGAACCGGCGCCACTTCTACACCGCGTCCGGTGCTGCAGGCGCACCGGCGCGCACGAAGACCGCGGACGCCTGGCTGGCCGCGGCCAGCCGGCATGAAGGCAGCTGGTGGACGCACTGGGCGGCCTGGCTGAAGAAGCGATCGGGCCGGCAGGTGAAGGCGCCGGACATAGACGCCGACGCACGTCATCCGCCGCTCGAGCCTGCGCCGGGCCGCTACGTGCTGGAGCGTTGATCCCGACCCGCAGCCCAACCCGCACCCCGATACGGACCGCGGCGCACACTGGCACGGTTGCTGCTTCGCAGCAGCGGTTTTCGCAAGGGGCCGGAAAGCCTTGGGTTAACATCTTCTTCACGATACGTCGTTACCGTCCCGCAAGGCTTCATCGAATGGCCATCGGGGTTGCGATGCGATCCGGCGCATGTCCGGACAGGGTCGGTCGAAGGCATTGATAAACGAAGCAACGGAGGACCTGATGGCAAAGAGAGTGGCGCTGGTTACGGGCGGCATGGGCGGGCTGGGCGAAGCAATCGCAACCAAGCTTTCGAACATGGGCGACAAGGTGGTGGTCAGCTATTCCCCCGGCAACACCAAGGCGGCGGGCTGGCTGGAGGAAATGAAGGCCAAGGGGCACGACATCTACGCGGTGCAGATCGACGTCTCCGATTTCGACTCCTGCGCGGCGGGCTGCGCGAAGATCATGGCCGAAGTGGGACCGATCGACGTGCTGGTCAACAACGCCGGCATCACGCGCGACATGACCTTCAAGAAGATGGGCAAGGTCGACTGGGACGCCGTGCTCAAGACCAACCTCGACAGCGTGTTCAACATGTGTAAGCCGGTGGTCGACGGCATGGTCGATCGTGGCTGGGGACGCGTGGTGAACATCTCGTCGGTCAATGGCCAGAAGGGCGCGTTCGGCCAGACCAACTATTCGGCGGCCAAGGCCGGCATGCATGGCTTCACCAAGGCGCTCGCGCTGGAGGTCGCGCGCAAGGGCGTGACGGTCAACACGATCTCGCCGGGGTACATCGGCACCAAGATGGTGATGGCGATCCCGAAGGACGTGCTGGACACGAAGATCGTGCCGCAGATCCCGATGGGCCGGCTGGGCAAGCCGGAGGAAGTGGCGGGCCTGGTGGCCTACCTGTGCTCTGAAGAGGCGGCATTCGTCACCGGCTCGAACATCGCGATCAACGGCGGCCAGCACATGTCGTGATGGGGTTTGCGGTGCCTGCGTGTTCCGGGGCACCGCGCGCTGGCGCCAGGCGCTTTGCCGGATCGAGACGCAGGCGCCAGGGACTGCGATTCAGCGCTTGCGCGATGCCTTGACGGCCGCGGCGGTGGCGTCGGTTGCAGCCTTGATGTTGGAGCGCGCCAGCTCGGACATCTGTCGGGTGGTGCGCGTCATGTCGTCGAAAGCGGCCTGACCGGCGACCATCGCGTGGCGGACGGCACCCGCGGCGGCGGCAGCGCCCGGCGGCGTGGCATCGAGCAGTGTCTCCATGGTCTCCTGCAGGTCGGATGAACAGGCGTCCATGCGTTGCCCGACCAGCCGGCCGAACTGGTCCTGCAGCTCGGCCGCCACCGAGTAGACGCTTTCGGAATAGCCGAGGGCCTGCTCGACGGCCTGGCCGGCAAGCTCCGTGCGCAATGCGATCGCCTCTTCCGGAGTCTTCGCCCGGGCCAGTGCATCGATGTTTCGCGTGCCGGCCTCGATCGCGTGCCGCGCGGCATCCAGCTGGACGCCGAGCAGCTTCTGGGAGGCTTCGACGGTCAACTGCGCGAAACGAATCGCAGCCGACAGGTTTTCCTGCTGCAACTGGGCCAATGCTTCAGGCGACTTCAGGGGTTTGGTCAATTGCAGCCTCCGGGAAACAGGGGAAACATCCTGGAATCCGTGCTGCCGGACACACCGGAGTCCAGCCGGTGAATCATGCCCGATCTTCTGCGCCGGTGGCACAACGGCGAACAGGTGCATACTTCAATCCTGGAGCACCGACCGCCACCGCAGAACACCGCCGGACGAGGGAAAAAGGGACCATGAGCGACACGCCGCGCATCATCAAGAAGTACCCGAACCGCCGTCTTTACGACACCGCCACCAGCACGTACATCACGCTGGCGAACGTGAAGCAGCTGGTACTGGAACAGACGCCGTTCCAGGTGATCGACGCCAAGTCGAACGACGACCTCACGCGCAACATCCTGCTGCAGATCATCCTGGACGAGGAAAACAGCGAGGCGCCGATGTTCTCCTCCGACATGCTGTCGCAGATGATCCGCTTCTACGGCAATGCGATGCAGGGCATGATGGGCAGCTACCTCGAGAAGAACATACAGACGTTCATGGGCATCCAGCAGCAGCTTCAGGACCAGTCCCGGTCGATCTACGGCGGCAACCCGATGGTCAACAGCGAAGCCTGGAACCAGATCGTCAAGATGCAGGGCCCGGCGGTGCAGAGCCTGATGAGTGGTTACCTCGAGCAGAGCGCGAAGATGTTCGTCGACATGCAGCAGCAGATGCAGAAGCAGACGCAGAACATGTTCAGCGGCTTTCCGTTCCCGGGCTTCGTCGGAACCCCGCCCGCCGGCAGCAACGGCAACAAGCCGGAAGAGAAGTAGCGTTGCCTGCCGCCAAACAGCGCGCCAGTGGCGCGGACGCCGGGCGCACCCCGGCCAGGGCAGGTGAAGCGCCGGCGCCGTCCCCGATGCCGGCGGTGCCGCGGGTCGGGTTCGTGTCGCTCGGTTGCCCGAAGGCGCTGGTCGATTCCGAACGCATCCTGACCCAGTTGCGCGCCGAGGGCTACACGATCTCCCCCGACTATGCCGGATCGGACATGGTGATCGTGAACACCTGCGGTTTCATCGGTGCCGCCGTCGAGGAATCACTCGAGGCTATCGGCGAGGCGCTGGCCGAGAACGGCAAGGTGATCGTCACCGGCTGCCTGGGCGCCAAGGGCACGGTGGTGCGCGACAACTTCCCGAACCTGCTCGCCGTCACCGGCCCGCATGCAACCGACGAGGTGATGCAGGCGGTGCACGACTACCTGCCGCGCCCGCACGACCCGTTCACCGACCTGGTGCCGCCGCAGGGCATCCGCCTGACGCCGCGACACTACGCTTACGTGAAGATCTCGGAGGGCTGCAACCACCGCTGCACCTTCTGCATCATCCCGTCGATGCGCGGCGACCTCGTGTCGCGGCCGGTCGGCGACGTGCTGCAGGAGGCCGAACACCTGGTGCGAGCCGGCGTGAAGGAACTGCTGGTGATCTCGCAGGACACCTCTGCCTACGGGGTGGACGTGAAGTACCGTACCGGTTTCTGGGGCGGCCGTCCGGTGAAGACCCGGATGACCGAACTGGTGCAGGCGATGTCCTCGCTCGGCGCCTGGGTACGACTGCATTACGTGTATCCCTATCCGCATGTCGATGAAGTGATCCCGCTGATGGCCGAGGGCAAG